>JAFTQM010000036.1 GCA_017462755.1 Lachnospiraceae bacterium | reverse complement strand
CGCTCTTATATACATCCAGAGGCTTTGCAACCGGCTGCCAGGAAGCAGACCAGAAATCATTCGTCTCATCATCTCTTAAATATACATATCTACCCGGTGTATCATCACTGTTAAAATGATAACGGATAATTCTACCGTTTGCACCACTCTTTACAAAGCTGTAACCGCCTGCATTGTTGGAAATGATTGCACCGTATGCCGGGGAACCTAAGTAGTTTGCCCAAGGTGCCGGGGTGTTTGGCTTCGTGATTACATACTCTTTGTTCACTTCATCAAAGTAACCGTAATTCATAACCTTACTCTCCTTTTTAAATGTGATATTTTATTTTGCGGACAGGCAAAAAGGATGCCTGTTCACAGCCGTTACTACCATTTTAAATGTTTTTCTCTTAACTTGCAATGTATTATTTTATTTTCGTGAAAGTTTTCGTAAACTAACGAAATGTTTCGTTGTGACGTTTTTTAATAATTATCTAAAAATAGACTTACCTATAATAAGCAAGTCTATTTTTAGCAATCGTCCTATTCATTTTAACACCAAACAGATTTCGCCTCTGTCGGCAGCGCATAGCTCACCTTTCGCAGCTCTACAATTTTTGAAACTACTTGACGCGAATAAATACTCGGCCTGTCCAATGAAGAATAAATAATTTCATAGGTCTGATTATTTATTACCAAGGAAAAATAGCCTTCTTCCAAACCTTCTTTATAACAATCTATAAATATTTGGTTGTCCTCAATTCGAATATTTTTCATCGTTACCATAGTTTCACTTCCTTAATGAGTTGTATTATCCAATCTTCTACGAATCGCTCCGCTATTTATAGAGTCTTTTCCACTTTTTATACTTAATTCATAATAATAAGCATCACTATCTTCAGTATAATTATATAGCTTATTCGTTATGATATGTGCATCTTCTTGTGAATATCCTTTGGCAACAAGTTCCATCTCCATTAATTCATGTTTTATCAGCACAATGTCATGAGGCTGAATTTCCGAAGCCATACCTGCCAACCGTTGCCATGACTCAGCTATCTCAAAACATGCATCAAAATATCGTGGCTCTGTCCCTTTCTCTAACACGTGCTTATCCATGAACAAATAATTTTTCACTAATAATATCTGTTCATACGAAAACTCGGTGTTGTTAGATATTCTTTGTACATCAGTAGTAAAACTCCGTATTTCTCTGTAATACATTTCTGCATGTTTTATCGCTTCTTCTGAACCTGTATTCGTAATTGCACCAAACGCACTGATTTTCTCCAATATCTCTCCTCACTTTTTCCTTTCCTCAAACTTATAAACCTTAAAAATATTACCTAAACCGACTACTACTTACATTTTTATTATATGGCTGCTTTATGTCATTTACAAGGCAAATACAGCTATACATCCCACTTCTCTACAAATGGAAAAGCCTGTCCCGAAGGACAGGCTTTTCCGGCATGGTATACAAAAATTTGATATCGGCAAATTTAAATGTGATGAGCCTAGTGCTCATCGTCACAGACTAATAGGTGTCTGTAACACTTGGGATTACAACTCTTTCTGCAATCTCACCGTTATAATAAAAATCTAACGTAGCTACGGTACGATAGGTATAACCCTTGGTTACATTTCGAGAAAAGGTATTAGTTGCTGGATTCTCATGTACATTCGTAATTGTCGTATAAATCGAAGTCCAACCTTCTGCCTCAGTATATCTTTGTAATTGAAAACGAATCTGCACATAATCAGTACAAGAACCATAATACAAACAAACTACTGCACCAGTTGCTAACCCATTCTCATCTACACCAAACCCTAATGTCGCATCCTGCAAATTACTATAACGCGGTTGTACTATGGATGTAGTTTCTTGCCCCTCACTCGCTTTTACACACTCTTGCGGCATTATTGTAACAAGAAGCGCCAACAACATACAAACTGCAACTAACTTTTTTCTGTTTCTCATTGTGTTTTTTTCCTTTCGTTTTGTCTTACACTATATATAACCGAAAAAAACACAAAAACATTACACCTAATTTAAATTTTTTTTCAAATTTATAAAAATTTTTTCAATTTCATCATCCAAAACTTCCTGATAGGACATTTTTATAGTATATCCATCGATATAAGCGGTTGCCATTTGTCCTTCTTGGCTAACAGAGTAGTATAAATCTTCATCATTGACCTGTAACAAACTATATCCTGCCTTTTCTGTGTCTATAGCCGTAACTGTCCCATTATAAAAAATATAAAATTTTAATGTCTTTTTATCAGATTTAAAAATCAGTTCTCCAAATCTATCTTTTATCGATTCCTCTACAAACTCATACCCTTCCGGCAAATACGTCGGTACATAAAATCCGTACCAATTGGATGACAAATAATAATCCATTTCATACATCTTATCCGTATTCTCTATCACCACATTCGTTCCTTCATCCTTGGTAAAGATTTTCCACAAATCAAATGGAAATGCTTCCGCGCGAATGCTTGCGCCCAAGACACCCACTCCAAGCAAAATCAGAGCAAACACTGCGACACGCTTTAAGACAGTCGCAGTACTGCTCTTCCTCTTGTTGTTCGAAATACGTTCCGGAAGCCCTGCCGACAATTCGGCAGCGGCTTCCTCCTGTTCAAATGTTTTATCGCGGAATTCCTGAAACCAGTCATCCAACGCCTTTGGCGCCTTCAACTCCGACAAACGATTCCGCTCTTCTTCCTGCTGTTCAGTATAGCGTTGACCCAACTCAGTCAAAAACTCTTCTTCCTGCTGATGTTCTCTCTTCTGTTCCATCCAACTCCTCCATTCCAAAGCGTCTTCCGGCAAATCACTCATCGCTTTCCATACTCAACAGTATACAGGAAGCAAATATTAGTATTCCATTGCCTTCTCTTCGCCATTCATTACACGAAGCGCACCCTGTACCAACGCCAGCAGCTCATCCTCACCCGGATATACCGTAAACGGAGCAATAAAGCCTGCCTTTGTCTTTAATGCCTCTACTACACCTGCATTGTATGCGATACCACCGGTAACTACAATCTGGTCTACCTTACCGTCCAGTACGCATGCCATCGAACCGATATCCTTTGCTACCTGCAGGACAAACGCATCGTAAACCAATGCAGCCTTCTCATCACCGGCCTTCGCCATCTTTACTACCTCACGCATATCATTGGTGCCAAGATATGCATTGAAGCCACCCTTACCTACAAGCATCTTGGTAACTTCCTTCTCGGTATACTTACCGGAGAAGCACAGACGTACCAGACCGCCGTTTGGTACCGAACCTGCACGCTCCGGAGAGAATGCACCGTCACCGTCCAATGCGTTAAATACATCCACTACCTTACCGTCGATATGCGCACCAACGGAAACACCGCCACCCATGTGTACTACAATCAGACGCAGAGATTCGTATGGCTTGCCAATCTCCTTTGCGTAACGCTTTGCTACTGCCTTCTGATTCAACGCATGAAAAATACTGATACGCGGAAGCTCCGGTACACCGGACAATCTTGCCGCAGGCATCAGCTCATCCACTACTACCGGGTCTACAATATACGAAGGTACACCAATCGAATCTGCAATCTCACGAGCTAAGAGACCGCCGAGATTGGACGCATGCTCACCCTGCACGCCCTTCTTCAAATCTGCCAACAGCTCATCGCTTACGGCATAAGTACCACTCAAAATCGGCTTCAACAGACCACCTCTGCCGACAACCACATCCAGAGAATTTACATCAAAATTCTTTTCCTTTAATAAAGAAACGATAATTTCCTTACGGAAGTCCTTCTGGTCTACGATGGATGCATATGGTGCCAGCTCCTCCGTAGAATGACGTAAGGTTTCTTCGAATAACAGGGTTTCATCCTCGAATACACCAATCTTGGTGGAGGTAGAACCCGGATTGATAATTAAACTCTTAATCGACATATGAAATCCTCCTTATGATTAACGATTTAACTCCTGTGCTACTACTGCAGCCAATGCAATCGAATTTACTTTTGTTTCAAAGGAATCCGAACGGCTGGTTAAGATAACCGGTGCCTTGGTTCCGGTCAGAATACAGCCATTCTTGAAGTCAGAGAGACGAACAATCGCCTTGTATAACAAATTACCTGCATGGATATCCGGGAACAGGAGAATATCTGCATCACCGACAATCTTACGATTCTCCGCACCCTTATGCTTTGCAGCCTCCGGATCAATCGCAAGGTCTAAGGACAGCGGTCCGTCTACGATACAGTTCTTGATTTCGCCTTCCTCGTTCATACGGGTCAATTCTGCTGCCTCTACGGTAACCGGCATCTTTGGATTTACTACCTCTACCGCAGCCAACGGAGCTACCTTCGGACACTCTACGCCACAAGCTCTGGCTACATCTACGGTATAATCGATGATAACCTTCTTGTCCTCTAAGGTAGGATATGGCATAAATGCTACGTCTGCTAAGAACAATAAATGATCAATTCCCTTAATCTCAAATACACATACATGAGAAAGCGGCTTGCCGGTACGCAGACCTACTTCCTTATCCAATACGCTCTTCAAAAAGCTCTTGGTATCAATCAGACCCTTCATATACATATCAGCCTTGCCCTCATGTACCAGCTTTACAGCAGTCAGGGCAGCCTCATATGAGTCCTTTACATCAATTACCTCATAGCTGCTCAAATCAATCTTTAATTCATTTGCAATTTCCTGAATCTTGTCTACATCACCTACCAGAATGGCATCTGCGATGTTGCGCTCCTTTGCTGCATTTACTGCCTCAAGCACCGGAGCATCCTGTGCTACTGCTACTGCTACCTTCTTTTTGGTAGTTACCTTGGAAATTAATTCATCAAATCCCTTGCTCATCTTCGTAACCTCTTTTCTTGTGGTATCTCTGACCTATTTGCTCACGAATCTTCAAAACGAAAACCCGCCTTTGTTAAAAGAATAACACAGTTAATTGGAAAAAGCAATGGGAAGTAAGCACTACTTCTCATCTCTATCCTTCCATTCTCTCTTTAATTGTTCGTAGTAACCGAGTTTTTTCAAGACACGTTCCACGGCTTTTCTTGCACGATGCAATCGAACGGTTGCGGATTGCTCCGTAATCTCATACAACTCTGCAATTTCCTTTAAGCTATACCCTTGGTAATAATACAACGAAATGATATGGTTGTAATCGTCATTAACCTCCCGCAGGCATTCCTGCAACGCCACTTCCTTCATCCTTTCCGCTCTGGAACCGGCCGAACTGCCTCCCAGCGATTTTCTCAAGAAATCCTTGTCCTCCAGCATATTGTAGAAAAGCGAAACACTCGCTTTGTTTTTGACATACAAATCACGAGCGGCATTTCTCGTAATTGTCATAACATATGCTTCTTCCTTGCCATCCTTCTCGTCTGCTTTCATCACTGTATCCATATGCTCATACAGACGAATGAATGCATTTTGAACCGCATCCAGTGCGTCGCTTTCGTTGTTCAGAATCGAGTAAGCACAACGATACATAGCGTCCTTGTATCTCTCATATATTTCATTGAACCTCTCTTTTCTGTCCTTCATTGCTACACTCCTATTTATCTCTCGTTTTCAAAATGCTTTTTAAGCTTTTTTGAGAAAAACCGCCCATCATCAGGTGGGCGGTTGCTCCTTGTTTCATTTTAACAGTGGAAAATTTTCGCAATAATAACCCATCTGCTAATTCTTTTGCTATCCTTTAAGTTTTTCTTAATTTTTAGCAAATTTTGCTCTACGCGCGTGCTTTTACTACCACCGAAACGGAATTTGCAGGCAGGGTTAACACTAACTTACCCTGTGTTACGGTTGCTTTCTGTGCCACCGGTACTACCTTCTCTGCATTCTTCTTATTCACATTCGGAACCTTAACCAATTCCTTCGCTCCGGTCAGACAAATAATCTCTGCTTCTGCGGTTGCCGCATTGTTGTAACAGATTTCTACCTGCTTCTCATAGGAATCCGGATTTACCAGTTTCGTATATACCTTTGCCTCATCCGCCGTTGTAGAGGTAAACAGTTCCTTCGTATAGGTCTCCAGCTTCATATCAAGCACTCTGCTCTCTACCTCTGCTGCAGTATGAGAACAAATCAGATGCGGATAAGCACCGTAGCCCTCTGCCACATATGCTTCTGCTACCGCTGCCTCACCCGGCTTTGCGAAAGTTCCGCCATAATTTACTGTGATGGTATATTCCTTGCCGCTTTCTACGACCTCATCCAATGCTGCACGCAGATTGCCCGCTGCGGTACTGGAGGAGAAATCTCCCATTGTATAGCCTTCTACGCCATCCTTGAATACCTTCACTGCAGTCTTGCCTGCACAGCCTACTACATATTCTAACGCATTCTTTGCCTTCCCCATATCGGTTACGCCAACGCCCAGACGGAATCCATCCTCGCCTGCAACTCGCTCTACGACTGCAGTTACCGTCACATTCTCAAAAGCCCGGTCAAACCATAAGCCTGCCACACCGTCTGCTGCTGCCTTAATCACCAGACCCTGTGCCGTCTTTTCTACCGCAGTACCAGACAGGGTAATCCACTCTGCCGCCAGCTCGTCTGCAAAATCCTGCTCAAATACAACCGCACGGTCTGCATTTGAAGTCACCGTAAGCTTCTTTACCAGTACATCCGCACGACCGGTCGTAATACTTACGCCGCCTGCAGGCTGGCACTCCTTCTTGGCTCCGGCTTCCCAAGTCGCCATTGTCGTATGCAACAGCTTCTTACCAAGATACTTTGCAAACATCTGCTGTACAAAGTAATTTGGTGTACGCCATACCGTCTCATCGTCAAACCAGATGCAGTCCGGTGTCCAACGGTAGGTTCCGTCGGTCAGTACCTTGTTGAACAGTGGTGCATAGGCTGCTAAACGTACGACATCCGAGTTACGCTCGAAGCCGGTCATGACTGCTGCCTCTGCTACTGCTCCCGCCAATGTATTCTTGTCGTTGGAAGCATACTCACCTACAAATACCTTACTGATACGCTCATCCTGCACACTGCCGTCTGCCTGATATGCACGGTCGTAATAGTTGTAACGGTCTGCATTTTCCAATAAGTATTCATTTGAGCGATAGTAATGCTCGTCTGCAATCGTTTCCATGAAATCCTTCTGATACTGATACCAGGTTACTTCTTTATCAAAGCTTTCCTTGCCGTCGGTAAAACGAACAGTAGCGCCGCCCTTCATATGACCGCTTAAATACTTCCAGCCCTCCTGATATGCCGTATCATCTGCCTGTGCACCTACGGTGGACATGATATGCAGCTCATAGCCCGGATAATTCTTCTCTACATAAGAAGTAATCTGCTCATAGAATTCCTCAAAGCTTGCATAGAATTCCTCGCCCCAGTTCTCATTACCTACTCCTAAATAGTGCAAATCAAACGGTGCCGCATGACCCATCTTCTTACGGAGTGCTGCCCACTCATTGCCCTCATAGTCGGTACTAATCGCAAAATCAATCAAATCGGTAAAGTTCTTAATGTATTTTTCCTGTAAGCTGCCGCCTGCCGGATTCGCATAATCCGAACGAGCCTGACAAAGCACACCGCATGCCATAACCGGAAGCGGAGTCGCATGTAAATCCTCTGCCAGCTGGAAATATTCCATATAGCCAAGTCCGAGTGTCATCATATAGCCCCAGACATTGAAGTTTTCCTTACGAACCTCAACATCACCAACAGAATCCTTCCAGTCATATACGTTGTCCCAGATATAAGAACCCTCCGAGATACAACCACCCGGGAAACGTAAGAAGGTCGGATGCAAATCTGCCATCATCTCAACCAAATCTCTTCTCAAACGATAGTTTGGATTGCCTAAATAGTTTGCGTGTGCGGTTTCAGAGATTGCCTCCTCCTCTGCGCCCCATACCTTCTCCGGGAACAGGGATACCATATCAATCGAACACTCGCCCGCAAAGCTTAATTCAATCTGTCCGAGACAGGTCTGCTCCGGTGTCAGCACAAGCTTCTCAGCCACACCGTACTTCTGCCAGCCGCCCTGCACCTGAATCGTCACGGTATTACCATTCTGTACACCTTCTGCGGTCAGGAAACGCACGGTAATCTCGGCTGCATTCTCTGCCTTTGCCCAAATCGTAAAATCGTATGCCTCTTTTTCCTTTACAAACATTGCGTAGTTTTGGTTGGTATCCGAGAAACCGCGATTGGTAATCACTGCTCCGTCCGCTGCTGTCACATAAACCGCATTGGTCTCTGCATCCTGCAAACCAAAATATTCATTTAAGCTGCCTTCTGTCTGTACGGTAAGCTTATCCAGCGTGCCATACCAGCCAGCCAGCGGCTGACGATTTCTGCCCGTCGAAATACCATTTTCTCCGGAATTAAAATTGTAGGTATCAAAACGAAACGCCTCAAACGAACGATTCTGAATCATCTCTGCATAGATACCGCCGTCTGCTGCATTGTTAATATCTTCGTAAAATAATCCGTACAAGGTCTCACTGATATCCAGCACCGGCTTGTCCTCATGGATATTTAAGGTATACGCTGCCGTATCCTTCGGAAGCACCGTCAATGCAAAGGTACGCACTATATTTGCCTCACCACGCATTACTTTTGCGGTCAGAGTTACGGTCTCCGGTGCTTCTACCTTACCCGGCTTACCATCAGCGCCTAATACCTCCGGCTTATCCGACTCCCAAAGCACCTGTACTCTGCCACCCAGCAGACTGGTCGGAAGCTCCAGCTCATTTGTTACAATGCGCTGCTTAATATCCAAATACTTCTCTGCTGCCGGCACAACAATCTGTTCATCGGTCAAGGACTCACACATCTGATCCATAATCTCATCCGCCGTCAGCGCATCTCCATAAATACGGAAATCTGCGATTGCACCGGAGAAATCTCCGTCTGCTGCAAATTGGGACTTACCAATATAATTGTTGCTATAATTTTCTTCCTCTGCAAAGGTCGCAAACCACTCCTGCAGCTTCTTATAGGTACCACTGGTCGTCTGACTGATACGTCCGTCTGCTGCCAGCTCACCATTCACATAAATACATGGACCTGCATTGCCCACCGTACCGGACTTTGTACCGCATACTGTCATCGCTACAAACACCCATTCGCCAAGCGGATACGCACTCGCCGGGTCCGCTGCCAAATCTCCGTTTTTGAAGCATACACCACGGAAATTTCTCGTCATAAACATATAAGGACCTGCCTGACTCCGTCCAAAGTCAAACACACGCTCCCATACATTACGTCCCTTTTCAAAGTTTACCCAGGCAGTTACCGTAATACCATTCTGGTCACTGACGTTCTTTAAAATACCGGATGGTAATTCAAAATAAGAGGTACCGGATGGACCTCCCGCAAACTTTGCTGCCATTCTACCTGCTACCTCACAAACTACCGGTGCATTGGTACCGCAAGCCTTCGCATGAAAACCGTTTCCGCTTGCATCCATACCCGGATTCGCTGTCTGGTCAAACCTGTACTGTGCAATCAATCGTTCCATGTATCATTTCCTCCATTCTGTGTTATCGCAAAGACGACAATTCTTGATGTTTCAATATATTTTACTCTTTTCTATAATATTTTACATCATACTGAAATATACGTCAATCCTTTGTTTCACAAACTGAATCTATCTCTTTTGTACTAACCATAGTCATAATAAGAGTATACCAAAAAATTCCACTATTTTCAATCGTTCCAAACCAAATTCTACAAATTCAGTTCTGCATACAGCTGCTGCCGATATTCTTCGTCCTGCGTTGCCCGCTGCAAATCCTGTACCCGATTCTCCTTTAACAGCCTCGCCGAAAGCTCTGCAAACCGATTTTCACCCTTTCTGCAACCCATCGCTTCGCCTTCTGCTATTCCTTCTGCTATTCCTGCTGCCTTACCTGCTTCTATTCCTTCTGTATATGCTTCTTTCCAAGTTTCCTTCCTTGCAGCTTCCCGTTCTGCTTCCCGCATTAATTTCCATTCTTTTTCTGCATCAAATTCAAATATGCTCACTTGAATTACCTCCCGACGATACTTTGTTAAAAGCTCTGTCAGAATGCCTTCATCTATACATTCCTTTGTTGCTTGTTCTACCGCTTCCTCTATAGGTAATAGTATAGCATGTTTTCGAATTCTGTCCACATATTTCGCATAATCCTGAAGCAATTTGCAACGTTCTAATATCTCTCGATTCATTCCAAAGTTAATATTCAGCATTTGAACAATTAACTCCAACTCCGGTTTCTCCTCCTGCTTGGTATACAAATCGGACAAGCGTAATATTCTGCTTTCCGGTTCCTTTATTGAACCATTATAAAACATAACAAAATGCGGTGTAGGCACTTGCACCGGAACACTGGGATAGATTGCTTTTTTATCAATCAACTTTTCATATTCTCGTGCAATATAAAACAAATCACGCAGCGGCATGTTTGGATTTGGAGTTGACTGGTGTTCATACAGATACAACTCATCATAGAGCAAAAACGCCACATCATTCTTCATCCCCATATAAATTGCATTTTCCAACGTGACAATCTCCAAATCTTCCGGATTGGTATAGTTCGTCTTGTTCATTGCATTATATAAGCTGAGCAGATTTTCTCTTTCTCGGAAAATCAACCGAAACAACGTATCTTTGTAGCTACGAATGTGCAATATATCCTGCTCCTGCCCAAAACTCTTCTTCGTATTATTAATCATTAAATTCCTCCCTTATTGCTTGAATTTTTAAAAACGATTTTACCCGGATAAAAATGAAAACGATAGATAAAAGACTTTACTTATTTTATAGAATTCCTAAGAAGTACTTCTTGCAAAAGCATATCATATAAGCATCTGTAAAAGCAAGAAAAAAGCCCAGAGCAAGATAACAGAAAAATTACACCATCCTTTGTGCAGAATTACAAACAAAAAAGGCATCCCTCCGGTCATTTCATAACCTTGGAATACCTTCCTTCCCTACAATCCGAACCGCTCACGGATTTCCTCATAATTCATTTGAAAAACACAGCCTTGAATACCGACATCCTGTGCCGCCTTTACATTCTCTTCCCTGTCATCAATAAACAGGCACTCCTCCGGCACCAGCGCGTACTTCTCCAATATATACTCGTAGATTTCTGCTGCAGGCTTAATCACATGGATATCCGAAGATACCACAATACCGTCAAAAAATTCAAACGGTTTAAAATTCGGAAAATACCGATAAAACTTATAATCCGCATTGGACAGCACATATACACCATAGCCCTTTGCCCTTACATAATCACAAAACTCCCTTGCCCCCGGAATTGGCAGCATACACATATCCCAGTGGTCGATGCAACTCTGCAAAGCTTCATGCAAATGCTTCGGAATCCGCGCCGCTATGCGCTCAAACTGCTCCTCCGGTGTAATATCCCCCTTGTCTCCAAGCTTCCACTCCGGACCGCCGAACAACTCCCGCCGAATCACTGCTCTATCTTCTTCCTTCTCCAGATAATGCCGTAACGATACCTCCGGGTCATAGTCCAAAAGCACATTTCCCATATCAAAAATAATATTTTTTATCATCTGCGCTTCCTCTTCTCTAACGTCTATTGTGCCGTTCACGCACATATCTGCACAACCAAACAATCAGTGTGCCGCCAAGCATTGCACCTCCGGCTGCCGTAAGTCCCATAAAAAACAACGTTTCCGTCAAGCCGCCAAACCATTCGCCTGCCCAGTAGCCCGCTGCGCTCATCCTTTCAACCACATACATTCCTATACCGCCTATCACAAGCGAAGGCAGCTTTGTCAAAAGCAAAAACATCATCGGTTTTAGCTTCCACGCATTTCGGCACCACTTCCAAACACGCTCTGACAGCACCAGACAGCCGCATAACAAAATAGCCGCAAGCACCGTTCCTACCGCAAACATTGAAAACATCAAGCCCATTGCAGCCACTCCAAATACTGCCGTCGCTACTAAATTCCCCACTGCCAGACCTGTCCACTTTAATCCCTGTTTCATACTCGCCTCCATTTCCAAATCACCAAATGTCCGAACCATTACATCCCTGGTCCCCCCTTGTAGTTCATATTTTACCATCTATCCAACTATCACGTCAACCAAACCCGCCTAAGTTCTGCAAACATAATATGATTCCCTACCAAAAACAAGATATTTTTTTATTGACAACTGATATATTTAATGGTATGATAACAGCACTTTGGAATGATACTGTAGTAGAGTCTTTCCAAGCAATTATCAGGACCACTCTTTTCGAGTCGAGGCCATACGGACAGCCGGGTCCACTGCCGATTGGCAACGTCAGGTTGCCTTATTGATTGAGTTAAAAGCTCAAATTTTATAAGTTGGTTACTTCATAACCGAATTGTGCGATGCGCAGACTTGTGAAACGGTCAATAAGAGTAGTAAAAGTGATTGCTATATAGACTCTGATCCTTCCGAATCCAGACACTGAATATTTTTGCGGAAATACTTTTTCTTTTTTCCGTAGTAGTGTTTTTTCGTGTAACTTTAACACTTTATTCAGTTAATGTGATATATACAGGCTGCGTTGATGCGTATGCCTGTTTTTTGTTTTGTTAGCATCTATTTTCTAACAGCTCTTTCGACAGGTTTACCATCTGCTTTTCATCTTCACAATCGCCTTAAAATAAAGCAAGGAGAGCCTGCCATGAATTCATCAAAATCTTCTATCCCATTGGACCAGAATCGTGCACCGATTCACGAGGCCTTAGAGCAGTTTCGCCAAATGCGTGTTGTACCCTTCGATGTACCGGGACACAAACGCGGACGCGGCAACCCGGAGCTGACCGAATTCCTCGGGCAGCAATGCGTATCGGTCGATGTCAACAGCATGAAGCCATTAGATAATCTCTGCCACCCGATTTCCGTCATCCGGGAAGCGGAGCAGCTGGCAGCGGAAGCCTTCGGTGCTGCACATGCCTTTCTGATGGTCGGCGGTACCACCAGCGCTGTACAGAGTATGGTACTGACTGCATGCAAGCGCGGCGACAAAATTATTCTGCCAAGAAATGTTCATCGCAGTGTCATTAATGCTTTGGTATTGTGCGGTGCGATTCCGGTCTATGTAAATCCGGAGGTAGACCACCGACTCGGTATCTCGCTCGGAATGAAGCGCGAGCAGGTCGAACGCGCTATCAAGGAGCATCCGGATGCTGTTGCCGTGCTGGTCAACAATCCGACCTACTATGGTATTTGCTCTGATTTACGTGAAATTGTAAAGCTGGCACATGCGCACAATATGCTCTGCCTTGCCGATGAAGCACACGGAACCCATTTTTATTTCGGTAAGAATCTTCCGGTATCTGCCATGGCTGCCGGTGCGGATATGGCATCGGTCTCCATGCACAAAAGCGGCGGCAGTCTGACTCAGTCCAGCTTCCTGATTGCAGGTCCAAACATCAATGCAGGCTATGTCCGTCAGATTATCAATCTGACACAGACGACCTCCGGTAGCTATTTGCTGATGAGCAGTCTGGATATCTCCCGTCGCAATCTCGCCCTGCGCGGTGAAAAAATCTTTGAGCAGGTACAACAAATTGCAGAATACGCTCGAAATGAAATCAACTCCATCGGCGGCTATTATGCCTTTGGAAAAGAGCTGATTAACGGAGACTCCGTATTTGATTTTGACTCGATTAAACTGAGTGGACATACACTCGATATCGGACTTGCCGGTATCGAAATATATGATTTATTACGCGATGATTACGATATTCAAATTGAGTTTGGTGATATTGGCAATATCCTTGCATACCTGTCCATCGGCGACCGCATTCAGGAGGTAGAACGTCTGGTAAGCGCACTTGCCGAAATCCGCAGACAGCATCAGCGCGACAAAAGCGGTATGTTAACTCAGGAATACATCCCGCCACAGGTCGTTGCCAGTCCACAGGAAGCCTTTTATGCAGACAAAATCAGCCTTCCGATTATGGAAACCGAGGGAATGGTCTGTAGTGAATTTGTCATGTGCTACCCACCAGGTATTCCGATTCTTGCTCCGGGTGAAAAAATCACGGCGGATATCCTGAATTATATCCGTTACGCCAAGGAAAAGGGCTGTAGCATGACCGGTCCGGAGGATCCTGAAATTGAGCATTTGAACGTATTAAAATAAAATCGTACAGAAACGGAGGGAGAACATGGATTTATGGTTTAGCGAAAAGCATACCCCGGATGTTAAACTAAGCATCCGCATTGAAAAACAGCTTTTCTCCAAGCAGAGTGACTTTCAGCGAATCGATGTTTTTGAAAGCCGTGAATTCGGCAGAGTCCTTTCTTTGGACGGCAATATAATGCTTACCGAACGGGACGAATTTATATACAACGAAATGATTGTTCATGTCCCGATGGCAGTCCACCAGAATATCGAAAAGGTTCTGGTTATCGGTGCCGGAGACGGCGGTGTTGTAAAGGAACTGACCCGCTATAACCGCATTAAGCATATTGATTTGGTCGAGATGGATGCCATGGTAGTCGAGGCGTGTCGCCAGTATCTGCCGGGTAATGCCTGTCAGCTTGATGACGAGCGCGTGCAGATTCACTACGAAAATGCACTCAAGTTCATTCGCTATTGCGACAGCGAATACGATTTGATTATTGTCGATTCGAATGACCCTTACGGTCCTTCGGAGGGCCTGTTCACGAAAGAATTTTACGGAAACTGCTACAAGGCACTCCGCGAGGATGGCATTATGGTAAATCAGCAGGGAAGTCCTTTTTACAAGCAGGATGCGGATGCAATGCAGCGCAGTCATAAGCGCATTGCTCATACCTTTCCGATTAGCCGCGTTTATCAGGCGCATATTCCGACCTACGCTGCAGGCTATTGGTTATTTGGTTTTGCAAGCAAAAAATATCATCCGATTGATGATTTGGATACGGATGCGTGGAATCAGCTGCACCTTCGCACCAAATATTACACAACCCGTTTGCATAAGGGTGCGTTCTATCTTCCGGCATTCTTAGAGGAGATGCTAGAAGAAGTAGAGTAGATTATCAGATGCATATTGGCGAAAGGAGAAATATATGCTTACCCCTAATATTGAAACCTTTATCGGCTGCGATGCCGCATATGAGGACGCTTCTCTTGTGCTGTTCGGCGCTCCGTTTGACAGTACCACCAGCTATCGTCCCGGCACACGCTACGGTTCTTGTGCTATCCGCCATGAGAGCTTCGGTCTTGAAACCTACAGCCCGTATCAGGATGAGGACTTGACCGATTATGCCGTATTTGACAGCGGTGATTTGGAGCTTTGCTTTGGCTCTGCCGAAGCCGCATTAGCCGATATCGAAGCTCGTGCAGCTATTATTTTGCAGGATAATAAATTCCCGCTTCTGATTGGCGGCGAACACTTAGTAACACTTGGTGCGTTTCGCGCGGTATTAAACAAATATCCCGATATACATATCATTCACTTTGACGCACACACGGATTTGCGCGAGGATTATCTGGGTGCCAAATTGAGTCATGCCTGTGTGATTCGCCGTTGTCATGACTTAATCGGGGACGGACGAATTCATCAATTTTGCATCCGCAGCGGAGAACGGGCAGAATTTCAGTTTGCCAAGGCGCATACCAACCTTCATAAATTCAATTTTGACGGACTTGCAGAAACAATAAAATCCATCGGAAATGCACCGATTTATTTTACAATTGACCTCGACTGCCTTGACCCATCTGCCTTTCCTGGCACCGGAACGCCGGAGGCCGGAGGTGTCAGCTTTATGGAATTACTTTCCGCTATCGAAACCGTCTGCAAGGGCAACGTCATTGCCGCCGATGTCAATGAACTAAGCCCAATGTTAGATGCCAGCGGTGCCAGCACCGCGCTGGCTTGTAAGGTAGTCAGAGAACTGATGCTTGCGATATTAAAAAATAGAAGATAATACAGGGCTTTAGGGAATTGTTTCTGAGTATTGCAATCACCTAAATTAATTCCAAAGAGAGGAGAACGATTTTATGAGTAGAGTATTAATTATCGGCTGCGGCGGTGTAGCTTCCGTAGCAATTCAGAAATGTTGTCAGGTAAGTGAGGTATTTACCGAGATTTGTATTGCCAGCAGAACCAAGGCAAAGTGTGATGCACTGGCTGCAAAGCTTGCCGGAAAGACCGCTACCAAAATTACCACCGCACAGGTAGACGCAGATAATACGCAGGAGGTTATTGATTTAATCAACAGCTACAAGCCGGAGCTGGTAATGAATATCGCCCTGCCTTATCAGGACCTTACCATTATGGATGCTTGCCTTGCCTGCGGTGTTAACTACATGGACACTGCTAACTATGAGCCGGAAAACATCGAAGACCCGGAATGGCGCGCCATTTACGACAAGCGTTGCAAGGAAGAAGGCTTTTCTGCTTACTTCGACTACTCTTGGCAGTGGGCATACCGCAAAAAGTTTGAGGAAGCCGGCTTAACCGCACTCCTTGGCTCCGGCTTCGACCCGGGTGTAACACAGGCATACTGCGCTTATGCATTAAAGCATGAATTTGACCAGATTGATACCATTGACATTTTGGACTGCAACGGCGGCGACCACGGCTATCCATTTGCTACCAACTTCAATCCGGAAATTAATCTGCGCGAGGTATCTGCACCGGGCAGCTACTGGGAAAACGGACACTGGGTAGAGATTCCTGCCATGAGTATCAAGAGAGAATATAACTTCGACCAGGTTGGTCAGAAGGATATGTATCTGCTTCATCATGAGGAAATCGAGTCTCTGGCTCAAAATATCCCGGGCGTAAAGCGTATCCGTTTCTTCATGACCTTTGGGCAGAGTTATCTGACTCATATGCGTTGTTTGGAAAATGTCGGCATGCTTTCGACTACTCCAATCAACTACGAGGGAAAAGAAATCGTACCGATTCAGTTCTTAAAGGCACTGTTGCCTGACCCTGCATCTCTCGGTCCTAGAACCAAAGGAAAGACCAACATCGGTTGTATTTTTACCGGTACGAAGGACGGTAAGCCAAAGACCTATTATATTTATAATGTTTGTGACCACGAGGAATCCTATAAGGAGGTAGAATCACAGGCAATTTCCTACACTACCGGTGTTCCGGCAATGTGCGGCGCTTTGATGCTTCTGACCGGCAAGTGGAACAAGAAGGGTGTATTTACCGTAGAGGAGTTTGATCCGGACCCATATATCGAAGCACTGGATAAGTACGGTCTGCCGCATCAGGAAAGCTTTGCGCCGGTACTGGTAGATTAAGCAAGTGTTTGCAAAACTAAATAATACGCCTAAACCGCCCTAGCAAAATGAACTAAAATACAAACATGTACGCTTTCGCTGCCATCGGCTCGTAGCGGTACATAAGGTGCCAAAACACGGCACCTAAGTACCGACGGCCTCAGAGCACCTGCTTGTATTTTGTTCATTTGCTGGGCTTATTATAGTATTTTACAGTTTTGCAAACATCTATGCTAATTAAAATCGAAAGGAATATTATCTACCATGACACAAACGACTCAGGCTAAACTGCTTGCTTCCGGACTTCCGACGCCTTGTTACATTTTAGACGAGGCGGCACTCATTCGGAATTGTGCAATCTTGCAACAAGTACAACAGGACACTGGTTGCAAGATTCTGCTTGCACAAAAAGCATTTTCAAATTATGACCTCTACTCAGCGATTGCTCCGTACCTTGCCGGTACAGAGGCAAGCGGGCTTTATGAAGCCAGACTCGGTGCAGAGCATATGCCGGATAAGGAATGTCACGTATTCTGCGGGGCTTATCGGGAACAGGATTTTGAAGAATTACTGCGTTATGCTGACCATATCGTATTCAACAGTCCTTCGCAGTTACGCAAATTCGGTGCGCGCGCAAAGCAGGCGGGAAAAGAAATCGGATTGCGCATTAACCCGGAATGCTCCACGCAGGAAGGTCATGAAATCTACGACCCTTGCGCTGCCGGAAGCCGCCTTGGCACGACTTTAGCACAATGGAATGCTGAAATGACACCGGAGCTGATTGACCTTTTGGACGGTATTCATTTTCATACCTTATGCGAGCAAAATTCAGATGCTCTTGCCGTCACTCTGAACGCTGTAGAAAAAAACTTCGGAGTTATTCTTCACAAGGTAAAATGGCTGAATATGGGTGGCGGACATCACATTACCCGACCGGATTATGATATTGATTTACTGGAAAAATGTATTCGCCACATGAGTGACACCTATCAGTTAGAGATTTACCTTGAACCGGGTGAAGCCGTCGCCTTAAACGCCGGTTATTTGTATACACAGGTACTGGATGTCTTAAAAAACGGCGATATCAACATTGCCATTTTGGATATGTCCGCTGCTTGCCATACACCGGATGTTATCGAGATGCCATATCGCCCACCTTTATTCGCCTCAGGAGAAAAAGACGAAAAAGCATACACCTTCCGACTTGGCGGGCCAACTTGCTTAGCAGGCGATATCATCGACGACTACAGCTTTGACAAACCTCTGTCCGAGGGCGATTATCTTCTTTTCGAGGACATGGCAATTTACTCTACTTGTAAAAACAATACGTTTAACGGTATGCCACTTCCGGATATCTGGGTACTTCGTACAGATGGCTCTTATGAGCTGTTGGCACGTTTTGGATACGAGGACTTCAAATACCGCTTAGGTAGCCGATAACAAAAAAACAGGAGCTTACCACAAAAAATAATATGCCGGGAATGAAGTCAATGCTTCGCTCCCGGCATGATTTGTTTTAGTTCTTCTGTTTTTTATTCTCTATTCCAAAGTTAAATCCACATAGGTACCGCCCTTAACCTCTACATACCTTTTATCAGCCACCTGCAGCCATACACTCTGCGCACTTGGATTGTACACCGTTTCATTGTCCGCAGAGAATTTCAAACGCTTTGCGGCATCCATATAATCAATAATCTCAATATTCGTTGCATACCAGATATCCTCTCTGCCACCTATGTATGCACAAAATTCCTCAATCACATTCCAGTTATCCCGTAAGTCAAACTCGTAGCTGTGTCCCCAAACATACATCAACTTCAAATACTGCTTCTTTTGAAAGTTTGCAAAGTATTCTGCCTTCTGCATCAACTCCGGGTCATTGTGATGACAGGTCGGATTCCACTCCAACGGGTCAGTCGGAAGTGCATAATCTGCCACTGCGTTAACGGTGCGTGCATAAGCAATTCCAAGCTGTGCAAACAGTTGCTTGATTTCCTCATTATATGAACCATTCGGATAAGCGTGTCCTCTGACGAGTCCACCGGTCAGACTCTCCAATCCCTTCCTGTCCTCTAAAATTTCGCGTGCCACCTGTACCATTGGACAACGCTCAATCGTCGGGTGCGTCAGTGTATGTGTCGCTACCTCATGTCCTTTATAAAGCTCTGCTACTTCACTCGGCGGAATACGCCCTTCGTCATGCTGCATAATGCCATAATTGATATTAAAGGTTCCCTTAATACCATTTTCGTTGAAAATTTCTACCAATCTTCGGTCTGCCAGCTTTCCATCATCGTAGCTCATTGTAAGCGCCTTAGCTTTTCCCTCCGGGAAACAAATGTATACCTTCATCTTAATAGCCTCCTTTTATTTATCTTAAAGTTTATGCGATTGCGAAACTCTCAAACACCTATTCTTCTACTGTTATTTCAGCCTGCTTGCCACTGAAAGCAACACCATACTTGTAACTCGTTCCTACTTCAAATATGGCTAAATTATACCCAAATAAAAGAACAAAATCAATATTGTTCTGAATAATGTCAAAACAACTTGATTTTGTTCTTTGGTTTGTTCTCCTGTTTTATCCTTACATTTTTATACAAATATCCACTCCAACATATCATTTGCAAATTTCAGCAGCACCTTTTCCTCTGCTTCAAATGCTACATTTTCACTATACTCCCTGAGTGCCCCGCGCACCACCGACACCAACTCAGACGGCAGATTCTCAATACCCCATTCACCGCCCTGCTTCTTGGAAAGCACGACATCATCCTTTACATATGCCAGTACACGGCAGAGATTCAGCACATAATAAACCGGATTTTCCGCAATACTCTCTTTCGCATCTGCGATGTCCTCTTTCAGACTATCCAGATACGCTTCTTTTGGCACCTCACCAAACACTTCTGGAATTGCCTTTCCGCACAAAACAGTACCAACCTTTTGCGTCACCGTAAAATGCGCTGCCAAATCCTTGTCCGTACCATTCAGCTTCTGACAATATCCGGTCAAATCCGCTTTGAAATTCTCCTTATGAAAATTCGAAAAATGTAATTCATACGGTGTCGGATATCTGAATGGCTGACACACCGATTCCAACACGACACTCATCTCAAACCCCTTCTGCGGTGCATACTCATCCAACTTCAGTAACACCCGAATCAGAGCTTCCTTTTCTTCCAGGGAAAGTGCTTCCTTCACAACCACGAGAAAATCAATATCACTCTTACTCCACTGAAAACAACCAAACGCCAAGGAACCATGCACATAAATACCCACCAGTTTTTGCTGCAAAATATTCTGGTAAGCAGCTTTTATTTTTTCTAATAAATCATCCTCTCTCATCATAGTTCTCCGTTTTGAAACACTTAGCACAGAAATCCACAAAAGTAATTTCTTAACAATATTTCTTCAACCTAATTCACTTCCAAACAAAATAAACCTCTGATTCGGATAACCAAATTCCTCTATCAGTTCGTCCTCCACAAAACCAAATTTCCGGTACAATGCGCGAGGCGCAGTCCCTTTCGGGTCCTCTTCCCGGAACGTAGAAACCGAAATATCCTTTGTGCGATCCAACTGCGAAAGCGCCTCGTTTAGCATACTCGCACCAATACGCTTTCTACGATAATCCGGCGAAACCGCCAGACAGCAAATCATATTATGCGTTCTGGAAAAAAGCAGTACTCCGACCACCTTATCGTCATCCTTTACACAAATCGCCTGCTGCTTTTTCATAAAACGCAAAACCGTATCTGCATGCTCCTTGATTGCCTCGGCAGTTTCTAACCCGGGAAAATTCCAACTAACACGGTTTACAAGTTTCATCCAAGAAGCAAGGTCTGCTTCCTGACCGTAACCAACCTGTAATGCTCTTTTTTCTTTTATGTATTCCATCTCGATTACCTCTATTAAATCCTCATCCATTTTCAAAGTAATCTATCTACTACTTTCTACCAACCGATACCTATTCAAGTTTTTCTAACTGTTCCACAAATTGGAATTTATAATACCAATTCCATAACATTATACTCTTTTTCTGAAATGATATGAAATCCATTCTTATGCCAAAAAGAATTGCTTTGTGGATTTTCTTTATCTACTCCAATACGAACCTTCTTATAACCTAATTGCCTTAAATAATCACAAACATCTTCTACAATATTGGAGCCAACACCTTTATTTTGGTAGAGTACATTTGTCATAAGCAGTCCTATGAACGCAATTTCGTTTGTTGGATAGCCTAAAATCAAGTCCATATTTGCTACCAATGAATCGTTCTCAAAAAAACCAATGTAATACTTATCCTCATAGTTCTTGTGAGGTGGCAATGCTTCCATATCCTCTATAATACTTTCTTTTGTGACAAATGGTGGATGATATTTATAGAAAATTTCGTTTTTGCAACTTATATCGTAAATAATATCCACATCATTTATGTTCAACTTACGTACTGCGTATTTTCTTGATAATAGTTGTATATCCATTTCCATCTCCGCCGCCAAATTCAAGTTTGTCAAACTGCTCTACATATTGGAATTTTGACACTCTGACAAACTGAAAGTTTCGAGTGAATTCCCTTATTAATTTTCAAAGAAAAATACATCCGCAGGTGTACCATCCTCATAATCCCCATCTTTATTAGGGTAGCTCTCAACTAAACGGTAATTTCCACTTGTATATTCATCAATTACATTATTCCAAAATTTAACAGAGCCTATATTGTGTGGGTGTCTTTTCAACTGCCACTTTCCATGATGCATATTAAGCACCT
>JAFTQM010000035.1 GCA_017462755.1 Lachnospiraceae bacterium | reverse complement strand
GGGATACTCTTACATAGCCCTCATCAATATTGTATTTGACTGCATTCTCAATCAAGTTCGAAATTGCTAACGAAAGCTTTACTTCATCGACCTCTGCTACAACCGGACGAAAGCTTTCAAAAACCAGCTCAATGCTTCTCTTTTGCGCAATTGGTTTGATTCGCTTTAAAATAATCTCTAGCAGCTCATTGATATCCACCTGCGCAATATGCATCTCGCCGTCCTTCTGATTCATCTTTACCAACGAAAGCAAATCCGTAATAATCTTGTTTTCACGTTCGATTTCCTCGGTAATATCCACCAGAAATTCCTTGTACAGTTCTACCGGAACATCCTCCTGAGCCATCAATGCATCTGCCAACACCTTCATTGAGGTCATTGGTGTCTTCAATTCATGGGACACGTTGGATACAAACTCCTGTCGGGAATCCTCCAGCTTTTTCATCTGTTGGAGCATCTCATTAAAGGTATCCGAAATCTGCTCTACCTCATAAAAGCCGTGAATCGACATATTCTCCTCCAAATATCCGTCCGCAATCCGCCGGATGGAGGAAATAACCGTCTTAAACGGCTTTACCATATTGCGCGAAATAATGAACGCAATCACTATCACTCCGCACAAAAGAAGTATATTAATCAGCATCAACTTGTCATAGATGCCTTGATATCCCAGCAACGCCTTTTCCAGACTGGCACGCACCTGAATTGCCCCGGCAATCTCATTCTTCGCACCCTGACGAACCGGAATGGTCAGCTCAATATAACTTTTTTCCCATGCCTGCGTACAACTGCTGACTCCCCGAATACACTCGATAACCGGCTTGGTAACCATTGTTTTTCCGACCTCATATCCGTATGTATCCGCGATAATCTTCAGTCCGGCATCCACGACCACGATTCTGCCGTCAAAAATATCTGCCGCCGTCACCATCTCCGCATTGATTTCTGTGGTATTTTGTCCTGCCAGATAACCGCTCGCAGCAATTTGATTGGACATCGTCTCTGCATATTCCGTTACTTCACTTACCTTTTCACTTACCTTTTGGTCCCGATATGTCTGCAATGTAAACACAGTCATTCCAAACAGCAGCACCAGTGCCATAATTACCATAAGCAGAAACAATACCACACGCATACTTTTCAGGCGCTTCCACCGATTCTTTTGTCTGCTCACCTTTGATTACTCCTTTACAGCATCTGAAAATAATAGCCCACACCCCATTTGGTATGAACATATTTCGGCTCACTCGGATTATCCTCGATTTTTTCACGCAACCGACGAATGTGTACATCCACCGTCCGGACATCTCCCGGATAATCATAGCCCCATACCAGATTCAACAAATTCTCACGACTATATACTTTATTTGGATTAAACAGCAAAA
Source organism: Lachnospiraceae bacterium (assembly GCA_017462755.1). Taxonomy (GTDB): domain Bacteria; phylum Bacillota; class Clostridia; order Lachnospirales; family Lachnospiraceae; genus RGIG4057. The sequence continues at coordinate 18,107 of JAFTQM010000035.1, read as the reverse complement.
GCTCCAAAACATCAAACTCTTTCGCCGTCAGGTTCACTTCTTTTCCGCGAATATAGGTACGCTTTCCTTCCCGGTCAATCCTAAGGTCTCCAAATTCCGAAACCTCCACCGTCTGCTTTACTTCCTCTGCCTTTGCCGGCTTCCGGTCGCTTCTGCGCATGATTGCTTTAATACGCGCCTTTACCTCCAATATGTTAAACGGCTTTGTAATATAGTCATCTGCTCCATATTCCAGACCCAGAATCTTATCCATATCATCGCCCTTTGCCGTCAGCATAATAATCGGCATATTGGAAAACTCCCGAATCTGCTGGCACACCTCAAAGCCGGACAGCTTTGGCAGCATAACATCCAATAATACAACATCATATTCCGTCTTTTTTGCCGCTTCTAACGCCTCTTCTCCGTCATATGCACAATCTACTTCCATGCCATCCTGCTCCAGACTGAAGCGGATACCCTTTACAATCAACTTTTCATCGTCTACTACCAATACCCTTTTCGCCATCAGAAGTCACCCTTCCTTTCTATTAATCCCTGACGGTCACTTTATCCTTTACCTTCTGAAATATACTTTCCTTTATCCCGGAAATCTGCATCAGCTCCTCCGTTGCACGAAAGCCCCCGCGCTCCTTCCGGTAAGCAAGAATTGCCTCTGCCTTTGCCTGTCCGATTCCCGGCAGCTGCATCAGCTGCTCTGCGGTCGCGGTATTCAGATCGACCTTCACTGCCTCTTTCGCTGTCACGGTCTGCAATGACTGCTGCACCTTCTGCCCCGGCAGAAGTCCCAATTCTTCTGCCTCCTTTTGGCTGTATACATACAGCTGCTCACCATCCGCAAGCTCTGCCGCCTGATTCACAACCTCCTGCGCTGCCTGCTGCGTAAATCCGCCTGCTGCCAAAACAGCATCAATCGCCCGGGCATGTTCTGCTATCGCATAGACTCCGGGCTTTATTACTTCACCGCAGACATGTACATAAATAAACGAACACTCCGACGGTTCTATTTGCTCTGATTTCTCCAAGTCAGGCTCATCTGACACTTCGGAAGTCTCTTCTGTCCATCCTTCCGACTGCGGCTCCTTAGTATCCGAAAAAACGGTAAGTGATGCCGCTTCCTTCCGGCCTACCGGTTCCGATTTCATATAAAAGATTCCGGCAACAATCAGAAACACTGCTGTCAGAATACCTGTCATAACCTTTTTCCAATTCCATTTCATAAGAAACACCAACCTTTCGCTGTTGTTTCTTACAAACATTACTCTCAATAACAATCCAGTTTCATTGTACCTTATTCCGGTGCCGTTTACAAGTCCAAAATGCGTTACGATTTTTCATACTGAAATATCAGAATCCCTGCAATCGCTAACCCCAGTCCCAACAGCTTACGCCATTCAAACGGTGCTTTCTCGGTTCCAAACAATCCAAACAGCTGAATCAGATAGGATACCAAAAGCTGTGCGGTCACTACTAACATCGCGGACTTGGCAGGTCCTAATGCCGCTACACTCTGTACTACGGTATAAGTAATTCCTGCTCCTATGATTCCGCCAAGCAGCATATACTTCCCATCGATTTTGAACAAGCTCCCGAACGGTGCCTGATTTCCCGAAACAAACCATGCGACCAGACTGGCAAGAAGTGCCGTCAGCTGCACGAAGCTGGTAGCCGTCCAAATACTGGTCTGTCTGGTTACTCCGGTGTTGAATACTCCCTGAATGCTCATCAAGGCACCGGATATGATTGCAATAAGAATTCCCGACATAAAAATACCTGCTTTCTGTTTTATTGGGCTGCGCCCTGATAACAGAATTATCTGCGATAAGCAGGCGTTTTATGCGTTTTTTCACAAGATTCCTATTCGTTGTATTCCACCACTTCGCAAACCGTCAACCGCTTATCCTGCACCGTAAAGCGGATATCATGCTGCTGATACCGAAAGCCGTAGATTCGCTCTGCGTCCTGCTGATATGCCGGTCGCGGGTCACCCGCCAAAATGCCCTGTACGATGTCACGTTCTTCCTTCGGTATCTTACAAAGCAATTCCTCCGGAAAGACAACCTGCAATGCATGCTCCCGCACCTCATCTGCAAAGCCTCCCAACGCCTCCGGATGACTGTCCGTAAACGCCAGATATGGTTTAATATCATAAATCGGTGTTCCGTTCATCAAATCTGCTCCTTGCACCCAGAGCACGGTTCCCTCCTCCTTGGTTGTCTCGATTTTTACCAGCTTTACCGAGGACAACCCTAACGGATTCGGTCGATACGGCGACCGCGTAGCAAACACTCCCATGCGGGTATTTCCGCCCAAGCGCGGCGGCTTAACCGTCGGTGACCAGCTCGTGCGTTTATTCTCTGAAAATCCCCAAATCAGCCACAAATGCGAGTATCCGTCCAAGCCGCGTAAGGCATTCGCATCCCGATACGCTTTCTCGAATACAATTTTCGAGGTTACCTGTGCCACCAGACTGCTCTGACGCGGGATTCCAAACTTTTCTTTAAAACCATTTTGTATTTTCGCAATTACCTGCAATTCCATTGTCTTCTCCATTTCAACGCATTCTCCGGGTTCGTTATAAAACTCGCATACTGCCACACTGCTTTTACCTTGTAACTAAAGTAGGCATTCTACTACATAAGCCTTCTTGCCCAGCCGAGCAGTGTATAAATCAATCCGACCTTCATTCGCTTCTTTCTGCTCATCACCTGAGGCTCTACACCTTCCGGATAGGCTTTGCTGCCATCCGCTGCCACCACACCGGACTGCGCCTGATACTGTTCCATAATCCCCCGCAGTTGCGCATTCAGCTCTGTGCTATCCACAACCAGCATCAGCTCCGTATCCAGATATACACTGCGCATATCCATATTAAACGAACCGACAATCGACAAATCATCATCTATCGCGATGCTCTTGGCATGATAGGACACACCGCCCTCATATTCATAAAGCTCCATGCCGGTTCTTAAAATATTCGAAAATTCTGCCATGTAATCTCCCGAACCGAACGGATTTCCGTTGTTCGCAGCAGAATTGGTCATCAGCTGCGCCTTCGGTACCTGCTTTGCAATCTCCGCAAACGCATCATACATCATCTCATTACAAATCAAATACGGTGTATGAATCGTCACCTGCGCCTTTGCCTGCTTCATCAGCTCCGCAAGAGCATAAAATACCGTTGGCTCCTTTGCACAAATCGTCGTCGGATTTGCCAAAAGCGTAATTTTCTTCGTAGGCATTGTCATTGCTGCATAATCCGGTTCTGTCAAAACATCGGGATACTCCGTATAATACGCTGCAAGTAGCTCCGTAAGCTCTGCTTTCGCATTTTTGACCGAGGTCAGCCTCGCCTTCGCACTCCAGTCATGAAACCGCTTGGTTTCTTTTTGGTTCCAGACCTCATTAAAATACGCTTCGACCTGATACAAGGAACTCTCCGCGCTTCCTCCTGCATTGTAAACAAACACATCTCTGTCATAGTTAATATGCCCATCCGTTGCTCCGAGGAAATAAGAAAACGTATTTCTTCCGCCCAGAAAATAAGCAGTATCATCCGCAATCACATACTTATCATGCAGACGTCCCATCAGCGCCCATGGCTTTAACAGATTAATCTTATTGTAAATACGAATTTCCGCATTTTGATGCGTGGATAATGCCATAAAATAAGGGTTTGCACCCATCCGAAGCATTCCGCTGACTCCATCAACGATGACGCGCACCTGTACACCACGCTCTGCCGCAGCAAGCAGCGCTGCTATCATCACTTTGCCTGCTTCATCGTCCCGAAAATCAAAGGTTGACAGAATCACTCGCTCCTTTGCATTATGAATCAGGCGTACTCTCTCGAACAAGGCTTCTTCGTTGTCCTCAAAAATCGTAGCACGGTCACAGCAAGCACCTTCTCCATAAAAGGTATTGGTATTCAGGCTTTCCTTATATGCATCACTGACGCGCGGCTGCGGCATACCCGAACACAAAATGCCTGCCAGATAATAGACTACCACGCACAGTACCACACCGACTCGCCAGCCATATCTCTTCCGCCCTGCGTTCATCCCTCGCTTTACCGCAACGCATTTTGGCAAGCTTTGCCCCAGCACAGAGATTCCCATGCATACCATGCTGACACTCATCAGTATATTGGCTTTAAAATAACCAATATCCGGCTTTATAAACAATACAAACAGCACCAGAAGCGTCACTCCCCGGCAGGAAGCATCGTACCATCTGGTGCTTTTGCTGAATGATTCCTTTTGTCGTGCAACATACGCAAAATACGCAGTCACACCTTCTTTTAACACATAAACCAGAAATACCGGCCACATGAGCGGATAGCGGCGCGTCAGCACAAGCATTGCCACGCCGACCAGTATCCGCTCCATTTTGCGCCCGATCTTTCCTGTAAGCTTTTCTTTAAGCAATACATTCCTCCAAAATTGCAATCATCTCATCCACATGCTCTTTTTTAATCACAAGCGGCGGAACAAAACGGATGATATTCGCACCTGCAGAAATAATAATCAAGCCCTTCTCCAGTGCTTTTACACTAATATCACGTACCGGCATCGTAAACTCCAGACCCTGCATCAGTCCAAGACCTCTGCGCTCCTTAATACAGTCATACTTTGCTGCCAGCGCATCCAGCTTTTCTTCCAGATAAGCCGAAACCTCGTTTACATTTTCCAATACCTTTTCGGATGCAAAGAGGTCAAATACCTTGCTGACTGCTGCTGCCGCAAACGGATTGCCTCCATAGGTCGTACCATGGTCGCCCGGCACCATCGCTGCTGCTACGTCCTCTTTTGCAATAAACGCACCAACCGGCACACCACAGCCCAATGCCTTTGCCATCGTTACGATATCCGGCTTTACACCATACTGCTCATATGCCATCATCGTACCGGTTCTGCCCATACCGCACTGAATCTCATCCAAAATCAGCAGTATACCCTTCTCATCGCAGAGCGCGCGAATCTTCTGCAAAAATTCCTTATTTGCCGGGTACAGACCGCCCTCGCCCTGTACGGTCTCCATGATAATCGCACAGGTCTTTTCATTTACCTTGGATGCAATATCCTCGTAATTGTTGTAATCTGCAAATACGACACCATCAATGCTGCCGAATGCCTCACGGTACTTTGGTGTACCGGTAACCGACAGCGCACCCATACTTCTGCCGTGGAAGGAGTGGTTCATTGCGATAATCTGGCTGTCTGCCTTACCATGCTTATTAAAGTATACCTTTCTTGCTAACTTAATCGCACCCTCGATTGCCTCTGTACCACTATTGGTCAGGAATACACGGTCAAGTCCGGTTGCCTTTACAATCTTTTTGCAAGCCTCGACTGCCGGTGTATTGTAATACAAATTCGAGGTGTGCAATAACTTATCAATCTGCGCCTTCAACGCATCATTGTACTCTTTATTATTATAGCCCAAAGCAAATACTGCAATACCTGCTGCAAAATCCAAATACTTCTTGCCTTCTACGTCATAGAGATACACGCCATCTCCACTCTCTAACACAATCTGAAATCTTGCGTAGGTATGCATCAGCACCTGCTCGGCTTCCTGAATCCACTGTTCTGTATTCATAATCTGCCTCCTAGACCGTTTCATCATTTACAATCGCAGTTCCAATTCCTTTATTCGTAAAGAACTCCAGCAACAAGCAATGCTCCATTCTTCCGTCCAGAATATGTACTCTTGAAACACCATTTCTCACTGCATCGATGCAGTTCTTTAACTTTGGGAGCATACCGCCTCCGATAAAGCCGTCTGCAATCAGCTCGTCTGCCTGCGGCAGCGTCAGTACCGAAATCAGAGTATCCTTATTTGCAGGGTCCTTGTATACACCCTCGATATCCGTTAAGAACACCAACTTCTCTGCACCTACTGCTCTTGCTACCGCACAAGCTGCATCATCCGCATTGATGTTATATGCCTGATACTCTGCATCCATACCAATCGGTGCAATTACCGGTACAAAATCATTCTCAATCAGGGTATCAATCAAATCGGTATTTACCTCGGTAATATTACCTACAAAGCCGATATCCTGACCATTTGCCAGCTTCTTTTCTACATTTAAGGTATGACCGTCCTTACCACAGATACCTGCTGCCTTTACGCCTAACTTCTCCAACATCTGCACGAGGTTCTTATTTACCTTGTTCAAAACCATCTCAGCCACTTCCATCGTAACCTCATCCGTTACACGAAGGCCTTCGACAAAGCGGGACTCATGACCAAGTAAGCCTACCCACTTGCTGATTTCCTTACCACCGCCATGCACGATGATTGGCTGCATACCAACTAATTTTAACAGTGCTACATCCTTGATTACATTTAACTGCAATTCCGGGTCTAATATCGCACTGCCGCCGTACTTTACGACTACCTTCTTGTTATTAAACTTCTGAATATATGGCAGTGCCTCGATTAAGGTCTGTGCTCTTTCCATTGAACTAGACATTCTCTTTACCTCTTTTCATTATTAATTTAGAACTGAGTATTTGCAAAACATTTTTTTCAGAACTAATCTCTAGTTTCGCAATTACCAATTTTATTAGGAACGATAATCTGCGTTAATCTTTACATAATCGTAGGTCAAATCACAGCCCCATGCAGTCGCGGTCGCATTGCCTGCCTTGATGTCTGCGATTGCAGTTACCTGCTTTGCGGAAAGAATCTTGGTTGCAAGCTCCTCCGAGAAATCAGTTCCGACACCACTTGCTACCAGCTGTATTCTGCCGTCCTCTGCCGACTCAATAAACAAATCTACCTTTTCCGGATCAAAGCTTACACCGGAATAACCCAGTGCACACAGGATACGTCCCCAGTTTGCATCATTTCCGTATACTGCTTCCTTTACTAGACTGGAGGTTACAATGGACTTACTTAAGGTTACCGCCTGCTCCTTCGTTTCAGCACCCTGTACGATTACCTCAAACAGCTTAGTCGCACCCTCGCCGTCCTCAGCCATTCTCTTTGCCAGATACTCGTTTACAGTATGTAATGCCTTCACAAACGCTGCATAGTCAGCATTCTTCTCGATAATCTCTACATTTCCTGCCAGACCGTTTGCCATCAGCAGCACGGTATCGTTGGTCGAGGTATCACCATCTACCGAAATCATATTGTAGGTATCCTTGACATCCTCGCTCAATGCCTCCTGTAACAGCTCCTTGCTGATTGCAATATCCGTTCCGATAAAGCCCAGCATGGTACACATATTCGGATGAATCATGCCGGAGCCTTTACACATACCGCCTACGGTCACTTCCTTGCCGTCCACGGTAAAGCGTACTGCGATTTCCTTATTTACCGTATCAGTCGTCATAATTGCCTTCGACGCTGCCGTACCCGCCTCAATCGTATCGGAAAGGGTCGGAACCATTGCCTTCGTACCTGCTACAATACGGTCAATCGGAAGCTGCTTTCCGATAACACCGGTCGAAGCTACAAATACTGCATTGGCAGGAATACCTAGCAGTTCTCCTGCTGCCTCTGCCGTCTGCTTGCAGTAGCCCATACCCTCTGCACCGGTACATGCATTTGCAATACCTGCATTGATAACCACTGCCTGTGCAAATTCGGACTTCTGCACAATATCTCTATCCCAAAGCACCGGTGCTGCTTTTACTACATTTGTAGTGAAAGTACCTGCACATTTACAAGGTGCGGTGCTGTACACCATCGCCATATCCACTCTGCCCTGATACTTAATTCCTGCTGCCGTACAAGCTGTCTGAAAGCCCTGTACCGCGGTAATACCACCTTCGATACGTTCCATATTATTCCTCCTTTATTAAAGCAATCCTACTGATTAAACTTCGTAATATTCGCTTCATTTAATGTGAAATCATAGTAATTCAAATCCTCACGGAAGGTCCAGCCAACGCTTCGCCAGAACTTATTGCCGACCTCATTGGACTTAAACGCAATCAGAGAGACCTTATTGATGCCCTCGTCCTGCAGCGCATGCATTGCTACGACTGCCATTGCCTTACCGATACCGCGCTTGCGCATATCCTCCGCTACACACACATGGTAAAAGCAGCCGCGTCTGCCGTCATGTCCGCAAAGAATGGCTCCTACCACTCGCTCTCCCTCGACCGCCACCACACTGGTCGTCGGATTTCGTTTCAAAAACTTAGCAACGCCTTCCTCTGAATCATCCATGCTGCGAATACCAAATCCGTGAATGCTCATCCACAGCTCATATACCTTTGGATAATCCTCGATTTTCATGACTCTGATTTCCATACGCTTCTATCCTTCCTCTTACGAATTTTGAGCACTTCTCATTTTTCCTTGCTTCTGCCGAACCAAAGCCCTAAAACCGCTACATGCAAACTCACCGGTCGGCTTTGCTAACGTGCTTTTATGGGAACATCGGCACTAACTGTAAGCCCATATTCTCCGGTAAACCGAACATCAGGTTCATGTTCTGCACTGCCTGACCTGCAGCACCCTTTACCAGATTATCCATTGCACCCATCATAATCAGGCGGTTTGTTCTTGGGTCAATCTTGAAGTTTACATCAACAAAATTGCTGCCCTCTACCCAGCGTGTCTCCGGGCATACACCCTCATCCAGCACACGCACAAAATACTCGTTCTTATAATATGTATCGTAAATCGCCTTTACTTCATCATAGGTTACCTGCTTTGCAAGTGTCGCATACGCAGTTACCAGAATACCGCGGTTCATCGGTACCAAATGCGGTGTGAAGTTCAAATAAACCGGCTTGCCTGCCGCATACCCTAGCTGCTCCTCAATCTCCGGCGTATGTCTGTGGCTTGCCACACCGTATGCCTTGATATTCTCATTTACTTCACAGTACAGGTTTGCTACCTTTGCGGAACGTCCTGCTCCGGAAGTACCGGACTTTGCATCAATGATAACGGTCTCCGGCACAATAATACCTTCCTTAATCATCGGATAGATGGATAAAATCGAACAGGTCGGATAGCAGCCCGGATTTGCAAGCAGTCTTGCATTCTTAATCTTCTCACGGTTGATTTCCACCAGACCGTATACTGCTTCGTCAATGTACTGCGGTGCCGCATGAGTAATGCCATACCAGCTCTCATAGGTCGCTACATCCTTGATACGGAAGTCCGCAGACAAATCGACAATCTTTACCTTAGATAATACTTCTTCATTTACTAATGATGCACATAAGCCCTGCGGAGTCGCCGTAAAAATTACATCTGCCTTCGCTGCCAGCTCATCCATATTGTCATCCAGACACTTTGCGTCTACCAGCTCAAACATATTCTGGAATACTTCATAATACTGCTTATCAATATAGCTTCTGGAACCGTACCAAACAATCTCTGCCTCCGGATGCTGTAATAAAATTCTTACTAACTCCTGTCCTGCATAACCTGTCGAACCAATAATACCAACCTTAATCATGCCAATTCCTCCTTTATTCATCCAAGCATTCCGTTCTCAGCATAGCCTCTGTCTGAGCAACCAGATTATCTTGGCTTTTTGTTTCTTCCTGTTAATTTTTCATAATTATACATCTTCATTGCATAATATGCAAGCATTATTTCAAAAAGAGCTTACTTAATTTATTTCTAATTCTTTTAAAGCCTGTAACAATGCCGATACCGGAAGTCCGACAACATTATAATAATCTCCTCGAATCTCCTTAATATAAGCGGCAAATCTGCCCTGAATCGCATATCCGCCCGCCTTGTCCGCATATTCATCGTCCTCTAAATACTTCCAAAGCTCTGCCTTTGTTACCGGATAACACTCTACCTGCGTCCGCACGGTAAAGCTCTTTTCCCGATGGCTGCCGTCCGGCATCTGTACAAGCACTGCCACACCGGTATCTACCTCATGCACATCTCCCTGCAGCGCAGAAAGCATTCGAAATGCATCCTCTTTATCCACCGGCTTTTGCAAAATCACATCCCGATGCACTACTACGGTATCGGCCCCGATTACCATAACAGGCTCCTCCGATGAATTTTCTGCCAAGCACTCTCCTGCCGTTTTGTTCTTTTTAAGCATATCCGCTACTGCCTTCGCCTTACCATATGCCAACAGCCGTACATATTCCTGCGGTGTGTCTGCCTTGGCATGCTCTTCAAAATCCGAAGGGATGACCTCGTACACCAGACCTACCTGACTCAATATTTCCCGCCGCCTCGGTGAAGCCGAAGCCAGAATGATACGACAACTCATTTTATCCGCACCTTCCTTATAGTTATCTCGCACTAATAGCCGCAGCGAAACTACTGCGGCTATCCCTACAATCAAACAGCTTTTTTATCTTACAAAGCCGTCCTTCCATCTTTTCTTAGTATATCATTCTCTCCGACATTCTTCAAGAGAGGATATCAGAAATTCCTACTTATTTTATGTCGTTTCCAAATTCTTTTTCTTTTTTCCGAATACCCTTGCCAAAAACGGTGTATATACCAGCAAATACATCACACCGGCAAGTACAAATGCCCAGACCACATCAATAATCGAATGCTGCTTGATATACATCGTGGACAGACAAATTAATACGGACAATACCACCGAAGCAATGCGAATTCCCCGGTATTTCTTTAACGACACACATTTGTTGATACCGATGCATACGCCAATGGAATTAAAGCAATGAATGCTCGGGCAGCAATTGGTTCCCACATCTGCCTGATAAATAATATCTACCAGACGAATCAAAAAATTATCCCTCCCAAGCGTTTCCAAATCCGGTCGGAAATACACTCCGTTCGGCCAGATTGTGTAAGTAATCAATGCGATAGTCATGCCAATAAATAAAAACGCCGTCAACTGATAATACTCTTTTTTCTCTGCTTTAAAGAAAAAGTAAAACACCGTCAGCGGTATGTACGGAAACCACAGATAATACGGAATCACAAACCATTCGCAAAACGGAATATAATCATCCAGCGGATGATACAGCGGCGCGAAGCTGTCCGCAGTCAGCTGATTCAGCAAAAAGAACCATATCACATAAATAAAAAAGTATCCCAGTACCCATGCATGTCTGTAGCGTTTCAAAAATTCTTTCATAGTGTTCTCATTTCTCCATTTTTGTTCATTTCATACACACTAGAATACCTGCTTTTCCCTCAAAATGCAATTTATTCTTTCGAAAGAATTCTTTAATTTTTTCGAAACTTTCCATTCTCGTCCCAAAAAAGAAAATAAAATAAAAACTGGTACTTGCATAAAGCTTGCATATGGTGTATATTTATAAAAAAGTAATCGTCCGGCATATGCTACCGAACGTTACCTAAAAAATACATAGGAGGCTATTATGAAGGAAAAGGTTATTCTTGCATATTCCGGTGGTCTGGATACCACTGCTATCATTCCTTGGTTAAAGGAAAACTATGATTATGATGTTGTTTGCTGCTGTATCGATGTAGGACAGGGCAACGAGTTAGACGGCTTAGAGGAGCGCGCAAAGCTTTCCGGCGCTACTAAGCTTTACATTGAGCACATCACTGACGAGTTCGTAGACGAGTATGTAATCCCTTGCGTGAAGGCAGGTGCCGTATACGAGAACAAGTACTTACTGGGTACTTCCATGGCTCGTCCGGTTATCGCAAAGAGACTGGTAGAGGTTGCCAGAAAAGAAGGCGCTGTAGCTATCTGCCACGGTGCTACCGGTAAGGGTAATGATCAGGTTCGTTTCGAGCTTGGTATCAAGGCTCTCGCTCCTGATTTAAAGATTATCGCTCCTTGGCGTTGCAACGATACCTGGAAGATGCAGTCCCGTGAGGATGAAATCGAATACTGCAAGGCACATGGTATCGATCTTCCATTCGACGCAAGCCACAGCTACAGCCGTGACCGTAACTTATGGCACATCAGCCACGAGGGTCTGGAACTTGAAGATCCTGCAAACGCTCCAAACTACGACCACTTATTAGTTCTTGGCGTATCTCCTGAGAAGGCTCCGGATGAGGGCGAGATTATCTCCCTGACCTTCGAAGAGGGTGCTCCTGTCGCATTGAACGGCAAGAAGATGAAGGCATCCGAGATTATTGCTGAGTTAAATGCTATCGGTGGCAAGCATGGTGTAGGTATCGTAGATATCGTAGAGAACCGTGTCGTAGGTATGAAGTCCCGTGGTGTTTATGAGACTCCTGGCGGAACCATCTTAATGGAAGCTCACACCCAGTTAGAGGAGCTCATCCTTGATCGCGATACCCTCGCATACAAGAAGGGCATCGGTAACAAGTTTGCAGATGTTGTTTACGAAGGTAAGTGGTTCACTCCGCTGCGCGAGGCACTGCAGGCATTTGTAGAGTCTACTCAGAAGTATGTAACCGGTGAGGTTAAGTTAAAGCTGTACAAGGGTAACATCATCAAGCAGGGAACGACTTCCCCATACTCCCTGTACAACGAGAGCATCGCTTCCTTCACCACCGGTGATTTATATGATCATCATGATGCAGAAGGCTTCATCAACCTGTTCGGTCTTTCCTTAAAGGTTCGTGCAATGATGATGGAGAATGCAAAGAAGGAGAAATAATTTTTCTTTCTGAATGAATTGTTCAAAAAGAGCCAGATAACCGTTTGCGTTATCTGGCTTTCTTTATACCGCTAGACAAATGTCTCCGACACTCTTTATTTTTTCAGCTATTCCAATTCGTCTGTCAGCAGGTCTAATGCCGAGCGCTTTATCTTCCGCATCTGCACATACTGTACCAACGGATATCCGGTATCCCTTCGAAACAATTCACGCATATGTGCCTGCGAAAAACCGATTTCCCGCTCAAGTCTGGCATAATCCAGCCGCTTCTCCGTGATATGCGCCTCAATATAAGAGATTAATGCCTTAATATATAATGGATAACTCATGTCGGACTCCTTAACGTCTATTTTTTGAACATCGCGATGTAAGGATATTATAACGTAAGGGAGTAGACTTGTCTTGACGATTTTGAGGAAATGAAATAACGTCCTCTGCTTTGCGCACTCATCGACACGCAAAGCAAAGAACGCTGTTCTATCTCATCATTTATTTATTCTCATACAAGAGTCTACATGTATTTCTTTAATTCTTCCAGTCTGCGACAAAACATATCCGCTTCTTTTTCCATTCCTTCAAAGGCACTCATATCTATTTCGCAGATTTGCCGAAGTCCGATTTTCTGCACTGCTTCGATTGCAGCTTCCCGTTGTGTCAGCTTTCTCGGACGAACCGTCTGACAGCCTGCTCCCTCCAAATCATCATATGCTAGAAAGCACTGATTAAAATCCATCAGCGGATACAGTGAAATGTACTGATTCGTTGCATTATCGACCAAAAAGCCCCAATTCTCCGGGTGTCTGTCCGTATTGCCGGTCAGATAATCCAAAATATTCATTCCATAATAAGTAACCGGGTCCAACTCCTCACATACCCCAAGCACATCTAAATCATGATTGCAGGCATAAATATCAAATGCCAGCTTCGATACCATCGAGGATTCCTTCGAGGATATGATTTCACTTTCGGTAACCACTTGTCCCTGATAAAGTCTTTCCCGATATACTACCTGTGGCACATCAAAGCACTGGCAAATCCTACTTGCAAGCAATTCACGTCTTACCGTATCCTTACCGCCATCCTTGAGCAGCTTAAATCCATTTTCCTCTCGAATCCATGCTTTCGGAAAGCAGCCTCTGGTTGACAAATCCGGCGCCAGCTCCTGATTGGTTACCGTCATCTGACGCCCCTTGAGCGATAATTCTACAATGGCTTCATTTAATGGATTATCATACAAATTAATATCCTTAAAAAAGACACATTCTCCCTGTCTCCTTACCCAAAACACATCCGTCAATGAAACACAATGATAAGATAACGAAATATCTGCACGATCCTTATCCGTTACAGCCTGCGCTACACCGATACTATTTAAAATCTCTTTCGCATACTTTCTGTCCAAGGACAACACGCGCGAGGCACACCAATGATAAAAATTAATCAGATTATTCATCAAAGTATCAATATCGTTTTCTTCTTCCGTTTCCAAATATAAATCATAAGGCATAAAATCCGGTGTATATATCTCGGCTCTTCCATTTGTTGAAATAACGGCTACTACTTTTTCCATATGCATTATCTCATAGATAATCACTTCTCTTTTTTTACTCGAAGCTTGGCTTACACTTTCCGAAAACAACATCCTGCTTCCTCCGTTGAATTTCATCACATCAAGTTATTTCCTTACCTTTTATCTTACCATGAGAGACTATCTTTTTCAAGCATCTGCTCTATTCCTGCCTGCTTCTACCGATAAATAATCTCATCTCTACCCGGGCCGTTCGAAACCATCGTAATCGGTACCTCAATCTGTTTCTCGATGAACTCAATATATTTTCTGCAGTTTTCCGGTAAGTCCTCATATTTCTTGATCCCACGGATGTCACACTTCCAGCCCGGCAGAGTTTCATATACCGGCTTTGCTTTCGCAAGCTTTACAGTGGTTGGGAAATCACGGGTTACAACACCGTCGATTTCATACCCGACACATACCGGCAGCTCCTCCAGATAACCCAGTACATCCAGTACCGTAAGTGCTACTTCCGTCGCTCCCTGCACTCTGCAGCCATAACGGGTAGCTACTGCATCAAACCAGCCCATCCTGCGCGGGCGTCCGGTGGTCGCACCGTACTCACCGGCATCACCGCCACGTTTTCTCAGTTCCTCTGCCTCTTCCCCAAAAATCTCGCTGACAAATTCGCCTGCACCGACCGCAGAGGAATATGCCTTAACGACACAAATAATATCCTTGATTTCATATGGTGGAATACCTGCACCAATCGCACCGTAGGATGCCAGAGTCGAGGAGGATGTTACCATCGGATAAATACCGAAATCCGGGTCCTTTAAGGAGCCTAACTGTCCCTCTAGCAGAATTGTCTTTCCCGCCTTAATTGCCTCATGCAAAAATAACGAGGTATCTGCCACATAAGGTGCTACCATGTCACGATACTCCAAAAGTGTCTGATACATTTCCTCCGGGTCAAGCGTTGGCTTGTGATACATATGCTCCAATATAATGTTCTTCTGCTCCAAGACGCGCTCTACCTTCTCGCGTAAAGCCGCTTCCTCAAACAGCTCCGACACCTGAAAACCAATCTTGGCATACTTATCCGAATAAAACGGCGCAATACCGGACTTCGTCGAGCCGAAGGAGTTCTTACCCAGACGCTCCTCCTCGTACTGATCAAATAAAATATGATATGGCATCATAATCTGCGCACGGTCAGATACCAGAATCTTTGGCATCGGAACACCACGCTCTACGATGGATTGAATTTCTTTGAAAAGATACGGTATGTTCAATGCTACACCATTGCCGATGATGCTGGTCGTATGCTCATAAAATACACCGGACGGAAGCAAATGCAGTGCAAATTTTCCGTACTGATTGATAATCGTGTGTCCGGCATTGCTGCCTCCCTGAAAACGTACAATAATATCTGAGGTCTCGCCTAACATATCGGTAATCTTACCTTTTCCTTCGTCGCCCCAGTTCGCTCCTACAATCGCTCTAACCATAAATCCGCCTCCATATATTGATTTTATTATTACGAAACTCGCAAAAACTTACGCTATTATAAAAACAAGGTAATGTAACAGTCCTGCCACATTACCTTGCCCTATTACTTTTGTATTATACACCCGGCTAATCCATAAGTAAAATCGATATTTTTTATATCAAGTATAACAAAAACTTATTTCACTCCGGTACTTCCGATACCACCGCGATCTGCTCCGGTCAGTTCCTCTACTTCCTCAAAAACTAGCTGCGGCTGGTTTTTCTGGATGCGAAACTGGCAGATACGGTCATTCTTGTGGATCACGGTATCGCGCAGCGCATATGCCGGCATATACCACCAGTCGTTTGGTCCGCAGTAGGAATTATCCACAATTCCGGTATGATTGGTCTGAATAATCCCGAAATTCTTGTAAGTACTGCTGCGCGGTACAATATGTGCCTCATAGCCTTCCGGCAGCTGCATTGCTACACCAAGCGGAATCAGTTTAAACTCGCCCGCCGCAAGTGTTACCTCCTCTGCCGCTCTAAGGTCAATCCAATCCGACTTACCGTCGATGTAACGCAGACGCTCAATCTCATCATTCAAATACTGTATTTTTATCGTTTCCATTGCATTCCTCTCTATTTTCATCTCTAGACATTTGCGAAACTCAGAAAATTTTATGTTAAAGCCTTTGCAAATGAACAAAACATAAACAGGCACTTGAATCCCGCCGGTACTTAGACGCTGTATTTTAGCGTCTTATGTACCGTTGCGAGGATGAAGTAGCGAGAGCGTGCCTGTAATGTTTTTATTCATCTTGCTAGGCTTTTCAGAACCATTATTGAGTTTCGCAAACGTCTATTTACATCTCCGCAAGGAATGCCTCGTAGCCCTTCATTGCCTCGTAAACATCTGCCTTGCTGGTAATCTCCCAAGGAGCGTGCATATTCAGCACCGGCACACCACTGTCAATAACCTGCATATTGTACTGAGCCATAATGTATGCGATTGTGCCACCGCCGCCCTGATCTACCTTACCAAGCTCCGAGGTCTGGAACGTAACCTTGTGCTTTTCCATTGCTGCACGAAGTGCTGCCATGTACTCTGCATTGGCATCGTTGCAGCCGCTCTTGCCGCGGGCACCGGTATACTTGTTAAATACCAGACCATGTCCGAAATAAGCGGTATTTTTCTTTTCGTTCACACCCGGATAATTCGGGTCAAAGGCTGCCGATACGTCGGAGGAAAGCATGACGGAATTTGCCAGTGCGCGTCTTACCTTCAGCTCAGAGTAATCACCCATGCGATCCATCAGCTCTGCAACCAAATTCTCAAAGAATCTGGAATGCATACCGGTCGCACCGATGCTGCCAACCTCTTCCTTATCTACCAGAATGCATACCGCAGTACGTTCCGTTTCCTTCATGTGGAATAATGCCAGCATCGAGGTGTATGCACACACTCTGTCATCCTGACCGTAACCGTATACCATGCTGCGATCCAAGCCGTAATCTCTTGCCTTACCAGCCGGTACCACCTCAAGCTCTGCCGAAAGGAAATCCTCTTCCTCTACCCCATACTGGTCAAGCAGAATCTTCTTTACATTTGCCTTTACGGCTTCCTTTTCTTCATCCTTCAACGGAATGCTGCCGACATTGACATTTAAGTCCTCGCCCTCAATTACCTTGCCTGCATTCTTGTTCATCTGGTCTGCAGAAAGGTGAATCAAAAGATCACTGATACCTACCACCGGATCGTCGTCCTTCTCACCGATGGATACATTTACCTTCGTACCATCCTTCTTTACAAATACACCGTGAATTGCAAGCGGCAGCGTTACCCACTGATACTTCTTGATGCCACCATAATAATGAGTATCTAACATTGCCATTTCGTTGTCCTCATACAACGGAACCTGCTTGATATCAATACGAGGCGAATCAATATGAGCACCCAGAATCTTCATACCTGCTTCTAACGGCTGCTTTCCTGCAATGAACAATACCACTGCCTTGTCCATATTAACAGCATACAGCTTGTCGCCCGGCTTTACCTTCTTTACCTTCATCAAATCCTTGTAGCCCTCAGCCTCTGCCTGGCGCACTACCTCTGCCACACACTCACGCTCGGTCTTACAATCAGAGATGAACTTCTTATATCCTTCATTGACCTGAAATACTTCCTTCATCTGCGCTGCACTATATTTCAGCCACGCATTTTTCACTGCTTTCTTCTTATCTGCGGATTTCTTCTCTGCAGACTTCTTTCCTGCCGTCTTTTTCTCAGCCATAACTTACCTCATTTCTACATATTCCTTATTTTTTTGCCCTGCATCGAAAATACAACACAAAGCCCCGATATTTACCATTATACCATTTTCCGCTCAAAATGCAACCGGAAGCACCTGCTTGAATTTCCGTATTTTTCACTTGCAGCAGCTTGGCTGACGTTAGAAAAAAACGCGTTTCACAATCACTGTCTGCTGCCTATTGCACTCCCCGGTAAAAATGTCCTCTGGTGTATTCAACACCCCTTAATTCCTTACGCTCCGCCAGAATCCTCTTTACCTCTC
>JAFTQM010000034.1 GCA_017462755.1 Lachnospiraceae bacterium | reverse complement strand
GTTTGTGGCCAAATACTTTACAAAGGGCCGCATGATCGTTGTCAGCGGTGCCTTACAGATCCGCGGATGGACAGATAAAGACGGTAATAAACGGCGTACTGCCGAGGTGAATGTCAGCAATGCGTATTTCGGTGATTCCAAAAATGAGTCTGCGAATACGCAGCAGGCAAACAACCCATATTTACCGCCCGCTCCTCCTACTTCCGCCCCCGGATATGCACCTTCTTCCGCACCCAGCTATGGGGCACCCGCTCCGGGCTATCAGGCTCCGGCGTATGGTGGATACTCTGCCCCCGCTCCCGGTGGCTACAGCGCGCCGTCCTCTGATTTTGCAATGTTGGACGACGATGATGCCCAACTCCCCTTCTGATGTGAGGTACTGACCATGGAAGAAATCACATTACTAGATGCGCTTCAGCAGCTCTGGCACCACAAAGCCAAGCGAAAGAATCTGGTCTTCGAGGTGACCTTCGATGAAGGCATCACCAGAAAGGCTTACTTCGGCAAATGCTGGAGCCGCGTTATGGGTGATTGGCAGTATATCGTGCAGGACGGCGAGCATGCTCCCGGATTCTGCTATAACGAGAAAGCTGCCGTATCTGCCATTCTTGGTATCAGCGGTATGTATCTGTGTGGATGCACTGTGAAGTACCATATCCGCAGGAAAGGAGCTGCTTAAATATGTCTCAAAGCAAATTCAACCGCCATCAGCGCCATGGTAAGTGCGAGGTCTGTGGAAAGGAAGGACCCGTAGTGGTATGCAGCTCAGCCTTCGGCCCGTTCAGCTTTGCTTACTGCGAAGAATGCATTCGTGCAGGCGCAGAGCCATATTGGTTTACGGTGAATACCGTTGCTCTTTGCGGTCTCTGGCCGGACGATGTGAACGAGGCCTTCCAGGAGAAGATCCGCAGCGTTTTGAAATACCTGAATCGATCTGAGGAAGTATTCAAGGCGGATGTTGAGACGGCATGCGAAGAAATGTCCATACAGGGCGAATAATCAATTTGTCAGCAAAAAGAAAGCGTAGCGGCCCGTCGGTCGCTACGCTTTCTTTTTGTGAAAACTCAAGAGTGAAGCTACTCTGCCGCCTGGGACGAAAGGCATTTTCTAATGCTTAGGTGATTCTTCATTTCAAAATATAGGTCAATTTTTACTAATGTCTGCAATTTAGTCCCATCGGTTCTTCTGTTTTTTCAAATGGACTGTAACTTAGACATAAATGGTAATAATGCGGCATATTAAACGATGCCAAAAGTTTCTATACTTTATACAGTAAGTCTAAAATATAGAAGGAGCTGCCTATTATGGAAATCGATACCGTCCTCATTGGCAATAGAATAAGAAGTGCTAGACTTCTTCGCAGCATGACCGCTGATGTCCTTGCAGAAAAGATAGGTCTTGCATCGGTTACGTTACGTCACATTGAGACGGGGGCTAATAAGACCAGTCTGCTGACACTTATGAGAATTGCAGATGCACTGGATGTATCTGTCGATTACTTACTTGGCCGGGTAGCGACTCCCGTGGATATGAAGACCCTCTCGCTCCGGGAAGCATACAACCTTACGGAGTATCAAGAACAAATGCTGACCGCCACGATTGAAAAGTTGATTCCGGTGGTAAAGGACTATATGGAAAAGTAAATAAATTCTTTCTGAATGTGCCTGTCAAATTCGACAGGCGCATTTTGTTTCAAAAGAAAATTCAAATCCTCATATTTCGACAAGAAATCCTGTCTACGTCTTGGTATAACTGTATTTAGTATAGACATATACAACTAAACTATGTACAATTAGGAGGAACACATATGTTAACCAAGGACTTCTTATCCGCGATCCACTCTGCAGTCTTCGCCCCTTACTTCCATGAGGAGATTCGATCCCAATTCCATGCCGATGTGGAAAAAGGATCTTTTACCAAAGAGCAGCAGGAGTACGAGCAGGCATCGACGCAGCTACGTACGGGTTTGACTCCTGAAAAACAGAAGGCACTTTCTGAGTATGAAAGCACCAGTACCCTGATTCGTGAATTCTCGGCATCATTCGGATTCACTGCCGGTATCTATTGCGGGTTCAAGCAGCTATTTACCGCAGACCGGGAGGAAGACGGCGGATTCTATAGCCATGTGGTAGATGAAATTGCGGCCCGTCCCCGGATGGAACGGCACCAGGAGAATTATGTCAATGTGGAAAAGCGGCATGACTTATATGCTAGAATCACAGAGGGCGAGAGCGAACAGACTGCGGATCTGATGACCATCATCTGTTGCTATTGGGATCAGGCTGTCCACAGTGCTTCCCTGAATGGATTTTACTGCGGATACCGTGCAGCTCTGGGCATTACTTTCACCGTCACACCTTTTAATCATTACCTACCCGCGGTGTCCAGCAAGCTCCTGAACATGGAGTACCGCCTTGGATACATAAAGTCCTACTCTGAAATTGAAAACGAGCTGGAGAGAAAGCAGAATCAGTCCAAACTTGCTTAATTTGGAGGTAATCCTATGCCAGAAGGGAAACAGACCATCCATAATGTTCCGCAGCAGGTTTATGGGGAGTATCCCTATAACCAGCTTACTGCCATTGCTGGTCAGACTGACTTAGTTCCGCCTGAGTCTATGACCGCCGACCGATGCCTTGGCCTTCAGTACGCACTAGCTACCCTGGAAGAACGAG
>JAFTQM010000033.1 GCA_017462755.1 Lachnospiraceae bacterium | reverse complement strand
TGATACGAAGTTGAAGATGATTGTTTGCGCAGACAACGAGGGTATTTATGTCGTATCCGCAGAAGATTTTAGTAATAAAACGCATCTGTATGAGAGTATACCGGTAGGTTACAATACGATGCTGCAGGCAGATGGCTTTTTGTACAATTTGTTTATGGTAGATGGGGTACAGAGGATGGTGCGCCTGTATGGCAGCGGTCTGCTCACACAGAATGAGCCGTTAAAGGGATATACCCTGAATCCGGAATATAATCCGCCAAGCTACGGTTACCGGATGAAGCGTACCGATGTAACGGAAGAAGAAATGGCACTGATATTGCAGGCAGGAGATGACACTTGGGACTTTTTGGTGGTTAATACTGCACATCAGATTGCGCAGGACATTCGCAGAACCGGTGCATATTATCCGCTAAATGCCGCAGATGGTGTGGAAGAGCTGTTAAATGGCGTACATGGCTATGTAAAAGAGGCTGCAACGGCAGAGAGCGGAGATGTCTGGATGCTGCCGTATGAGGTATCTTGTCCGTTGCTGATTTACAATGAGAAGCTACAGGGAGAGTGCGGAGTTGATTTTGCAAAGCTTGAGTCCTATGAGAGCTTTATTCAGACGGTGGTGGATTTGCCAAAGACCGGTACACCGGACTATTATATACCGTATTATCTGATGACCATTGATATTACCAATAAGTATCTCGGAAATTATGCGATTTCAGATAAGACCTCCGATTTTCATAAAGAGGTGTTTCGGACGTATCTGGATATCATGAAGCAGTATGATACCAGAGTGAATAGCGGAGAGGTATTGTTTGATATGCGTTCTGTAGCACCGAATTATCCGACTGCGGACGAGAAGTATGCGAATTTGCTGTTTACGATGGAACGAAGCGAAGCGTTAAATAGCGATTACGATGTATATGAGGAATATGATTATCTCCGTGCGGTAGAGATGCCGGAGCTGGTAGCCGGGGAGGAGTTCAAAAATCAGGTGGAAGCGTGGATGATAGTGGTCAATCCGAAGTCTAAGAATATGGAGTGGACGTTGCAGTATGTCAAAGAGATATGCAAGGGAGTTTGTGCGGATAAGACCTCCTTCCTACTGGCAACGAATGATTTTAGCAGTACGCCGTTGTGGAAGCAGGTGCATGAGATTGTAGCAGACGGCGAGATTTATTTTGAGTATCCGTATGATATCATTTCAGATGAGATGTATCGCTACCGTTTTGAAAATCAATCCTATGAGGATACGGTCAGTGAGATGGAACGCAAAATGAATATGTATTTGAATGAGTAACGTTCAGAGGGGGAAACACATATGTCGGTAAGTGCGAAAAAGAAATACCAGCGGAAATGCAAGTGGCTGTTATTACCGAGTGTATGTGGTATCCTCCTTTTTTATTGCATTCCGTTTGTCAGGGTAATTTATTATTCGTTCATTGAAAATCAATTCAATAAAAAATGGGTAGGATTAAAAAACTATATAACACTTTTTAATAATGAGTATTTTCGCCTTGCGATGAAGAATTCGTTGCTGTTGATTTTTATCGGAGTTCCGATTTTGGTCATCAGCGCACTTTTTCTTTCCGTGGTGTTTTTGAAGCTTGAGAATCGCTGGAAACGGTTGCGGCTGGCATTCATTCTGCCGATGCTGATTCCGACCGCCAGCATTATACTGGTGTGGCGAATTTTATTTGAAGTCAATGATTCGGCGGTGCCGATTTATTCGCTGTTTATCTGGAAGAATATCGGAATTGCAGTGATTCTGTGCAGCGCAGCGTTTTCTCTGCTTGCGCCGGAGGTGTATGAGGCAGCCAGACTGGATGGCGGCTCAGGTCTACGAATTCATCTGCATATTACGCTTCCGCTCATGCTGCCGACGATTTTCTTTGTCACGCTGCTTGAGATTGTATATAGCTTCCGGATTTTTAGAGAGAGTTATTTGTATTATGGCTCCAATTATCCGCCGGACAGCGGGTATAGTCTGCAATACTATATGAACAATCATTTTGTAAAGCTGAATTATCCGTATCTTGCGACCGGTGCAGTAATTACGACGTTTTTGATTTGTCTGATTGTAGCGGTCGGAATACGGCTGCAGCGAAAATTTGACAGCTGATGACGGAGATAAATGGTGGAGCGTATGAAGAAAAAAGTAAGGGTAATAGTGATTGGGATATTGGCGGTGGTGTTTTTTCTTCCGGTGTTACTGACGGTGTTAAATTCCTTTACCATGCAGCCGGAGGTAGCAGAGCCGGAGAGTATTGCATTGTGGAAACCGCAGGGAGTCTCGCTGGTCGGTTATTATAATATCTTGGTGGAAACGGGCTGGTTCTTAAAGGGCTTTTGGAACTCTGTGCTTTATGCCGGAGTCACGACGCTGCTCAATGTGCTGGTTTCGATTCCGGCGGCGTATGCCTTTAGAGAAGCGGAGTTCAAGGGCAAGCGGGCGTTGTATTTCTTTTATATTGTATTGATGATGATGCCGTTGCAGGTAACGATATTGCCGAACTACATTGGCTTGCGGGATATGAATCTGCTCAATACGCATTGGGCGATTATTCTTCCAGGAATTTTCAGTCCGTTCGGAGTTTTTCTGATGTGCCAGTATATGACCGGAATTGACCGGAGTACGCTGGAGGCAGCGCGCTTGGAAACAAAATCGGTGCTTCAGATTTTGTTTCATATCGCAGTGCCGCAGGTCAAAATCTGTATTGCTGCGTTGTTTTTGTTCGTGTTTGCAGAAAATTGGAATCTGGTGGAGCAGCCACAGGTATATCTGAAGGCTACAGAGAAAATGCCGCTGTCGGTGTTGCTGGCGTTGGGACAGGAATGTGATTTGCTGTCGCTGTTGGCAGGCTCGGTGCTTTTTATGATACCGATTGTTATTTTATATTTGTATTTTCATGAGCATTTGGAAGCAGGCTTGGGGAGTTTGAAATTATGAAAAAACGAAAGTATCTGAATCGGTTTGCGGTTCTTTTTCTGGCATTTATGTTATTCTTTACGCTGTTTGGGGAGCGGCTTTATGAGCAGACGTTGCCCAAGGTGGTTACGACCAAGGCGAAGGAGAAGGAGTTTCCGGTGACGGTGTTTTTGGAGGATGGAACGGAATATACGGCGACGAAGAAGGAGCTTGCCGTACCGGCATATGTGCTGGAAGGGAACAGCGTCTTTGTGCTGGAGGAAACGCCGGATGGATATTTGGTCCGGGAGAGAGTGTTAGAGCTTGGAGCAGAAGCGGAGCAATGGTTTGAAATTGTGAACGGACTGGGGAAACAGGATAAGATTGTGTTGGCGGCAGACCGGCCGTTAAAGGACGGAATGCGGGTGCTTCGTGTGGAGATAAAATAATGGGGAATGCATCAAAAAAAGGATTGGGAATATTTCTTTGTGTGGCAATACTCGGACTTTTGCTTGTGGGCGGATTGCATTACATCAACCGCAGGATACCGGAGGGGATTTTAGTATCGGAAATCGATACTGAAGTCATGCAGCGGGATTACAAGGGCTTGTGTGAGGAAATCGTACCGTATGCGGATGGAGCGCAGTATGAGCTTTCGAGGGCAGTGTTGGTTCTGGCAAAGCCGGGAACGGAGCAGCTACTTACATATACGCTCCGCGAAAAGAATCCGGAGAGCTATGTGCGGAATTTATCGGTAGAGCGTCGGATGCGTCTGGTCGGGCTGGAGGTTTTAGGGTGCATTATTCTATGTGAGTGTCTCGTTGAACTGTATGCTGCGCTAATCTCAAGGAAGCGAAGGAGCAATGCTTTGGGGCTGCGTATTTTGGCGTTTTTTCTAATCTGCGCCTTAATCGGCAGCAGAGGTGTACTGCCATCGGAGTGTATACCGGAGAAATGGATTTCATTGGGCACATGGTGGGACAAATGTCTGGCATATGCGACTGGGCTAAAAAACATGGGCAGAATACCTTGCGAGGAATATCAGCAGCTTACAGGTCTGCAGGGGATATTGTTCGGCTTGCTTGTGATTAGCGGGATAGGAATGTTTTGGATAAGGAGAAGAAACTGCACAATGCGAAAAGAAAAAAATCAAGTGGCAGAATAAAGGTCGAACGGAGCGCGCAGCAATAGCTGCGCGTTTTTCTTGCAGTATAAAGCGATTTGTGGTAAGCTGAAAAGAAATTAAAATTTCTGATGAGGTGGTTTTGTGGGGAATCCGTGGGAAGAAATTAATTTAAGCGATTATGAAAATCACATGAGCCTGGATAGTGTATATCAGCTGCAGGCATTGAATGCAATGATGCGGGAGCAGTTTGCGGTATATCCGGTTGCTTCGATTATGATTCTGGGAATTGCCGGTGGCAATGGGCTGGAGCATATCCCGACAGAGCAGGTAAAGTTGGTATACGGCGTGGATGTAAATTCGGATTTTTTGGCACAATGCGAAGCGCGGTATCCTGCACTTACGGGCATACTAAAGACACTTCGTATTGATTTGCTGGATGAAGCATTGCAACTGCCACCGGCGGAGCTGTTGGTCGCAAATCTGCTAATTGAATATATTGGTTATGAAGCGTTTCAGCGGGTGGTACGTTTGGTAAAGCCGCAATATGTGTCCTGTATCATACAAATCAATACCGGTGATTCCTTTGTGTCCGATTCGCCGTATTTGCATGCGTTTGATGGGCTTGATGCAGTGCATCACCAGATGGAGGAGCAGAGGCTGACCGTAGCCATGCGAGAAATAGATTATTCGGTGCAAAAAGCAGAGGAAAGGCTGCTACCGAACGGAAAGAAATTTGTGAGACTGGATTTTGCAAGGATGTAGTTAACCGAAAATGAAGCAGGAGTAAGAAAGGGGAGCAGTATGAAAAAATATTTTATCGTAAGCTTGTGTAAAGAGGGAGTTTTAGGCGGAGGGATGTTGTTAGATTCCGAAAAGGCTACCTACAAGACCGGCAAGGTTACCGTTTCGGAGAAATATCGGAATTTAGAAATGCGATATGAGGAGATGGCAGAGATGGTGCCGGGACATACGCTGTTTTGGCCCACGGTAACAATCAAAATGAAAAATTCAGAGGAATATAAATTCATCGTTTTTGCAAGGGCAAAGCTTTTGGTGGCACTGGCACAGATGGGAGTCACATTAAGAGAAGAAATGTAGTAAGAAGTGAGGATTAGCATGGCAATACAGGGAATTACACAGCCGGAGATTATACAGGTAGATGGGAATATCAGGCTAAGAAAATATGACGGTGTATATGATTTTGCATTTGATTGGTATCAGGACGAGGAAACGGTATATTTGGTGGATGGTGTGAGAAAGCCGTACAGTCAGGAAACATTGAAATGCATGTACGAATACCTGAATAAGCAGGGGGAATTATATTTTATTGAGATACTGGAGGAGGATTCGTATCTTCCGATTGGAGATGTGACCTTTTGGAAGGACGATATGCCGATTGTCATTGGGGCCAAAGCGTATCGCGGGAAAGGTATTGCGGGAAAGGTAATCCGGGCGTTGATTGAGCGCGGGAAAATGTTGGGATATGACCGCTTGCGTGTAAACGAAATTTATGAGTTTAATCTTGCTTCGCGAAAATGCTTTGAAAGCGTAGGCTTTCGGGCGTATGAGCAGACAGAAAAGGGGAATCGGTTTGAATTAGAGCTGTGAGGAGGAAATGCATGAAAGCAATTATAACTGATTTAGACAGAACACTATTGTACAGTGATAAGTCGTTGTCGGAATATGCGATTGATGTTTTGAAGCGTTGTCGTGCCAAGGGATTGCTGATTATGGCGGCAACCGCCAGACCGGAGCGTAGCATTTGGAAATACGACGAATTGATTCATTTCGATGCGATAGCAACGATAAATGGAGCAAAGGTGCTAATGGAAAATCAGAGTATGGAAAACGGTATTGCACATACAAGTGCAGAAGCTATTTTAGCGAGACTGTGCGGGATAGAGGATATTGTGCTGTCGTTGGAGGCAAGCGATGGTTTTTATGCAAATGTGGATATTCCGGAGTGGAGTCCGATAGTTTTTAGTGGATTTCCGAAACTGCCGACGCAGGGATGTGTATATAAAATACTGGCAAGCTGTGAGCGGAAGGATATTTTGCCGCTTGTGCAGGAGGCATTGACGGAGGATACCTATTACACGGTTGCAAACGGTAATCTGATTCAGATTATGAGTAAAGGTGCGACGAAGTGGAAGGGGATTCAGACCATGCTGGCAGCTTGGAGAGTATCTACGGAGGAAGCAGTTTATTTTGGCGATGATAACGACGACATTGAAGCGATTCAGAAGTGTGGTCTGGGTGTTGCTGTAGCGAATGCAATTCCGGCGGTCTTAGAGGCGGCAGATGTAGTTGTGGGGAATAACGATGAGGATGGAGTAGCACGGTATCTGGAAGAGCAGCTTTTGAGATGACTTGTCAGAATTTCCTTGCATTTTATAGGAAGATTCGCTAGAATAGGAAAATGAATAATGAAGTTAGAAAAGCTGCTGAAAATGCAGTATTTAAGCGTGCATAGGAAGCATGCTTGCACGTTGAGGACATGCGCATGAAAATGATAGAAGCAAAAAAATTAATATTTGAATACATTCGCCGGGATGAAGAGGGCAATGTGGAGTCGATTGACAAGGCGCTCGACGAGATTTCTCTGGATATCGAGAAGGGAGATTTTGTAGCGATTTTGGGACACAACGGCTCCGGCAAATCGACGTTAGCCAAGCAGATTAATGCGATTCTGATGCCGACGGAGGGAACGCTGTACGTCAATGGCATGGATACCAAGGAAGAGGATAAGCTTTGGGATATCCGCCAGTCGGCAGGTATGGTGTTTCAGAATCCGGACAACCAGATTATTGCGACGGTAGTCGAGGAGGATGTCGGCTTCGGACCGGAAAACTTAGGCGTGCCGACGGAGGAAATCTGGAAGCGGGTAGAAAAGAGCCTGCGTGCGGTGGGAATGTATGAGTACCGTGATCATTCGCCTAATAAGCTCTCCGGCGGACAGAAGCAGCGTGTGGCGATTGCCGGTATTATGGCGATGAAGCCGCAGTGCATTGTTTTGGATGAGCCGACTGCAATGCTGGACCCGGATGGACGCAAGGAAGTCATTCGCACGATTCGTGAATTAAATAAGGAAGAAAAGGTAACGGTGCTGTTGATTACCCACTATATGGAGGAGGTTATTCATGCGGACAAGGTTATTGTCATGGATGACGGTAAGGTAGTAATGCAGGGGACGCCGCGTGAGATTTTTAGCCGTGTGGAAGAACTAAAGCGTTATCGCATGGATGTGCCGCAGATTACCGAGCTGGCATATGAACTGAAGCAGAAAGGCATGCCGCTGCCGGATGGAATCCTGACGATAGAAGAGTTTACAGAGGCTATGAAGAGATTGGAGCAATAATGGCGATTATTTTAGATAAATTAGATTATGTATATAGTCCCGGCACAGCTTATGAGAAGCATGCGCTGAAAAATATTAATCTGGTCATCAACGATGGAGAATTTATCGGCATCATCGGACATACCGGTTCGGGCAAATCGACCTTGATTCAGCATATGAACGGTCTTGTTAAGGCGACCGGTGGTACGGTGTATTACAATGGTGCAGACATTTATGACGAGGATTATAAGCTCAAGGATTTGCGGACGAAGGTCGGACTGGTATTTCAGTATCCGGAGCATCAGCTGTTTGAGACGACTGTGCTAAAGGATGTGCAGTTTGGACCGAAAAATCTCGGACTCCCGCCGTTGGAGGTTGATTTGCGTGCCTATGATGCACTGAAGCAGGTAGGCATTGGGGATGATTTGATTGATGCGTCGCCGTTTGAATTGTCCGGCGGCCAGAAGCGTCGTGTGGCGATTGCGGGAGTGCTGGCTATGAAGCCGGAGGTACTGATTCTGGATGAGCCGACCGCAGGTCTGGACCCGAAGGGACGCGATGAGATATTGGATCAGATTGCAAAGATTCACAAGGAGCAGAAGATTACCGTTATTCTGGTGTCGCACAGCATGGAGGATGTAGCCAAATATGTAGACCGTATTATCGTGATGAATCATGGAGAAGCGGTGTACGATGGAGCGCCGAAAGAGGTTTTTGCACATTATAAGGAGCTGGAGCAGATTGGTCTGGCAGCACCGCAGGTTACCTATGCGATGCATGCGTTAAGGGATGCAGGTATTCCGGTGACGACGGATGCAACGACGGTGGAAGAAGCCAGAGACGCGATTCTGGCATGGTATAGAGAGGAAAAGAAATGATTCGTGATATTACAATAGGACAATATTATCCGGCAGATTCGATTTTGCATCGGCTGGACCCGCGGGTAAAGCTGTCAGGTACGTTAATCTATATCGTATGCCTGTTTTTGGTAAAAAATCTGTGGGGCTATCTGATTGCGGCGCTTTGTCTGGGAGCGATTATCCGGCTGTCTAAGGTACCGTTCGGATTTATTGTGCGCGGTTTAAAAACCATCATCATTCTTTTGCTGTTTACGGTAGCGTTTAATCTGTTCCTAACGTCTGGAACACCGATATTTGAATGGAAGTTTATCCGCATTACCAAGGAGGGTGTCAGCCTCGCGTTTTCGATGGCAGTGCGGTTGATTCTGCTGATTTTAGGCTCGTCGCTGATGACCTTTACCACTACGCCGAACCAACTGACGGACGGTATGGAAAGTCTTTTGGGACCGTTAAAAAAGCTGCATGTGCCGGTGCATGAGATTGCCATGATGATGTCGATTGCACTGCGATTCATACCAATTTTATTGGAAGAAACGGACAAAATCATGAAGGCGCAGCAGGCGCGCGGAGCGGATTTTGAAACCGGAGGTATTATCAAGCGTGCGAAGGCAATGGTGCCGATTTTGGTACCGCTCTTTATTTCTGCATTCCGGCGTGCCGGTGATTTGGCAATGGCAATGGAGGCGCGATGCTATCGCGGAGGCGAAGGACGCACCAAGATGAAGCCGCTGAAGTATCATAAGCCGGATGGAATTGCATGGGTTGCGATTGTGTGCTTTATTGCACTGACGGTAGTAAGCAGAAGGTTTTAAGAAAGCGGTTGCGTAAGAGAATATAAGATATGGCAGAGCCGCATCGGAGACCGGTGCGGCTTTATATAATTTTGGCGGAGGCTTAGAGAAGAAAGCAGAAAGGCGGGAGCGATGCATATGAAGCGAGTAATGCTGCGGGTAGCATATGACGGAACCGAATATTGCGGCTGGCAGGTGCAGCCGAATGGAATTACGATTGAAGAGGTACTGAATCGGCAGCTGACACGAATTACCGGAACGGAGGTGGCGGTAATCGGTGCGAGCCGGACGGATTCCGGTGTACATGCGAAAGGCAATGTATGTGTGTTTGATACGGAGAGCCGGATTCCGGCAGAAAAGTTTGCGTTTGCGCTCAATGCAGGCTTGCCGCAGGATGTGGTTGTGCAGAACTCCTGTGAGGTGGCAGCAGACTTTCACCCAAGACATTGCGATTGTCACAAGACTTATGAGTACCGGATTTACAATGCAACCTTTCCGGACCCATTGCTACGGCGGTATTCGCATTTTCTTTATCATAAGCTGGATGTGGAGGCGATGCGACAGGCAGCGCAGTATCTGGTCGGTGAGCATGATTTTAAAAGCTTTTGTTCGGTCAATACGCAGGTAAAGGATACCGTGCGTAGGGTAAACTCGATCGAAGTACTGGCAGAGCCGCGGCAGACGGCAGCAGAAGAGGATGCAAAGCTGATTACAATACGCATCAATGGCAATGGCTTCTTATATAATATGGTGCGTATTATTGCGGGTACACTGATTCAGGTAGGCTTTCACCGCTATCCGCCGGAGCAGGTTGCGACGATTTTGGCAGCAAAGGACCGGGCAGCGGCAGGGGAAACGGCACCGGCATGCGGCCTGACACTGATAGAAATTTGTTATCAGGAAAGTGATTATCGGAAGGGTAGCGAGGAGTAGGTACCGTTGTGAAAAGTGGAATCATGGCACGTATCTGCATTAAAAAAAGAAAAAGCGAGCCTTGAATTGCACGAACAATAGAAAGAATAAAAGAATATCGAGACAAAAATCATTTTAAAAGTGATTTTTAAATGGTTTGCAAAAATAAATTTGAAAAAACGCAGAAAAAACGTGTTTTTTTGCTTGACAGTGCAGTTGCTATCCGATATAATACACGAAGTGACTTGAAAGCCGCTGTTTGTGCGGTTTGACAAAAGGGGACCGGTATCTACGGGTCCGGTCGCAGAAATAAATGTATATATTGTTTAAGGAGGTAAACCAATGAAGAGCTTTATGGCAAGTCCGGCAACAATTGAGAGAAAATGGTATGTAGTAGATGCTGAAGGCCAGACACTGGGTCGTCTCTCTTCTGAGATTGCTAAGGTTTTAAGAGGTAAGAACAAGCCGATTTACACACCACACATTGATACTGGTGATTATGTAATCGTTGTAAATGCAGACAAGGTTAAGGTAACCGGTAAGAAGATGGATCAGAAGATTTACTACAATCACTCTGATTATCCGGGTGGAATGAGAGAGACCACTCTGAAGGAAATGATGGCAAAGAAGCCGGAAGAAGTAATCACCCTCGCAGTTAAGGGTATGCTTCCAAAGGGACCTTTGGGCAGAAGCATGCTTACAAAGTTACATGTATACGCTGGTCCGGAGCACAACAACGCAGCTCAGAAGCCAGAAGTACTTGAAATCAAGTTTTAATCGGTTGAAAGGAGGACACAACATTGGCTAAGGCAAAGTTTTACGGAACTGGTAGAAGAAAGAGCAGTATTGCTAGAGTTTACTTAGTACCTGGTACTGGTAAGATTACAATAAATAAGAGAGATATCGACAATTACTTCGGTCTTGAGACCTTAAAGGTAGTTGTTCGTCAGCCACTGGTTCTCACTGAGAACCTTGACAAGTACGATGTACTTGTAAACGTACACGGTGGTGGTTTCACCGGTCAGGCTGGTGCAATCCGTCACGGTATCTCCAGAGCTTTATTACAGGTAGATGCTGAGAACCGTCCTGCATTAAAGAAGGCTGGTTTCTTAACAAGAGACCCAAGAATGAAGGAAAGAAAGAAGTACGGCTTAAAGGCAGCTCGTCGTGCTCCACAGTTCTCCAAGAGATAATTGTTATCACTTCAAAGAAGAACAACGAACCCCGAAAACACAGTGTTTTCGGGGTTTTCTTGCTTGAGTCAGTCTGTTGGCGTTTAATTGCTTGAAAAAGTTAGGGATGGGTTTAGAAGGTAAAAAGAGTGGTAAGATGCTTACAGTGAAGTAGCTTGCCACTTCCTTAATTTATATACCAGAGTAATGGTGCATTTGGATTATATTTGGGATGAATTTTATTATCCTTACATGTATATTTCACGGCAGGAGGGGTATTCCTGCAGATACGATATACTATTTGGTCTATTTCTTGCTCTGATTCTATAAATGTACGAATCCAACCATGTATATATAACGATGGTGGGTCAAAGGTGCTTCTACTGCCATATCCGATGTTTTGTTCGATTATGAATAATTGAGCTAATATAGCAGTAATATCGAGTGGATTAATATATTGTGTAAAACGAATATGAGTCAGTGGTTTGATTGCATCTAAAGGGTTCTCTCCATAAAAGATTTTGTCAAAAGCGATGAGAAGTTCTTCTTTTGCTTGTGGAAGTTCCCTGGTACGCAATTTTAAATCAATAAGTAGGCGTAAGTGATTTGGACGGAATGGTCTGTCAGAACCTATTTTAAGAAAAATTTGAAAATTTGTCTTAACATCATAGTTTTTAAATCGTTCAGATAAGGTGCTGGGACGATAGATTAGAATTGCTTGTTCTCCGTTGTTGTAGACTTCAGTCATAGTATCAAAGGGAAGGTCTAAAACAATTTTTCTCATTTCATCATAGGTCATTCTGTATTTACCTCCTTAAAAAATTCACTTATTTCAACACTAAGTACATTTGCAATCTGATTCAAAACGGATATGGACAAGCTTTTATTGCATCCGGCAGCTTCGATTTTGGAAAGATAGCTGATGCTGATTTTAGCCTGTTCTGAAAGTTGTACTTGTGTTAATTTAGCTTGTTCTCTGTAATATTTTATATTTGTACCTATAACATGATATAGGTCTGTATCGTTGTTGAATCGCATATAACACCTCATTCACTATTTGTGAATATTATCTCATGAGATGGATTTTATATAAATTCACTTATAGTGAAAGAGTAATTATGTGGACTTTTTAGAAGATGTGAGTTACAATAATATAACCAATAAAAAGAAGGAGGAATGTCTTATAAGTTTACAACCAAATAATTTCAAGCTTGAATCAACAACAGTCTGGTCGTTTCCGGACAGAGGCAGTTGGGCAACGCATTCAGGAAAGTATCGAGGGAATTGGTCACCGTATGTACCGAGAAATCTGATACTTCGTTATTCTAATCCCGGCGAATGGGTCTTAGATCAATTTATGGGTAGTGGAACAACCTTAGTTGAGGCAAAACTACTAGGTCGCAATGCGGTAGGTGTTGACATCAATCCGCAATCTATTTCAATCTCTGAAACAAATTTACAATTCCAATGTGAAACAAATTCGAAAATATTTACTCGAAATGGAAATGCTACAGATTTACATTTTATCAAAGATAGCCGCATTGATTTCATCTGTACGCATCCGCCTTATGCCAATATCATCAAGTATAGTAAAGGAATAGAAGGTGATATTTCATTGCTTGGTGTAGAGACATTTTTGAATGAAATGTATAAGGTGGCTGAAGAAGCCTTTCGTGTCCTTAAAAAAGGAAAGATGTGTGCTGTGATGATAGGAGATGTAAGAAAATATGGGAAGGTCATTCCGTTAGGTTTTCATATGATGGAGTGCTTTTTACAGGCAGGCTTTACAAACAGAGAGATTATTATTAAAGAGCAACATAATTGTCGTTCGACAGATTATTGGAAGAAACAGAATAATAATTTTCTCCTGCTGGCGCATGAGTATATTTTTGTATTCCAAAAGTGATATTTTGTAAAATTATCATTGAGATTTTGTTGATTACAATCTATAATATATGTGTGCAAGTGAACTGGCACATCTATGATGGAAATGATTGTGAGGAATCAGAATGAGTAATTCAAGTGTCGCTCCATTTGTGAAATGGGCTGGCGGAAAGCGTCAGTTGCTTCCACAGATAAAGGAGAGAATGCCTGAAAAATATAATAATTATTTTGAGCCGTTTGTGGGTGGCGGTGCGGTAATATTCGAATTGCTACCTGCAAATGCTCTGATAAATGATATCAACAAAGCGTTGATAAATGCTTATAAGCAGATATGTAATGAACCGGAAGCATTTCTTAAGGCAGTAAAGAAACTTGATGAGGAAATGTGGGAAGATGGAAAAGAGTATTATTATTCTCTCAGAGAACATTACAATGATAAGCTGATGAAAGCGGAGTTTGATGTGGAGTTGGCTGCATTGTTTGTATTTATTAATAAGCACTGCTTTAATGGCTTGTATCGTGTAAATGGCAAGGGACTTTTCAATGTTCCATACAACAATAGTCGTAGAGCTTCCGTTGACGAAAATGCCATCATGGAGATTTCAAAATATCTTCAGGAAGTTAAAATTATTGACGGCGATTTTGAAGTTGCATGTAAGGATGCTAAGAAGGGCGATTTTGTATTTATAGATAGCCCATATGCACCGTTGAATCCAACTTCGTTTGAATCATATACCAAAGAGGGATTTGACATAGAAAGTCATAAACGACTTGCAAATCTGTTTGACGAATTAACAGCCAGAGGTTGTTATTGTATGCTCACAAACCATAATACAGATTTGATAAATGAGCTGTATGGTAATAAGGGCTACAGAATAGATGTTGTAAGTGTTAAGCGTATGATTAATTCAGATGCATCCAACAGAGTTGGTGAAGAAGTAATTATTTGCAATTATTAAAGGAGTCGGGATAATGGAAAACTTATTTACAAAGAAAGTGCCATTATACTACGAGACAGACGAATCACAACTTATATTAGGTGATTCCTTTAAAATTCTAACTAAAATGAAACCGGAATCTGTGGATATGATATTTGCAGACCCACCATATTTTTTAAGTAATGACGGCATCACTTGTCAGGGTGGGAAGATGGTTTCGGTAAATAAAGGCTCATGGGATAAACTTTCGGAAAGTGGAACCAGCGTCGAAGAGAAACACAAGTTTAACAGAAAGTGGATTAAATTATGTAAGAAAGTACTAAAGCCGAACGGCACGATTTGGATATCGGGAACATTACACAATATATATTCGATTGGTATGGCATTGGAGCAGGAAGGCTTCAAGATAAT
>JAFTQM010000032.1 GCA_017462755.1 Lachnospiraceae bacterium | reverse complement strand
CGGCTGGTTTACGGCAGGTCTTGATGGTACGGCAGACAAGGAGTATGA
Source organism: Lachnospiraceae bacterium (assembly GCA_017462755.1). Taxonomy (GTDB): domain Bacteria; phylum Bacillota; class Clostridia; order Lachnospirales; family Lachnospiraceae; genus RGIG4057. The sequence continues at coordinate 6,409 of JAFTQM010000032.1, read as the reverse complement.
AATCGAGGGTGATTTCGTACAGGTGAGAAAGCAGGTAGAGACCTTTGAAAATACCGGGTGGAATCTGGACTGGTGCTATTTGAGACATCCGCAGGCGGAAAATTATGAGCTTGCAGACAATCGTCTGTGTCTGCATGGCAGCAAGGTGACACTGGATGAGGTGGATTCACCGACCTTTATCGGTATTCGTCAGAAGGATTTTAATTTTACGGAAACGGTGGAGGTAACTGTTGATGTCGGTGAGGCAGGTATTACAGTGTATTCCTGTGAAAACGAGCATTATGATTTGGCGATTCGTAGAGCAGGCGAGCAGTATGAGGCAGTGCTGAAGCTAAATATCGGCGGCATCAAGCATGAGCAGAGTGTGGTAAAGCTGAGCAGTAATAAAGCAACGCTTATCATCCATGCAGATAACTTCCAGTACAATTTCTTTGTATCTGAGGGTGCAGAGGAAATTGCACTTGGCTGCGGGCAGGTAAAATACCTTTCCAGTGAGGTGTCCGGCGGCTTTACCGGAGTGGTACTGGGCTTGTATGCGGTCGGAGAGAATACGGCGGTATTTGAGAAATTTGAGATAAGCTATACCGAAGAATAAGAGAAAATAGGGAAAAGAAACGGTACTTCGTTGGTTGAGTGCAGACAGTTGACTGCGCCGATGAATGGAGTACCGTTTTTGGATGAATAAGCAAAAAAATAGCCGTGACATAAATTCACGGTTCCTTTAAGTGTATATCTGTAATTCTTATTTTTGCGCAAACTACATTATGCATCATACCACATTGTGAAATAAAAGTCTAGTCTTTTTTTGAAAAATCCGTATAATGTAATTTGTGACAAGGAAAGGGGCAGTTTGCGTTAAAAGAAAGTAATCGTTTCACGACTATTTCTTTTAACGCAAACCCCACCGGGGGATGCGCACGCCGAAGCAGCTGTTGATGTCACAAATGCGACGCTTCGGCGGCGCGAGAGTTTGCAAAGCAAACTCTTTTCGTGCCCGATTTACGTCAGCTAAAACCACCGTATGCAAGACAATGGAAGACAAAGGCATGCTTTGATAAAAGCCGCTACCGTTGTAAAGTGTTCTGCAAGATGTGCAGGTTAGACTGGCGAAGAAAAAGGAGGATGAGAGCATGAACAGGCAACCAGATTGGATGCAGGAAGAGCAGCACTTGAAGGAGTGCGTGGGTGTCATTAAGAAAAATATTGATGCCTATGTACAGGAAATTCGGATTATGGACGCGGATATCAAAGATATGTACGAACGTTACCGTGACGATGATCCGGAGATTTTTACAGAATTGTCCAATACGATTACGATGAACGAGGGCATGAAAACAGCACTTGCAAAGAACGAGCGAGCACTGAAAAAGGCTTACTTTGGCAGAATTGATGTCAAGGACGGCGACCGGGATGTGGAGACCTTTTACATTGGTAAAGGCGGCGTTATGAACGGCACGACCGAGATTCTGGTGGTGGACTGGCGTGCTCCCATTGCGAATGTGTATTATGAAAATGGTCTGGGGGAGTGCAGCTATCAGGCACCGGAGCAGCAGAGAATAACGATTGATTTGCGCAGAAAGCGTACTTATGAAATTGACGGCGAGAAGCTTTTGGATTATTTTGATTCGGAGGTGGTAGCAAACGATGAGCTGCTGACCAAATATCTCGCAAAGAACAAGGAAGCGGTGTTGGGCGAAATCATTGCAACGATTCAGAAGGAACAGAATGATATTATCCGTAAGACACCCTATCGCAATATGATTGTACAGGGAGTTGCGGGCAGTGGAAAGACGACGGTGGCAATGCACCGGATTTCGTTTATCCTGTATAACTATGTGAAGGACTTTCGACCGGAGGATTTCTACATCATCGGCAGCAATCGGATTTTGCTGAATTATATCACGGGCGTTCTGCCGGAGCTGGATGTGCATGGTGTCAAGCAGATGACGATGGAGCAGCTGTTTATCCGGCTGCTTTATGAGGAGTGGAACGAAAAGAAAATTCGTGTCGTGCCATGTAAAACGGAAACGGTATGTAAGGGAACACAGGGCTGGTTTGAAAAGCTTAGAGAGTATTGCAACCGATTAGAGGACTCGTTGATTTCGGAGGAAACGATTTATCTAGAGGATGAGGTATTGTTTTCGGCAGAGCAGATTCAAAATTACCGACGTGCCAATCCGACCGTTTCGTTGCAGGGAAAGATAGATGGTTTAAATGAACGGGTACTGATAAAATTGAAAAATGAGATGACCGGCAGGGAGTTAGCATATCCGGCAGAGGAACGGAAGCGCTTGATGAAAGAGTACACCGGGCGGTTTGGCGCAAAGAAGTGGAAGCGTCCGATGACGGAATTGTATGCGGAGTTTTTGCAGTGGCTGAGTGAGGATTGTGAACGAGAAGCAGGCAGGCTGGAAACAGAAGGAACGTTGGCGCAGTTTGGCAGCGAAAGAGTACAGAATGCGATTCGTATGACGCAGGAGGCAATTACTCCGGCAAAGAAGAATCAGCCGGGGAACTATGATGTGTACGATTTGGCGGCGCTGGCTTATCTGTACAAGCGAATCAAAGAAACGGACCCGATTCGGGAAGCGCATCACATTGTCATTGATGAGGCACAGGATTTTGGAATGATGGCATATCAGGTGCTGCATTATTGCATTCCGGGCTGTGGCTGGACGATTATGGGCGACGTGTCCCAAAATATTCATTTCGGCTTTGGCCTGAATGACTGGGAAGAGCTGAAGACGTTGGTGTTGAAGGATGAGAAGGATACCTTTGGCGTGCTTTCGAAGAGTTATCGTAATACCGTGGAGATTTCGGAGTTTGCACAGCAGATATTGCGCCATGGCAGCTTTTCTTCGTATCCGATTGAGCCGATTATCCGTCATGGCAATCCGGTTTGTGTGGAGCGGTGCGCAGCAGTGTTGGAGCGTGCAGTAGAAAAGCTGACGCAGTGGCAGCAGGAGGGACACGAAACGATTGCGGTTGTTCTGCGAAACGAAGCAGAAGCGGCGATGGTGGCAGCAGAGCTTAAAAAGCGAATCGAAATCGGCGAAAGTGATTTGGAAAAAGCAGAGTTCGGCAAGGGTATTCTGGTGCTTCCGGTGGAGTATACCAAGGGTCTGGAATTTGATGCGGTATTGATTTACGAGCCGACACCGGAGGACTATCCGGAGGATGACGGTCACGCAAAGCTGTTGTATGTAGCTGCAACCCGTGCGTTGCATGAGTTGGCGGTATTGTATACGGATGAGGTGACGAAGCTGATAGGGTAAGTCGGGATGCTTTGAAAAAGAGGATGCCGGGCTCTTATGTGCGGCGCGAACGGGTAGAAAGGGATAGAACGCAATAAGTGGATAGAATTCAACAATAATTGAACAGCAAAAATCAACGGCAGACAGGTATAATGAATGTAAAGATACATTCATATATCAAAGGAGAAGTGTTTATGGGCAAGAAAAATTGGAAAAGGACTTTTTTGGCAGGGCTGTTGATTTTGACACTTACGGCATGCGGGGCGAAGGAAACTACGCAGCAGCCACCGGAGCCGACGGTATCGCAGAAGACGGAGGCAACAAAGTCACCGGAGGCGACTTTGACGCCGGAACCAACCAAGTCACCGGAGGTGACTTTGGCATCGGAGGTGACTTTGGCACCGGAGCCGACGAAAGCGGCAGATATTATACAGACGGACGAAGCGGCATCAATCAAAGATGTATTTGCGGAGCAGGGATGGAAGGCAGGTACCTGTCTGTCGGATCAGATGATACGCAATCAAAGCTGTGTGGAGCTTATCAAAGCAAATTTTAACAGCATTACCTTTGAAAACCACATGAAGCCGGATTACATTTTTAACAAGAATGAGAGCCGGAAGAGCGGGGATTTGGTGGTGGAATTCAGTTCTACCGTTGATTTGATGTTAGACTGGTGCAGAGAGAATGACATGGCAGTGCGCGGTCATACGCTGGTGTGGTACAGTCAGACGCCGAACTGGATTTTCTATGAGGATTTTGATAAGAAGAAACCGTTAGTAAGCAGAGATGTTATGCTTGCGCGTATGGAAAGCTTCATTCGTCAGGTGTTCGAGCAGTTAGAGGAGATGGGGTATCTGGAGCTTTTCTATGCATACGATGTAGTAAACGAGGCATGGATGGAGGACGGCACCATGCGCGACTGTCTGTGGCTGCAGACAATCGGTGAGGATTATTTGTGGTATGCATTCTACTATGCGGACAAGTATGCACCGGAGTATATTGATTTGTATTACAACGATTACAATGAGCAGTACAAGACCGATGCGCTTTACAATTTTGTGCAGACCTTGGTGGACGAGAACGGCAATTATCTGATTGATGGTATCGGTCTGCAGGCACATTTGTATACGGATGACAGTATTGATAAGTACTTAAAGACGGTAGAAAAGCTTGGTTCAACCGGCTTGAAGGTAAATCTGACAGAGTTAGATGTGTGTCTTGGCAGTTGGATGGAGATAAAGCCTGCAACGGAAGCAAATCTGAAGGAGCAGGGACGGTATTATTATGAGCTGATTGGCGGTTTGATGAAGTTAGCTCGCGAGGGCAAGGTGGAGATGGATGCATTGACCTTCTGGGGCTTTGCGGATAATCTCTCGTGGCGAAAGGAACGCAGTCCGCTGATGTTCGATTCGAGCTATAAACCAAAGTATGCTTATTTCGGAGCATTGCAGCAGTTAGAGAAGGCAGGATTTGACTAAAGCTTGGAGAGTTACATAATTGTGAAATAACGGTTTTTCATTAACACAAAAAGCATCGCAAGGAGATGGCCTTTGGGGGCTGTTTTCCTGCGATGCTTTTGACTTATGTTGAAATTAATGCTTTCTTAGAATTGCTCTTCGACTCCGTTGACCTTGGCAGTTTCGTGTTCCTCCATCGGAATCAGCAGATAACGCTTTCCGTCGATTGTCTGTGCGGTAATTTGTTCGGCACGCTCCGGTGCAACGGTTAGGATTACCTGACACTCGCTGGTGGCAAGAAGCTCTTCGGAGGTTGCGGCAGCGGATTCGCGCGCTGCGTTGAGCTGGTCTTTTAGCACCTGTACCTCGACCATAAGCTCCTGCTCCTTTTTCTTTTGCAGACCGGCGTTGAGAGCCTTGTTATCAATCAGATGGTCTACGACCGGAGGCATTTCGTCGAATTGCTCGGTATAGGAGTGTTCGATTTTGGCTGCAATTTCTTCGGCAATGCCGGAGTTTGCAAGTACCTCGTGAATGGTGTCAGGAGTGAGTAAAATCGGTTCGACTTCCTGACCGCGTTCCTCTAAGATAGCTTGTTCCTCGACAATATCGTTCAAGGTTTCCTGAATGCTGAAAAAGACCTTTTCACGCTTATTTTCGTCAGCAACGGCACTGTTTACAATGTTTGTAAAGGTAGCCTTCTGCTCGGTGGCGGTCAGGCGGGAAGGACAACCAAGAATCGCTTCCATGACCTCCGGATGCGGTTCCTTGGCATCCTTGGTGTAGTACATGGTAGCGTGAATGTCGGTGCTGCGGTCGGTAAATGCCGGAAAGACAAAGCCGACATCCGGTACTCCGACCACCCAGTCGCGAACGCGCGGACCGATACGGTTCTCTAACTCCAAATAGCCGAGTGCTGCTTTCGATAATGTAACCGGACAGATGGAGCAGAGCAGGTATTCGTATACCTCCTCGGACTCATCTAAATCATCATTGTCCGAGGTGCGGGTCATGACGTCATAGGCGTCATGATACACCAGAATCAGATAATTTCCTGCATAATCATAATGATCAATTACATGCTGATAGAAGGTCTGCAGCAGGTCGTCGTTTTTTAATTTGCTTTCTTTTAATCCCATCAGGAACTGGTGTCTGCCGCCGGTTTCCTCCTCTTCCTTCGGAAATTCCAGCTCGAGCAGATTGTTGCCTAAGGTGCCGGAGAGTGTCTTACCGGCAATTTCTAAGTATTTGTAAAATTCCTCTTCTTCAAGATTTAAGAAATTCTCGTTGAAAATCAACTGCATTTCCTTATCGACGTTGACATAGCAGCCCGCTAGCCTGGTCAGGGTGCAGTGGGTCTTTTTGAAACGTCGTTTTAATTCTAAGATGTCTTTTTTATTCATAGTGTCCTCACTTTTTTAGAATGGTTTGGTATATGTGCGAGGTGCTCTTTTAGCATATAGGATGGTATACAGAGATGACTGGATACTGTGATATATAAAAGAACAGCTAGAAAATAGTATAGCACAAAAATGAGAGATATGCCATGAGGAATTTTCCTAAATTGAAATTCGAAATTCCAGTGCAGAAGTAAATTCCACTGCCGTTTAAAAGTTGTTTGTTTTTCAAAGGTTTTTCGAGCATATTTGAGCGAAAGGTGTTATAATCAAAGTGATCATCTGCAAAATATCTGTTTTG
>JAFTQM010000031.1 GCA_017462755.1 Lachnospiraceae bacterium | reverse complement strand
TACAACTTTCTGCGCTACAATCACTTCTCCACATACAGAACAATGCTTGCCTTCCGTTAATCCGGTAGTGGTATGTGTTGCTGCCACTGCTGCATCAACTACCTCAGTGTGACCAAGAGCAGCTGCTACTTCCTGTGCTACAATCACTTCTCCACATACGGAGCAATGCTTGCCTTCTGTTAAACCTGTTGCAGTACAGGTTGCTTCTACTGCTGCATCGATTTCCTCAGTGTGACCAAGGGCAGCTACTACTTCCTGTGCTACAATCACTTCTCCACATACGGAGCAATGCTTGCCTTCTGTTAAACCAGTTGCAGTACAAGTTGCTGCTACTGCTGCATCAACTACCTCAGTGTGACCAAGAGCAGCTGCTACTTCCTGTGCTACAATCACTTCTCCACATACGGAGCAATGCTTGCCTTCCGTTAATCCGCTTGCAGTACAGGTTGCTGCTACTGCTGCATCGATTATCTCAGTGTGACCAAGGGCATTCCCGTAGTATACAGTATGAGTCGCATCACACTGCTCTGTCCAAAACAAAAATCCGTCTTCAATACTGCATCTCCAAGTAATCGACTTAGGTGTCGTACAGGTAGCTTCTGTCTCACTTACCTTATCTGTATAATTATGATAACCATCCACAGAATATCCTGGCGCCTTAATCTGCGAACCTGGTCTTTCCGGTCTTCCCTGATCCGGCTTTGCGCTTGCTACTGTCGTACCCATCGTAGATAATGTAAAAATTGCACTTAATGCAAATACTGCTACTTTCTTTGCTTTTCTCATGTTGTAAACTCTCCTTTGGCAATAAGCTTATTTTCGGTTTGCGGTAAGAAAAAAATCTTCTCCGTTGCTTACGATTCTCGAGGTAAGCTCCCTATTTTCAGCCTCGCTTTTAGAGGAAAACGTGGTTAACCTACCGAACGATATAGGGTTCGGCTCCTGTTTTCAGCCTCGCTTTTATTGGCAAGCGGGGTTAACCTTATTGACACTATGGGGTCAAAATCCCGTTTTCAGCCTCGCTTTTTCTTTTTGGAAAAACGTGGTTAACCAAGCGCTGCAGCAAACTGCAGACGCACATTATCTATACATTACGATGAACATCTTCTACTCGTAAAGGAATACGACCAGCCGTTTCTTTCGTATGATTTCATTCGTATTTTCCTGCTCGATTCAATTGTCAATGTACGACCAATACCCCCAGGTGTACTAACTCACCTTTATCCTTTGCACGTTTTCAGCAAATGCTGCTTTCTCTGGGCATTAAAAAACCTGTTCAATTTTATCATTCGTGGGAAATTGTCGATTCGACATTTATCATGAGTAAGCCGGAGAACTCCGGAGTATCAACAAACAAGAACTGTTGTTGATATAGTGTAAGTAAATAATCAGGTATTTTGCCTTGTACTTTACTCTGCTCACATAAGAAAAAGGCTAATCCTACGACCAGCCTATCAAATACAAAATTACAACTTTGATAGCTGGCAACCATTTCACAGGCCCTGTAGCTTTGCGTCCCTGTCTTTCGGCAGGTTTGCCTTTGTCAGTATGTCATTGAGTCTTTATTTGTCTATATCATACACCTTGTTAAAAAATTTGTCAACTACTTTTTCAACAAAAAATCATTTTTTTCTATTTCCCATGCATGTAACCACGCTTCGTAATCCTGTACTTCCGAAAGATACCCATTGCTAAACGAGTGAAATGCCGAAACATCCTCTCCAAACCATACCGGAGGTACAAATTGCATTGCTGCCTCTTCGCTTGGAAACTCAACTTCTACAAATGCCAAACCACTCAGGCTTCCCTCGAAAACATCCAGTTCGGCGGTTCTTCCTTCCTCCAGCGGCAATAAATATCTTGTTTTTTGAATCAGACTGCCGTCTGTCTTCTCTTTCAAATGCTCGTAAGCTTCTTTGGTTAACGGCAACTCCACCTCTCTGTTTTGAATTGCATGTTCCTGACTCAGCCCCAGCTTTGATTTGTATGTCAGTATATAATCTTCATTGCTTTTTCGAATACGCACCACCGGACCGCGGCACAAATATCCCTGCTCAATCTTCTTCTTTTCTACACCATCAAGAACCGGAATTTCTTTGACTAAATACTTTCTCTCTATTTCCATCTCTGCTTCCTTCTTTCTATTTTATTCACTGAGTACACTCTTTTTACAAAACATACTCTATGTATATAATCTCTCACAACCTCAAATACTATCCCTATTCCGTTTTACAAGCAACCAAGATAACCGGCTATTTGTTTCTGAGCGAAAGCAAATAGCATAAATGGCAGATGCATGCCTATGCTTTGTGTTGCTTCTTCACACTAAGTCGCTCAGAAATGAGGAGAGTATGAAAAAAAATTTTGGCACTGATTTTTTAATGTGCGGCATTTCCGGTTGGTGTATGGAATGCCTATGGACCGGCGTCGGTTCCTTCGTTACTAAGGACCGTTGTCTCAGCTGCAAAACCTCTATCTGGATGTTTCCTATCTATGGAATGGCTGCCTGCCTGTCTCCTATCTGCAAAAAAATCTCCGGTAAAAGCACGGCTTTTCGCGGTTCGGTTTATATGCTTTGCATCTACGGTGCAGAATATGCCACCGGTCGCCTGCTAAAAAAACATAAAGCCTGTCCTTGGGATTATAGTCATACCCGCTTCCACTACCGTGGTGTCATTCGACTGGATTATGCTCCGGCATGGTTTCTCGCCGGTCTATTTTATGAGAAACTATTGACTCGTCCCTAACACAGCTTTATTGTAACAGAATCACTTTCCAATTGCAAATATTCTTGTAACATGATATTCTTTCCTTGGTAAATCATACTTTATATTGTACGAAAACGAGGTAATATATGCTAAAAGCTGTAATATTTGACATGGATGGAGTTATCATTGATAGTGAACCGCTACACGCAAGGGCTGCCATTTTGGCTCTTTCCCATTATAGTGTCACACTTACTACAGAATATTGTTATTCCTTCATTGGCAGCACCGCAAAACATATGTTGGAGGTAATCAAGGATACGCATCATCTGACTGCTTCCATCGAAGAACTGCAAGAAGCAAACCGACAAGCCAAAATTGAATTATTAAAGGAAGAAGGCTATCCTGCCATTCCGCATGTGCGCGAGCTCATGCAGAATCTTACTCAGCATGGCTTAAAACTTGCGATTGCTTCTTCTTCGCCAATGGAGGATATTCTAAATACCGTACATAACCTGCAACTGGAATCTTTTCTTTCTACAATTGTCTCCGGCATGCAGGTAGCACATCCAAAGCCTGCACCGGACATCTTTCTAAAAGCAGCTTCCCAGTTAAACGTATCTCCTTCCGAATGCGTCGTCATTGAAGATTCTTATAACGGAGTAAAGGCTGCCGTTGCCGCCGGTATTCCTGTCCTTGGCTTTGAAAATCCAAATTCGGGCAAACAGGATTTATGGAGTGCAAACATGATCTGTCAGAGCTTTGAATCCGTAAACGCTACCTTCCTGCAGCATATGCATTCACGCGCAACCAAGGAAGCGATTACCATCGGAGAAACCGAACGTCTGTATCTAAAAGAGCTGACGCCTGCAGACATCAAAGAACTATATCGCATTTATTCTGCACCCGGAGTTACCGAATTTATCCCTCCGTTAACAAACGATCCAGAAAAAGCACTGGAACACTTGCTTACCTACCAAAAATACGCCTATGGCTTTTATGGTTATGGCTTTTGGGGAATCTTTCGCAAAACAGATGACCGAATGATTGGTTACAGCGGTATCCAAAACCGCACCATTGATAATCAAGAGGAAATCGAACTTGGGTATGCGTTCGATTCTGCCGAATGGGGAAACGGATATGCACTGGAATGTACCCGCTTTATCTTAGCTTATGCTACCGCTGAATTGGACATTTCCCGCATTGTCGCATCCATCTACTGTCAAAATCAGCGTTCTGTTCGCCTCGCCCAAAGGTTAGGTATGAAACCGGAAAAAACCTACACGAATCAAGGACAACAGCATATTCTTTATGTATATGACAGAGCAGAAACCTAACTGCTCTGTCTGGCACAGGATGCTTATGCTCGTCCAATGCTTGCTTATTAATGAAGCACCGGTGCAATATTACTGCCTGCACCTCCGCCAATCGAACGGCTTGCTCCATTATCTGCACCACCTGCAGCATTACCGTCATTTGCATTTTTATCTGCCTCGCCGTTCTGTCCGGTCATATCGTCTACTGCATTGTCAATGCCGTTCATCACATCATTAGCACCGTCCTCGATTGCATCTCCAATGGTTCCATTGTTCTGAACATTATCGTTCATAGTATTACTTCCGTTCTGTTCATTTTCATTGGTGCCATTATTATCTGTTCCATTGTCATTGGTTCCATTCTGATTGCTGTTTCCTGCATTTTCATCCGTAGCACTATTATTGGTATCCGGATTGGTCGAACATGCCGTAAAGCTTGTCAGCATCAGACAGCAGCAAAGCAATAACATCCAAATTTTCTTTCTCATGATACTCCTCCTGTAAATTATTTTACATTCCTAGTATCCATCAAAATCATGAAATTATGCATTCACTTAAAATTCCGCCTCGAAATTATCTGTTCTTCTCTCCTCGTTTTTTAAACTCTGTCATATATTTCCGATAATGCAGCGGCATCATATTGCGCTGTAGCTTCGGATTTTCTCTTTCTGCAATCGCAATTGTTTCAAAAAATGTCTGCCAAAACTGCTGAAACTGCAGCTCTCTCTCCGAACAATGCATAAACTGCTGCATTTCCGCCTCGGTCACTTCTCTAACCACAAAGGGGTATCCTGCCCGATGAAACGCCGCCTTTTGTCTTCCCGTATCGTATATAATGAAGTTTTCTCTGGAAAAACGATTTTCAAAATGAGGCGTAACCACTTCCAGCAAATCGTTGATTGGCTGAAATCTTGCCAGCATAACACCATTTACCGATTCCTCAAAACGCAAAAAACCATTGTATAAATGAGCTTCATTCCCGACATACCGGTTCATCTCGAATACTGCCTGCACCGCCGGTTCTGCCAGATGTTCCAAAATACTCTCTCCATACCGAAATGCACCTACCAACATATGGTATACTGCATCCGCCTTATCCGGCCGATTGGAAAGCAGTGCATGAATCATGGTCTCGTACACCTTTACCGAAATTCGATTGCGTATCGTACCTGCCACCTTCTCTGCCTGCTCCGGTATCGGTGTCACCTCGAAGTACTCACAGAAAAATTCCAAATTCGCACTTTCTTCTAAGTCCGGAACCGAAAGCCGAATATATTTATGTCCGTATGCTTTACTCCACGCCTGATAGATTCCGGACAAAATTCCCTCTATGCTATTTTCACATTGATACACACGTATCGGCTTTGATACCGCATTCTCCAATTCCGTCTGCATTCCTACACCTCATTTCTTCTGATTCGAGCTATGCAATCCCTCCGGCGGCTGTTCCGTCTCCCAAATAATCAAACAACGATAGCTGCTGATAGGTAAAGCTGTCTCCGCGCAGATGTGCCGGCAATTTCTCCTCCGTATTCAACAGTTGTCGAATAATATAGGTTTCTTCTATCTTCGTCGGATACATCATATGTCCGGAACAGGTAATAAAATACAAGGCCCTCTTTAATACTACCCCAAGCTTTTTTAACGCCTTAAAATCCAACACTGCGCTTTTGCGCGCTTCTACAATACGTCTTGCCGACTTCGGTCCTATCCCCGGTACCCGAAGCAGCGTAAAATAATCTGCCGTACTGATTTCAACCGGAAACTCCTCCAAATGTCCAACTGCCCAGTTGCACTTCGGATCCATCAATATATTGAAATTCGGACGCTCCTTTGAAAGCAATTCGCCCGCTTCAAAGCCATAATAGCGCAACAACCAATCCGCCTGATACATCCGATGCTCTCTGAGCAATGGCGGTCCTCCTGCCAGCACCGGAAGTGCCGAATCATCATTTACACGGACAAATGCCGAATAAAACACACGTTTCAAATCAAATTTCTGATACAGTGCTTCTGCTACGGAAATAACTTCAAAATCCGATTCGGGTGTTGCACCGATAATCATCTGTGTACTCTGCCCTGCCGGGGCGAAGCCATGTCTTACCATCTTCGGTGGTATCACAGATAATGCCTTACTGTACGCAGACCTTGCCGGTGTGTTATGAACCTCCTGTAGTGTTGCCGCTGTTCCGGTCAATCCACTCGTCTGCAAATCCACATGAGGCATGCTCTCCTGCGCGGACAAACTGCCTCCTTCCATCCGCCGCATCGCTGCTCTTCCCTGCTCCAATACTCCGGAATCCAAACGCAACTGCGCCTTCTCCTGCGGACTCTGCAGCGCAAAATTCGTCGCATCCTCCTTCTGCTTTGCTGCAATACTCTTTCCCTCCAAGCGCCGTCTGGTATGCCAGTAGGCTCCTTTGTTGCCTCCGGTCATCCCCAGTACCTCCTGACTTTCCTCAATGCCATTCTGTATCTTTCGCATCGGAAGGAGAATATTCTTGCGATTCTTATGCGGTGCCAATGCACGCAAGCCCTCCGCGGTAGGAAGTTCTAAGTTTACACTCATACGATCGGCATACCAGCCAGCCATCTCCACCAACGACGGGTCTGCTCCCGGAATCGCCTTGCAATGAATGTATCCGTTAAAATGATGCTCCTCACGAAGCAATCGTAACGTCTTTACAATCTGCTCCATCGTATAATTTGGTGTCCGTAAAATCCCCGAACTCAAAAACAATCCTTCGATGTAATTTCTTCGGTAAAACTCCATTGTTAAGGTGCAGACCTCCTCCGGAGTAAAGGAAGTGCGCACAACATCATTCGAGCTGCGATTCAAACAATACTTACAATCATAAATACATTCGTTCGTAAACAGGATTTTCAACAGCGAAATACAACGTCCGTCCGCGGCAAAGCTGTGACAGATACCGGTTGCCACCGAATTACCGATATCCGTAGCATTCCCCGCACGTTCGACACCACTGGACGTACATGCCACATCATATTTCGCTGCATCCGACAATATCCGCAGCTTCTGTTCGATTGATAAATTTTCCTGATAAATCACTGACATACCATCTACCACCCTGTTATCCTTCATATCATCCATCCTAAGCTCTATCGTAAAAGAACATTTGTTCTGTTTTCATTATAAACCAGAACAAATGTTTCGTCAAGAACAAAAGACCATCCTGCCCGTTTTCGGACAAAATGGTCTCTAGTCTACTTTTATTTATTTGTCTCCAACATAATCTGTTGTATATGTTACAGCTTCTCCTGCATAGATATCCGACAGGGTCAGCGTCTTTTCATTATAGCATATTGCACTCTCTTTGCAATACACCGAATAAATATCCGCGTCCTGCAACCCAAGCAGTTTCTCTTCTTCAAAGGCATCTGCGATATAGATTGGTGCTACCTGCATTGCAATCTCCGCACAGCTCTTTGTCTTGGAATATGCTACGAGATTATTCTTGGCTGTCTTAGAAACTCCGTCCTCCATATCAATGTATGGTGTTCGGATTTCTCCGTTTGTCAGCTCATAATACTGCCGTTCATCCATACTGCTCATCAGATAATTTCGCAGATATACGATGCTTTTAGAGCCGGTATACTGCATGATTGCAGCAGTATATGCCGTTTGACCTACCTTGTCATAGATATTAAACGCATATACGGTATCTGTTCTCTTGTCCAGATTTCTGGAAAATCCGTCATAACTGGAAATGGAGCCAGCCGTATATCCCTTCGCTATCATGATCTCTGCCAGATAGTCTACGATAAAGGCATTTTTTAACCAGAAAAAATCAATAAAATCCGTAATACCGTTTTCTTTCGCATACTGCAGGTATTCTTCGGAGACATACAGTCGAACCTGATTCTCGCCAAGAAGCTGCAAATCTATCTGCGCAGCATCTCTCGCGTATGCGGCAACCGCACGATATTCCTCCGCCACTGCTTCACTTAAGCGCGGGTCAAAATCCACGAGCTGTGAATCATCGTCGCAGTAAAAAATATCATCGTACCGGTTGTATATCGGCGCAAGATACAAATACCTGCTGGCATTCTCCTGAACCAGTGACAATGCTTTATAAAGCGCCTCATCCACAACAATCACTTCGTTTGGATGCTGATTTATGGTATATACATTGTTCACCTGCTCAAAGCTCTGCCTGCTATGAAAGAGCTGATATGCATTCTTCGTTGCTTCGGTATAAAGTGTAACAATCGCTTTGTTCTCCGCAGTGGCAGAAACTCCGTTACTGCCCAGATTATACAAAAATACGAACTCGTTGCTACAACTTGCTCCCTTGCCTTTTGCCTCAATCGCCTGCCAGCCTGCTTCGGTCGTAAAAAATCCCTTTACTCCCTGTGCAATCAGGACAACACCTAACACCAACAGACAGGCAACCAAAATTCCACGCAATTTGATATTCTTTTCGGAAAGCTCTATTTTTTGTATTGGTTTAAGGGAAGGTGTACTATTCCCCCTAACCGTTCGTCCCATGTTAGATTACCACCAGTATAAGTAACAGCGCAAATATTAACAGAATAGCCGCCCAGGTTATAAAGCCTGCAATCGTACCTTTCTTACATGCTCTCGAATTACGCATGTGCTTATACTTCTTAAACAACAGAGTTCCGACAATACCAAGAATCGGCAATAAGAAAGATAAAATCGCATACCATTTGCTTCCGGTATCATGCACCAGATTTACCATCAGCTCATCCTCTGCCGACAGCGGTGCTACTTCCTTCTTCTCAGCCTTCTCTTCTGCGGCCTTCTCCTCCGGTGTCAAAATCGTAATCGTCTTCATCGGCACACCCTTTTCACGGATTGCCTTGTACTCTTCGATTTCCTTCTTGTTACCGAATACCCAGTGGTCATGTCCGATGCATACCAATTCCGGCTTGTCCTCGCTGTAATCATGTATGCATGGGTCGTAGGTAAACAATACCTTGTTCTTCTCTAACTGCGGGTCCGGAATCGGAATCGCCGAAATCAAGGAGTGTGTATACGGATGCAATGGGAAGTCAAACAATTCCTCTGCATCAGCGATTTCCACGATATCTCCCTTATAGATTACACCGATACGATCGGAGATAAATCTTACAATCGAAAGGTCGTGTGCGATAAACAGGTAAGTTACCTGCTTTTCTTCCTGGAATTTCTTCATCAGGTTCAGTACCTGCGCACGAATGGAAACGTCCAGCGCGGAAATCGGTTCGTCTGCAACTACTAACTCCGGCTCCATAACCATCGCACGAGCCAGACCGATTCTCTGACGCTGTCCACCGGAAAACTCATGTGGATAACGGGTCAGATGCTCCGGTAACAGACCTACCTCTGTAATCATATCCTCTACCTTTTTGGCACGGTCTGCTTCGTTTTCATACAAATGGAAATTGTGCAGGCCCTCCGAAACGATATAATCTACCGTAGCACGCTCATTTAAGGATGCTGCCGGGTCCTGAAATACCATCTGGATATTACGGATTACCTGACGATCCAACGCACGCGATATCTTACCGGAAATCTTTACACCCTTGTACTGTATCTCTCCGGCTGCCAATGGGTTGACACGGATTACCGCTCTACCGATGGTCGTCTTACCGGAACCGGATTCACCTACAAGTGAGAAGGTCTCTCCCTTATAAATGTCAAAGGACGCATTTTTTACAGCTTTAACAGCATTGTCGCCTTTGCCAAACGTAATGTCTACATTTTTTAATGACAGTAATATTTCTTTACCATTTTCATCTAAAGGTCCATGCTCCGGTATCAGCGAAGTACGTCCCTTGTTCTCTTGCTTCAGCACAGTCTGATTCTCCTATATATTAAATGCATCCACTAACTTTTCGTGAATGTTCTGAATACCCTCAGGCTTCTCAATCTTCGGCGCATGAGGCTCCAACAACCATGTCTTGGCATAGTGGGTATCACTTACCTTGAACATTGGCGGCTCCATTAAAGTATCAATCTTTAAGCAATACTGATTTCTTGGTGCAAACGCATCACCCACAATACTGTTGTAAAGGGATGGCGGTGTACCGGTAATCGAAAACAGCTTTGTATTTCTCTGCGCGAGCTGCGGCAAGGAAGATAACAGCGCCCAGGTGTACGGATGACGTGGGTCATAGAATACCTCTTCTACCGTACCAAGCTCTACAATCTGTCCCGCGTACAATACAGCCACACGGTCAGCGATATTTGCTACCACACCAAGGTCATGCGTAATGAATACAATCGTGTAATTGAATTCCTTCTGCAAATCCTTAATCAGCTTTAAAATCTGCGCCTGAATGGTAACGTCCAAAGCGGTTGTCGGTTCATCACAAATCAGAATCTTCGGCTGACAGGACAGTGCAATCGCGATAACGATTCGCTGTCTCATACCACCGGAATACTGGAATGGATAGTCGTCAAAACGTGCTTCTGCATTCGGAATACCTACCTTACGCATCAGCTCCAGCGCACGCTTTCTCGCCTCTACTTCCGTACAATCCTGATGCTTCAGAATGATGGAAGTAATCTGCTTTCCGATGGTAATAATCGGATTGAGCGAGGTCATCGGGTCCTGGAATACCGTCGCAATCTTGCTACCGCGAATCTGTGTCCAGTCCTTTGCGTACTTCACGTTTGCCAGATTTAAAATACAAGTGCCATGCAGCGTATCTGCGGTTTCATCCAGATAACGCACACGGAATGCCACATTGTCAAATACCGCATTTCTTTCTGCCTCGTTATCCAAATCAATACCTAACTGCATTGCCTTCTTTAATGCATCCAAAAGCTTGTTTAAAAGCTTTACACGCTGCTTAAATCCATATCTTCCAACCGAAAGATAAATCTCCTTTGCGAGAATCTCGTTGCGCTTTACTGCTGCTTCTGTAATCTCGCCTTCGATTTCCTTTGCGTGCTTTTCCTTCAGCTCTGCCAGCTTTTTATTGTACTCTGCCAAATATGCAGAATCCTGTGCTACCGCTGCCTTCTTCGCCTTCGCCAAACGCTCCGTAGCACCATCCTGCTCCTTTAACTTCGCATCCAACTCTGCCAGCTGTCTGGTTGCTTCCTTAATCTTGTCTTTGTCCTTCTTGGAATTCAGCGTCGTCTTGTAGTTGTATACATCGGCTCTCTTTGCAGCCAACGCCTTATGCTTACGCGCTGCTTCGTCCTTTTCTTCATCCGTCAGATTTTCCTTTGCAGCCTTTTCAGCCTCCAGTGCGAGAATCTCACGATAGGTCGCAGCTCCCAGCTCCAGCTTTGCATGCTCATTCAGTTTATGCAAAGCACGCTTTATCAGCTTTTCTGCTATCGAGGTCTTGCTTACTACCGTATCTGACAATTGTTCATCATTAAATATAATGCGTCCGTTGCTTACATAACCGTTTGCATCCAGCATACCGGCAAATGTCTTGGTAAATACCGACTTACCGGAACCGGACTCACCTACGATGGCGATGGATTCATTCTCATAGATATCCAGAGAAATTCCACGAATCGCAGATAAAATACGTCCACGGACACGGAACTTTACGTCCAAATCTTTGATTGATAATAATACTTTCTTTTCCTGCATTCCGATTCCCTCTTACATATGTGTTCTTGGGTCAGATGCATCACCAAGATTCTGACCTACTACATACAATACCACGGTAATAATTGCCGAAACAGCTACCGGGCTCCAGAACTCAAATTCCCAACCCGGAGTAACCATCGCACTCTCTGCTTCGAAAATCATACGACCGAGTGACATATCGGAAAGTCCCATACCGATATAAGCGAGGAACACTTCGTAAGAAATATAGGAAGGAATTTCCGTTGCTAACAAGGTTACAATGATGGATGTCATAAATGGAAGAATGTTCTTCATCGCAATCTTCGGTGTCGAGGTACCCAGACACTTCGATGCCAGATTGTACTCTCTGTCACGAATAATGATAACCTGTGTACGAATGAAGTACGCAATTCCGAGCCATCCGGTAATTGTCAGTGCCAATACCATTGTCCAAAAGCTTGGTGTAAATAACATAACCATTACCGAAATAAACAAAATATACGGAATGTTACCAATGACATTGTATACTGCCATCATAACCGCATCCACTTTTTTCGAGAAGCCCCAAATTGCACCGATTACTACACCAATCGTCATATTGATGGCAGCACAGCAAAGTGCAAGGGAAATCGATATCTTCGAACCGTACCATACCGCATCAAAGGTCGACTGACCTGCTGCACCGGTACCTAAAATCCAATGAATGCTGTTTCCAAACTTCTCTAACGCTTTCTTCGGTGACAAATGCTTTGCTGCAGAATCCATCAGGTTTGCATACTTGTCGTACTCCACCACGGTCGGATAAATATACGCAAAGGCAATAATCACTGCCAAGAGCGCTAATATTACAATATTAATCTTTTTTCTGAAGAATACACGGAACACAGACTGCCAATAGGAATACTTCGGCGCAGCAATCTTCTCGGAGGAGCTGCCGTCAAATTCCACTCTGGCAAAGAGCTCTTCTTCAGACATACCTAATTTACTGTAGTCATAATCCATAAATCATTACCTATCCTTCGTCGAGAATGAAATTCTTGGATCTACCATTGCCATTAAAATATCGCCCAAAATAATCGATATTACGGTTAACAATGCATAGAACAAGGTTACACCGACAATTACACCGTTGTCGTACTGGTTGATAGCTGTGGTAAGCAGGTTACCTGCACCAGGCACTACATACACACGCTCGGTAATAATTGCACCGGTCAAAGCACCGAGCACACCACCCGGAATGCCGTGTACAATCGGGATGGCCGCATTCTTTAAAATGTGCTTTGTAAAAATTTCACCTTCCGTCAGACCACCGGATCTTGCAAACTTAACATAATCCGAATTCATCTGATCAATCATATAACGCCGCATCCACTTCATCAGGTTTGCAATCGAAGGCAACGCTAACGAAACAATCGGCAGAATAAACATCAGCTTACTGGTAGATTCCATATCGAAGGTCGTCGGCAGACCCAAATTACCACCGATTGCCTTGAACAGGAAAATATACGCCAGCGAAGGAACTGCGATAATGAACACGATATAAACCGTACCAATCTTGTCTACCAGCTTGTCCTTCTTTCTCGCCATCAAAATACCAATCGGAATACCCAGCAGATACGACATAATAACTGCACAGATACCGATGGAGAACGAGTAACCCATCTTAGATAATCCGGACTTCACAATACCTACATTGGTATAATCGTCCGTGAAACGCTCCTGATAAATCAAACTGGTCTCACGAGAGCCCACAGAATACGTTGCCGTATGCAAATCATCCGCACTTTCTTCCACCAATCCGGTCGGATAAGTCACGGTCGACTTGACATAAGAACCCTGCGACTGCGTCATCGTCGTAAATACATCAATACCCTTGTTTACGGTATACGAAGTACCCAGATTTATTGTAACTATATTCTGATGAATATATGGAAATTTCGAATTAAAATATAACAAATACTTGTGTTTTGTACCATTACCGATAATTGCCGGCGAAAACTTCTCACCACCATAAACAGGATCATATAACGTAAAGGTAAGTCCTCTGTCGCCGATATCCTCTTCTACAGTATTAATATTATCGATTTCAAACAGCCCCGCAAAATAAGTGCCCAAACGCTTGAGCAACGGAATATCCTTGTACGCAAAAAGCTGCTGCTTACCTCCGTCCGCAACCTTTTTTCCTGACAGCATTACTGCGTCCATTCTTCGTACTTTATATCCCTGACTCTCATAGTACTCGGTATATTTAGCAACATATTCCTTTACAATATCAGAATCTGCCTCTGCTGTTCTACCGATACCAACTGCTGCTTTTCTGGTTTCCTCGTCAATTTCACCCTTCTTGACAAGCTCCAGCAAATAATCCGCATATGGCACATAATCCAGATAACCATACTCTTCCCACTTAGCATATTTGTAGGTTTCCTTGGAATTATTGCTCTGATGCGAAAAAACTGAGTCGTTCGCAAAAATCAGATTACGATCCAATAACGAATAAATCATAATCATAACGATTGCAACGACAATCATAACTGAAAAAATTCCCTGTAACAAACGCTTTAATAAATATTTCGCCATAATTTGTCTCTCACCAATACATTGCAAGAGAACGAGCAAGTCTCGTTCTCTTGCAAGCTTATTTTTTATAAAGTTAGTTTATTCTGCCACGACTCCACTACGCTTCGTCACACAACAAATGCATTTTAGTAAATACCCATTGCCTTCATCATGTAACCTGCATAGTCAGGTAACATCGTATCCAGATAAGTTGCAGGATCACCGTAGTCAGGACCCCAACCGGATACGTCACTCATATCATAGTTGCCTTCGTAGCCATAGCTTGGATAGTAACCAGCATAGTACCACTCAGTATAATCTGCACAAGCTACCGGAGTAACGATAACCTTCTTGCCGAGTACATTCTCAAGCGACTGCTTGTAAGCATTTACTCTGTTGGTATAGGACTCGCTGTTTGCCGGATATGGAACATCGATGTAGATTGGGTTGGACTCGTCAATTGCAACACCTGCTGCTGCAAGCTCCTCGATTGCCTTATTCAACTCAGCTACTGCTTCATCTGCATTGTACCAGCCGTCATATGCATCGGAGGAACCGATACCACCGTCTGCAGTCGGATCAAAAGCCTTGATTGCTACGCCGTCTGCATCAATCTGTGCCTGAACGATTGCACCATACCAGGTACCTGCTGCAAATGTAGTAGCAGTACCATTGATATCAATAGTAACATCCTCAGCCAACTGAATGAAGGTACCAGGGATGTAGGAGTTTCTTAAGGAAGTTAACTTTAACTCCTCACCTACGGACTGTGCATTGTATGCACCTCTGTCTACTGCGAAGGAAATTGCTCTACGGAAATGAACGTTGTTCATAGCTGCCTTGGTTCTTGCAGCGATTTCCTCAGTCTGAGTAGAAACAACCTTTGTTGCATCGTTGAAGTTTGCAAATGCTGCACGGTTCAAGTTGTAGAATGCCATGAAAGAGGTAGCATCACAGCTTGCAACGTATGCATACTTCTCGAAGTTACCATCCTGCTTTGCAAGCTCAAGAGCAGATGCATTCAGACCAGCACCATCAGTAGTACCTGCGATTGCATCGTTGTAAGCCTTGGTTGCCTCAGAACCGTCATTGTATAATACGGTGTACTTCTTAACGTTGATATTATCTGCATTCCAGTAGGATTCATTCGCACTGAATACGATGGTGTTCAATGCGGTTGCATTCGTTACTAAGAACGGTCCGCAGTATGCGATATTTTCCGGAGTCTTACCATAGGTATAGGTAGTTGCTGCAGAATCATACTCTACACCAAACTTACCTCCCTGGGACTCATAGTAGCTTCTGCTCATTGGAGCGAATACGCCATAACCAAGCATGGTATCAAAATAGGAAGTAGGAGCTACTAAGGTATACTGTAAGGTATAATCGTCTACTGCCTTTACACCTACCTGGCTGAAATCAGTAACCTCACCATCGATGTACTCGCTTGCATTTACGATAACACCCTGTACGAGGTACTCAAGACCACCCATAGCATCCATCATGTGCTGCATACCTGCTACGAAGTCATCAGCCTTAACCTCTGCAACCTCTCTGCCCTGGGAATCTACCCACTTTACACCCTTACGAAGGTTGAAGGTATATACCAGACCATCCTCAGATACGGAATAGCTCTCAGCAAGTGCAGGCTGAAGCACACCTTCCATATCATACTCTAACAGACCGTCATAGGTCTGAACAATCATCTCGGAGTCAGCTGCCAAAGAAGTAGCTAAAACATCCCAAGTCTCCGGATCAGAAGTATATGTGGTAGTATAGGAATCCTTTAAGGTATAACCCTTTTCAACTAAGTAATCCTTAACCCACTGCTCATAAGTACCGGTACCCTTTACCTCGTTCCACTTTGCCTTCATCTCATCTCTGTGTTCAGTAGAAATCAGCTCCGTAGTAACGATAGCCTGATGGATACGCTCATTGTCGTTACCCCATAAGGTATAGTCGACGGTATTTGGTGCCAGTCTGGAAATTGTATAGTTACCACCACGGGAAGTTAATGGAAGCATAACGCCGGACTCCAATAACTTAGCCTCAGCAACTGCCATCAATGCATATCTCTCAGATACATTGTCAGCTTCCTTTGCTACCATGTAAGCATCATAGAACTCGCCCAGTACTGCATCATAAATCTTCTTGGACTGCTCATCATAGGAAAGCTCCGCGGTCTCAGAACCGGTATTTCCACCAGTGCTCTCAGATCCGGTATTTCCGGTGTTCTCGCTACCGGTATTTCCACCAGTGCTCTCAGATCCGGTATTTCCGGTGTTCTCAGTTCCATTACCGGAATCTTTGTTCGAGTCATCCTTCGAGCCACAAGCAACCAACGAAAATGCCATTGCTGTGGACAATGCTACAGAGAGGACTCTCTTGGAAAATTTTCTCATATAGTATTCCTCCTAATTCTTTGCGGCAAAATTGCCATTCTTTATATTAGACAGCCCTTACAGCTGCATAATATCATTAAATAATTCATTAACTACAATCATAGATTGTAGTTAATGAAAGGGTATACCCTTTCAAAAAACTTATTCATTATAACCCCCAAATGGAGTAGATAAATACCTTATCCACTCCATTGTGAGATTTATAAATATGCATGCAAATATAATATAGCATTTTATTGCGGATGTCAAGAAAACTTCAACACGTCATTTCTTTATCCAAATAAAGCAGATGCAGTATTTGTGCATATTTATTCGCATTCATCGAATTGTATACACGTATTTTAGCGCAAATATTCATCTTTCATAGCTTATCTGAATATCTATTCCTCTTGATATTTTTCTCCTTCTGACAGGCTTTTGGGGTACATTTACTTATATCTTATTGAACCAGTCGAAAACGTTTTACTGCTGCAATTACATAATACGCTAACACGGTATTGAACGGAAGCTGAATCAGACTTTTGATTGCTCGCGGCACAAAATAGAACCAAAAGCCCTTTCCATACATAACCGTACACCAGTATGTTCCGAGGAACATCTGAATCACAATGGCTACAATTGCCATAACGAAGAAGCAGCGCAGCAGATAAAAACCATCCAGCGAATGCTGCCAGAGTACTGCAAGCAGCATGAACAGCAGACAAAGCACCAGGCCCGCCGAAATGAGTGCAAAACCGCTCTGCACCTCCATCACCTTACGGTCGGTATAAACCGGAAGCAAGAGCCAGAGAATACCTAAAATCGACACCAGCATAACCGGTATTTTTTTGCGTACTACTGCAAATACCAAAATCAATACAACAAATACAAGGGCTGCTAACGCCAGCATTCCGCTGCTTTTACTGCCGGAGCCCTGAAACAACGAAAGTAAATGCTGCAACGCAGTTCCCTCTGCCAACACCGAAACCTCCGGCATCTCTGTCGTTGCCTTGGTTGTTACCGTCAAAAACGGCATTACAAACCATGCTAACAGCATAAGCACCGGCAAGCCCATCGTAAGCAGCTGTACGATACGAACTTTCTTTTCCTGCTGCGGCAGCTCTGTCACCGTCTCCGGCTCCTTCGGTGACTTCCGATAGAAAAACAGACCATACAGCATACCGCCCAGCGCAGCATTCAGCGTCCATCCGAAAAACCATGGGCCGGTCGGTTTTATCATCAGCTGCAATACATCGCCCAATGCTCCGGTTATCAGTGCCATCCACGGTCCATACAAATAGCCGGTTACAACATTCGTAATAAACGCCACACTAATCCTTACCGTATCCGTAAGCGGCAGCGTGACAAACACTGCCAACACCAGATGCAACGCCAACAGCATACCGGTAACCACGAGTGACTTCAGGTTCTTCATGGAACTAACGGAACCCTTCAAAAATCCATTTGTATTCATTTCTTCCTCCTTTTCTGTTAGCGAAAAAAATCTGCCTCGTTAAAGGCAGACCGCTTTTCATTCCTTTGCTAAGCAACACGCTACAACAAAAAGGAGACCCTCTATGATGTAGCAGCGGGATGCGAAATCTGCACCGCAAGAAACCTTTTCGTTCATGTGGCAACTCCCCGTCCTCATGACACTTAACGCGCAAATTCCTACTCTGCTCTATTCACTAACACAGGCATTATAACACCGGCGTACATAAAATTCAATACTAAAGTGCCAAAAAAAGAGACTGTGCAACCTGCACAGCCTCTTCGTTTTAAATTACTTTCTTAAGCCAAGACGCTCAATCAGAGTACGGTAAGCTTCCAGATCGTTCTTCTTTAAGTATGCAAGAAGACCTCTTCTCTGACCTACCATCTTCAGAAGACCTCTTCTGGAGTGATGATCCTTGTTATTGTTCTTCAGATGCTCAGTCAGCTCAGTAATTCTCTGAGTTAAGAGTGCAATCTGTACCTCTGGAGAACCGGTGTCCTCTGGAGTTCTGCCGTAAGCTGCAATAATTTCTGCTTTCTTTTCCTTGCTAATCATGATGTTAGCCTCCTTAAATAATATAATATCACCGGATACTAAGCGAAAGGTCGGAATGTCCAATCTCTGAGTATCGGCTACACAACTGCGCTATTTACTATAACACAGATTGCGACTTCTGTAAATATGTAAATTACAAAAAGATTAGTTCATCTTGTTGCCGCACTTTGTGCAGAATGCTGCGCCCTTCTCTACCGGTGCACCACACTTGCTGCAAGCTACGGATTCCTTCTCAGCAGCCTCTACGCTTGCAGTCAGGAAACCAATCTTTGCAGTCTTGTTCTTGATTGCTGCTGCCAGCAGGGACACGAACAAGAAGATGAATACGAAGCCTACTAAATCGGTTGCTACTTCGTAAATCTTGTTAAATACCTTGTAGGTTGTTCTGATACCTTCGGAATCAGAAATAGATGCGTTAGAGAACCAGCTGAGAACAGTACCAAGCATGCTGATTAACATCTTTACCAATCTGCCGATGAAAGCAAGAATCAAAGACTGCTTTAACATGCTCTTAACATTCTCATCGAAGTCAAACAGGAATACAACCGCTACAAATACAAGAAGTACGGTCGAAACACCGCCTGCATACAGGCTGTAGCCAAGCAGTACGGAAAGTGCTGCTAAGATTCCTGCCGGAATTCCAAAGTTCTTTTTTGTGAGATAATTCATTTTTCAGTCTCCTTTTTTAAATTTTTTTGGTTCACTCTTTGAGCCCTTTTATACTTTAATATAAACAAGCGCATAAATCAAGACCTTATTTTTCTTTTTTCTTTATTCTTTTTCATTTTTTTTCATACTTTGTGAAAAATAATGCCGCTAAACAAATCACACACTCGCAAAATAGTGCAGAATTGCTTCCCTGTCCTGCATCAGCTGCTGCTTTAGCTGCTCCACATTCGCAAACCGCTGCTCTGCCCTCAGATAATGATAAAAGTCGGTGCATACCTCCGCACCATAACATTCTTGGTCATAGTCAAACAGATTGGTCTCCACCCACGGTACCTCCTGTTCGCCGACGGTCGGTCGCACACCAATATTCGTCATACCAAGGTACTCTCTTCCGTCAATCCATGTCTTAGTGGCATAAACTCCCCGCGGCGGCAGAAGCTTCTCTGCCGGCGGAATCAGATTCAGCGTCGGAACCCCGATGGTATGCCCGATTCGCCTGCCGTGCTCTACGCTTCCGCGCACATGGTACGGTGCTCCGAGTAACCGGTTAACCTGCTCGATTTTGCCGTCAAGCAGCTCCTCGCGAATTCTCGTGCTGCTGACAATGTCACCATCCAACCGTACCTTATCCACGGCCGACACACCGTATTCATACTGTGCGGCATACTGCGAAAGCATCGTTGCATCTCCTCTGCGGTTGTGTCCGAAGCGATTGTCCTTTCCGACCGCAATCCAGCGCATATCCAGCTGTCCTACCAAGATTTCACTGATAAAATCCTCCGCCGGAATCGCCGCCGTCTCCTTCGAAAACGGATACGCTACCAGCACATCCACTCCAAGCTTCGCCAAAATTGCCTGCTTTTCCTCCCGGGTATAGATTACCTGCTGCTCCTTTCCGGCAAGCAGCATCCCCGGATGAAAATCAAATGTAAAAACAACGCTTTTCCAACCGTTCTTCTTTTTGTCTGCCAGCTCGGCAAGCAATCTGCGATGCCCAAGGTGTATCCCGTCAAACTTTCCCAGCGTCACACAGGTATTATGCAGTTGAAATTCCTTTGCACTAATATATTCCATCGTGTTCTTCACTCTTTCCCAAGTGTTATTCCTGCGTTCCAAACATTTTTACATTCCGGTAGAGCCGCTCCGCCTCTTCGTATTGATACAACGCAGTAAATCTTCCGGTACTGTCATAAATCCGATACCACGGCTGTATATCGTCAATCGGTCCGGTCACGCCTTCTGCTGCCTTTCCGTCGGATAACGCTACCCGCCCTGCCTCTTCGTTCGGCTCATCCCGGTACGCCCTCAGACTGCCCTTTGACAGCTTATTACCGTTCTGCAGCAACTTATCCGCTTCCGGCTTTGTCTGCATTGCCGGAAATCGCAAAAACAACCGCTCGGTTGAAAGCAGAATCTCATCCATTCTGCCCTCATCCCGATATTGCTCGATTTGTGCCAGCGTCAGACTGTCCTGTTCCAAAAAGGAACTGACTCTGGTACGCCTAAGACTCTTCATACAGCCGCCGCAGCCTGCCTTTCTTCCTACATCCTCGCAAAGCGTCCGGATATAGGTGCCTTTGCTGCAGGTCACTGCAAAACGAATCCATTTTTCTTCTCCGTCAAACGAAGTCTCCAAAATCCGCAGCTCATAAATGGTTACCCGGCGCGGCTGACGCTCGATTACCTTGCCCTCGCGTGCCAGCTCATACAGCTTCTTTCCGTTTACCTTCAGTGCAGAATACATCGGCGGAATCTGGTCGTACTCTCCCTGAAAAGAAAGCAGACATCGCTTTGCCTCCTCCTCCGAGATTGTAACCGGATGCTCCTCCAATACCGTTCCGGTAATATCCTGCGTATCCGTTATCCTTCCGAACAACAGCACCGCTTCGTATTCCTTGTCCTTTTCCGTCAGAAGCTCACAGGCTCTGGTCGCAGACCCCAGACATACCGGAAGTACGCCTTCCGCATCCGGGTCGAGCGTTCCCGTATGTCCGATTTTTTTTTGCTTTAAGATACCGCGCAGCTTTGCCACCACATCAAAGGAGGTATAGCCGCGCTCCTTGTATACATTGATTACTCCATTCAAATCAATCACCCGTTTTGAAACGTTTCTTCATTATGCGTTGCCATCCAGCTGGTGCTCAATACCTGCCAGCAGATTGTTGATAACATCGTGCAGCTGTCCTCTCATATTGCAGCCTGCTGCCTTCTTATGACCGCCACCACCAAAAAACATAGCTACCTTGCTGACATCCGCAGCTCCGTTTGCACGCATACTGATTTTGTACTCCTGCGGCTCGGTTTCATAAATGAATACCGCCACCTCAACTCCGCGGGTAACCCGCAGCTGGTCAATGATACCGCTCAAATTCGCCGGTACCACGCCGTACAACTCCATAATTCTCCGGCTTAAGGTCGAAAGAATGACTCTGCCGTCCAGCACCATCATGCTCTCCATCAGACAGCGTCCCAAAATCTGATTCTCAATATAGGACTTCTCATAAAAGGTGCCATCAATAATCTTTTCCGAGGCTACCCCCATGGAAAGCAGCTTGCCTGCGATACACATTGTCCGCTCGGAGGTATTCGAATGCTTGAACACTCCGGTATCATGCACGATACCCAAGTACAATGCTTCTGCCACCGGTAACGAAATCTTCTCCGGCTCCATTTCATCGAAAAGCACTTCACAGGTCGAGCTGTAATCTGCCTTTACTACCGTCTGCTCCGCAAATTTTCCATCGTTTGTAATATGATGGTCAAAACAAAGTGTATGCTTTGCACTATGAAAATATTTCTCGGCATCACCCAGACGATCCGGACTGCTGCAATCCAGTACGATAAACAAATCATAGCGAATATCCTCACTGCAATCCGCTACCGCCTTCTCGGAATTTTTCAAAAAAGCAAAGCTTTCCGGAACATCCTGCATATACACTACGACATCCTTTGAAAAATCCCGGTTGAAATTTTCCTGAATATAATTATACAGCGCAAAGCAGGAGCCGGCGCAATCTCCATCCGGTCGGATATGACCGCCGATTGCAATGCTCTCTGCTGCCATCACTGCATCTGCAAGAACCATATGCTCCCTCCATTCCAAGGCATCTCGCTCGTTTGTGCCGGAACGGCACAAACAGCCGGATGAAAAATAACACAAATGTGATTATTTTTCATCCTGTTCACCTCGTTTTGCCTCTGCCTCTCTTACTTCCTCAGCCACATCCGAAATCAGCTTCGACATATTTACACCATATTCAATCGACTGATCTCCGATGAAATGCAGCTCCGGCGTATTGCGCAGATTGATTCTGCGCGCCAGTTCTCCGCGCAGGAACGGTGCCGCACTCTTCAAGCCCTTGATGGTAGCCTTCTGGGAGTCTTCGTCTCCCAGAACACTAATATAAACCTTCGCCGTTTTCAAATCCGGTGCTACCTCTACCGCTACCACGGAGGTCATCGGGTTGATTCTCGGGTCCTTTAATTCCCGGGAAATCAACATACTCAATTCCTTCTGAACCTCCTGGTTAATACGGGTATTTTTAATACTATTTTTTCTCATTATCTCGGAACCTCCACCATCATATAGAACTCAATCTGGTCAAATTCCTGCAAGTCATTGAACTTTTCAAAAACAAGACCACACTCGTATCCGGTGGCAACCTCCTTCACATCATCCTTAAATCTCTTTAACGAAGCCAAAGGTCCATCGTAAATCTGGGTACCCTCTCTCGAAATTCTTGCCGAACAGCCACGTACAATCTTTCCATCCAGTACATAAGAACCTGCGATTACACCCAGTCCCGATGCCTTGAAGGTCTGACGTACCTCTGCATGTGCAATAATCTTCTCCTCAAAGGTCGGATCCAACATACCCTTCATAGCTGCCTCTACATCCTCGATTGCATTATAGATGACACGATACAGTCTGACATCTACCTTCTCGCGCTCCGCAATATCCTTTGCCGTATTATCCGGTCTTACATTAAAACCAATGATAATCGCATTGGATGCACTCGCGAGTGACACGTCGGACTCGTTGATGGCACCTACGCCACCATGGATGACACGTACCGCTACCTCTTCGTTGCTCAGCTTTAACAGACTCTGCTTTACAGCCTCTACCGAGCCCTGTACGTCTGCCTTGATAATCAGATTCAGCTCCTTGATATTACCTGCCTGAATCTGGGAGAACAGACCATCCAGAGAAAGCTTTGCCTTCGTCTCCGCAATCAGCTTCTCCTTATCCTGAGAAATATATGCCTCTGCAATCGTTCTTGCTTCCTTCTCATTCTTGGTTGCCGTGAAAATCTCTCCGGCATCCGGAACCGCATTTAATCCAAGGATTTCTACCGGTGTAGAAGGTGTTGCCTCTTTTACTCTTCTTCCCTTATCGTCAATCATGGCACGTACCTTACCATAGGCCGAGCCTACTGCCACGCAGTCACCAACATGCAGCGTACCCTTCTGTACCAGAATGGTTGCTACCGGACCACGTCCCTTGTCTAACTCTGCTTCGATTACGATACCTCTTGCCGCGCGGTTTGGATTTGCCTTCAGCTCCTCTACCTCTGCCGTCAACAGAATCATCTCTAACAGCTGGTCGATACCCTCATGGGTATGTGCGGACACCGGTACGAAGATGGTATCTCCGCCCCAATCCTCAGCTACCAGCTCATGCTCGGTCAGCTCCTGCTTTACGCGCTCTACATTGGCACTTGGCTTATCAATCTTGTTGACTGCTACGATAATCTGTACGCCTGCTGCCTTTGCATGGTTAATTGCCTCGATGGTCTGCGGCATAACACCATCGTCCGCTGCGACTACCAGAATCGCAATGTCCGTTGCCTGTGCACCACGCATACGCATGGAGGTAAATGCTTCGTGTCCCGGGGTATCTAAGAATGCGATTCTCTCACCATTCTTTTCTACAACATACGCACCGATGTGCTGGGTAATACCACCGGCTTCCTTTGCCGTTACATTTGCGCTGCGGATTGCATCGAGCAGGGAGGTCTTACCATGGTCTACATGACCCATAACACAGACAACCGGCGGACGCTTGGTCATCAGTGCCTCGTCCTCCTCTTCTTCCTTTAAGAGCTCCTCTACCATATTTACCTTTACTTCTTTTTCTGCAATACAGTTGAAGCTTAATGCAATTTCCTCTGCCTCTTCGAACGGAATTTCCTGATTAATCGATACCATCTTGCCTTCTAAGAAAAGCTTCTTTACCAGTGCCGACGGAGTCTGCTTCATCTTATCCGCCAATTCCTTAATGGTCAGCACCTCCGGAATGATGATGGTCTTAATCTCATCTGCCTTTTCCTCTACTACCGGCTGTGGCTTCGGCTTAATGAAAGCACCCTTTCTGTTCGGGTCCTTCTTGCCCTTCATCATCTCGTTATCGTCCATATCACGGTCGCGCTTGTCGCGATTCTTATCACGATTTCGATCATTGAAGGCTGCTGCACGTTGTTCCTTGGTCAGCTCGTTTGCCAAATCCGACTTGATGCTGCTCTTTTCGCTGCTTCTGGCATCTCTGCCACGGTTGCCGCTGAATCCTCTATTATTGTATCCACTATCCTTATCTTTATC
>JAFTQM010000030.1 GCA_017462755.1 Lachnospiraceae bacterium | reverse complement strand
TCCTACGGGGTGACCCAATGCAATTGCGCCGCCGTTAGGGTTAAGCTGCTTATCAACATCGATACCCAAATCCTTACCAACAGCAATGGACTGTGCAGCAAATGCCTCATTTGCCTCGATGATATCGAAATATTCAATCTTCATGCCGGTCTTCTCAATAACCTTTCTGGTGGAGTAAACAGGACCGATACCCATAACCTCCGGACGGCAGCCTGCAAGAGCACCTGCTACGAAAGTAGCCATAGGAGTTACGCCAAGTTCCTTCGCCTTCTCCTCGCTCATAACAACGATTGCTGCTGCACCGTCGTTGATACCGGAAGCGTTACCTGCGGTAACAAAACCATCCTTGTTGATTGCGCGTAACTTTGCGAGAGCTTCCATAGTAGTGCCAGGTCTTGGACCCTCATCTACCTTGAACTCAACCATTTCCTTCTTCTTCTTTACCATTACAGGAACGATTTCATCCTCGAATGCGCCGGAAGCCTGTGCAGCCTCAGCCTTCTGCTGGCTCTTTACTGCAAACTCATCTAACTCTTCACGGGTTAAGCCCCACTCCTCACAGATGTTATCTGCGGTCTTAATCATGTGGTAATTGTTGAATGCATCCCAAAGAGCATCATTTACCATGGTATCTACCAGAGTACCATTGTTCATTCTATATCCGAAACGAGCCTGTGGCATAGCGTATGGTGCCATGGACATATTCTCCATACCGCCTGCTACTACGATATCTGCGTCTCCTGCCATAATCATCTGAGCAGCCTGATTTACACAGTTCAGACCGGAACCACATACGACGTTCATGGTAACTGCCGGAACCTCGATTGGCAGACCAGCCTTGATTGCTGCCTGACGAGCTACGTTCTGACCCTGACCAGCCTGGATTACACAACCCATGTATACCTGATCTACTGCTTCTGGAGCAACTCCTGCTCTCTTTAATGCCTCCTTAATAACGACTGCACCAAGCTCTGCTGCTGGCACGTTGCTTAAGGAACCACCCATTGTTCCGATTGCCGTACGGCATGCACCTGCTAAAACTACTTTTCTAGACATAATTCCGTCCTCCTTGATTGATATGTTTTGCATAGATAATAGAGTTACTCAAAACTATGGTTATATCATAACACCATTTTTTATGTTTGTCAACTTTTTAACAAACTTTTTCATAAAATTTAACAATCTTTTTTCTTCGACCTATTCCACCACACGAATATCCGCCCGATATTCTCCATTTTCATCCACTTCCATCCAAATATAAGTATGTTGTCTGCCGGATTGGCGAGGACTGGAAATACTTCCCGGATTCATCAGCATCACACCCTCCCGCGGCTCCATCATCGGACAATGCGTATGACCGAATATCGCAATATCCGCTCCCATTGCCTTGGCACGTCGCAGCAGACGATCCGTTCCGTTATAAACAGAATATCCGTGACCATGCGTCAGAAATGCCACATGGTTTCCGATATGCATTGTAAATTCCCCCGGCAAGCCGGAAAAGAAATCATTGTTCCCCTCCACCATATCGACATCACATTCAAACAATGCCTGAATATAGTCCTGATCCCTTGCCACATCTCCCAGATGCAGAATCAAATCCGGCTTTTCTATGGTCTCGTGCAAACGCTCCAAATAAGTAAACTGCCGGTGCGTATCACTGATAATCAAAATTTTTTTCTTCACGCTCATTACAGCACTTCCTCTTTCATTGCTCTGAGCGCCTTCGCCCGGTGACTGATGGCATTTTTCTGTTCCATCGAAAGCTCTGCCGTCGTGCAGCCATATTCCGGCACATAGAAAATCGGGTCGTAACCAAAGCCATTTTCGCCTGCCGGGGCCTGTGCAATCTGTCCCTCAATCGTCGCAGTACGGGTCTCTACTCTGCCATCCGGAAAGGCTGCTGCTATCGCACACACGAAACGAGCGCTTCTCGCTTCGCCCTCTACTCCCTGCAGCTTCTCCAGAATATAACCGTTCTTTATCTCATATGAGGTATCCTCTCCTAAGAAGCGTGCCGAATAAATGCCCGGTGCCTTGTCCAGATAATCCACCTCCAGCCCCGAATCATCTGCTAACGCAATTTCACCGGACAATTCACAGATTGCCCTTGCCTTGATGATTGCATTTTCCTCAAAGGTCTTACCATCCTCGATAATCTCCGGATTTAAGCCTGCCTGCTTCATCGAAAGCACCTCGTAGCCCGAATCCTTCAAAATCTCACGAATTTCCTTCATTTTTCCTTCATTGCCCGTTGCAAAAATCAATTTCTTCATAGCTTCTTTTCTCTCCTTTATTCCTGTTCTAACTGCCGGTATCCCTCTAAAATCGCTTCGTACAATGCCTGCGCCGCAGCCCGTCTGGTTCTCTCCTTCGCCAGCTGCTCCATATCCGATGCATTCGACATATACGCGACCTCTGCCAAAGCTACCGGCACCTGTGCATCCTTTAAAATCGTTACGTTATTTTCCCGTGCCTCCAGACCAAGATTCTTTAAGCCAAGATAGGCATCCAGCTTGTCCATGCATATTTGCGCAAACCCTTTGGAATTCATTCCCTGCCAGTCATCCTGCGCCGCTGTATAGAGTACCTCGGTTCCGTTGAGGTAACGTGTTTCATTTCCGTTGCAGTGTACGCTTAAGAAAAAATCTGCCTCCACTGCATTTGCCAGTCCTACTCTTTGGCTTAGGGTCAGACTCCGGTCTGTCACCCGGGTATAATACACCTTAATTTCCGGTGTCGCATCCAAAAGCTCCTTTAAGTAAAGCACAATACTCAGATTCATTTCGTGCTCATCATACTCATGATTCTTTGCGTAGGTACCGGAATCAATTCCTCCATGCCCCGCATCCACGACGACAATCTTGTCGTACACATCCTTCGGACGCAGCAGGCAAATATAATAATTGTACTCATCCTCCACAATCCGGTATGCATAAACGGTGTCTAACGTAAACAAAAGCGTTACACTCTCCGTTCCGTCTTCATTGACTCCTTCGCTGAGCTTCCATGCCCTTACCGGGTCATTACACCACGGAGACATCGCATCCTCCGGCGACAAGTCAGGTATCGGACCAGGTGCCGGACTTACTGACGCTACCGGTGCATCACTAACCGAACTCAGCGGTGTCGGTGTCAAAGACAACATTGGTGTCAAAGACAACGTTGGTGTCAAAGACAACATTGGTGTCGGACTTGGCGGTGCGCCTTCATAAAAGGTTTCCTCCGCAATCCGATATACATGCTCTACCGTAAATTCTCCTGCCGTTTTTCCCTGAATTGTGAGGCGAATCTGGCAGTCCACCGCCAAATCCTCAAGCTTTAACTCGGTATCCACCCCAATCGGCTTTTCTATAATAATTGTCCGTCCCCCTGCTTTAGCAAGCTCCTGTGCGGTTCGTGAGCTTTCCGCTCCCCGTACCGCTGCCCAGACTCCCCCAGCCGCCTCCGTCGGTATCGGCGTCGGACTCATGCGCGGTTCCGGCGTCAGATGCGCAGGCAATGACTGTGCCGGCGTCGGCGTCGGTTGCGGCGGCTCAGTATTCTTTTTTACCACTTCCTTTTCAGGCTGTCCTGCGTGCTCCGGTTGTGGTGTCGCCTCCGTATGCAGTGCCTGTCCTGCCGCTTCTACCTCAAAGCGTTTCTCATTTCTATACGAAAAAGCAAGTGCAACCATCAGCAAAAATACACTGCAAATCGTTACCTGCTTCAATAATCTGTCATTCTGCAAAATCCTTTGCCTCCCAGTTTTATATATTTGCTTTTTCTAAGGATACATATTATAATAAGTTTACAACACGGAAGATGTAAGGAGTGTACTTATATGAAAACCAATGAACTGATACTGATTCATTCCGATAAATATGAAACCCCGTTGATTCCCTATCTCTCATCCGCCGCAGAAATTCGCGGCACGGTAGTCGTACTGCACAATCTCGCAGAGCATTGCGGACGCTACCGCGAGTTTTCCTTATTTTTGAATCAACACGGATATGACGTTTATCTCTACAACCAGCGCGGACACGGTCAGGACAAAATGCTCGAGGAGCTGGGTATCCTATCCGAACGCGACGGCTATAAAAAACTGATTTTGGATGCTGTCGATGTGTTAAGCTATGTATCCGAGCACAACCGCGGCAGCCGACTCTATCTGTTCGGTCAGGGAAGCGGCTCACTGATTGCCCGCGGTGCCACACAGGTCTGCGATTTAGCCGATGCGGTTATTTTATCCGGCACCGTATTTCCTACCCTTGCCGGTTCGCTTACTGCCAGTCTGCTTTCTGCGCTCGTCTGCCAGTTTCGCGGCAAGAACCACATATCACCGTTTTTAAATCGCTTTTTGACCGAGGGCAAACTCTTTCGCAAACTTTCCGAGCGTACCCGCTTTGACTGGATGACCCGCAATCAGGAGGCAGTCGGCGCCTATATCAGTGACCCGTATTGCGGCTTTGTCTGCACCGCCGGTTATTACCGCAATCTGTTCCGGCTGGCTCATTTTGTTTCCCAGCCAATAAATCTGCGACAAACCCGTAAGGATTTACCGATTCTGCTTATCTCCGGAGACCAAGACGCCGTCAGCCATTACGGAAATGATGTTATTCGCCTGATGGTCATGTATCAGAAGCTTCATTTTACCAAAATCGACTGCACCCTCTATGAGGGCTGCCGGCACGAGCTGTTAAACGAGCCGAACCGGCAGGAAATCATGTCCGATATTATTGGATTTTTGGAGTCTTCGGAGGTTTCGGACCCGAAAACTGATAAAAATACGTTTTAAGCATACCATTATATATCTTGCGGTTTTTATCCGCAGTACGCCCAAGGTATTTCTGGGCATCCTCATAGCTGGTAATCAGATAATACGACCAGGTATCCAGCTTCGCAAAGGCAGCACCCATCTCCTTGTACAAGGCAGGAAGTGCTGCCTTTTCTTCTAAGCGCTCACCATACGGCGGATTGGTAATAATAAATCCGTACTTCTTCGGGCTGGACAGCTCCGCTACCGGACGTGCCTGAAAATGAATCTGCTTGTCCACTCCGGCAAGTATCGCATTCTGACGTGCTGCTCCAATCACATCCTTATCAATATCATACCCCTGAATATTCATCGTAACATCCCGAAGCACCAAATCATCCGCTTCTTTTCTCGCTTCCGTAAACACGCGCTCCGGAACCAGATTGTCCCAAGTCTCTGCAAGAAAGCTGCGATTTCTGCCCGGTGCCATATTCAGTCCCATCATTGCAGCCTCAATCGGTATCGTACCACTGCCGCAAAACGGGTCTACCAAAATTCTGTCACGCTTCCACGGTGTTAGGCTAATCAGCGCCGCTGCCAGTGTTTCCGTAATCGGAGCCTTACTCGTCAGTCGGCGGTAACCACGCTTGTGCAGGGACTCGCCCGAAGTATCTATTCCTATCGTAATCTCATCCTTCATAAAGGTTACACGAATCGGATAGCTGGCACCGCTTTCCGAAAACCAGTCCAGATGGTACACCTTTTTCAGACGCTCTACAATCGCCTTTTTCATAATCGACTGGATATCCGACGGGCTGAACAGCTTACTCTTAATCGAGGTCGCCTTTGCCACCCAGAACTTTCCGTCTCTCGGTATGAAATTCTCCCACGGAAGCTCTTTTGTTTTTTCAAATAATTCATCAAAGGTCTCTGCATGGAACTTTGCCACCTTCAAAAGCACACGCTCCGTCGTTCTCAAAAAGGTATTTGCACGCGCGATAACACTCTCGTCTCCGCGATAGGTTACTCTGCCGTCCTCCACCTGTACAATCTCATAGTCCAAATCCTGAAGCTCTCTTTTTAACACTGCCTCCAGTCCAAAGTGACATGGTGAAATATATTCATACACTGCCATGTTTTCTCTCCGTTTCCTTCTGTAATTTCGATTCACTGCTCGTGTTTTCTATTTTAATGCTTTTCTGCTTTTCCGTCAATCGTATCTGCCACACCGGCATATTTTTTCTTCATCTCTCGTACACCGCCCCAGATATTGATTACCGGAAAGCCCTCCTTCTTCAAATCCCGCGCCGCCATCAGACTGACATTCCCACGTTCACAATACAAAAAAATCTGCTGATATTTTCGCAGCTTCTTTTTTTCTTTTTCTAACTCCTCATAAGGAATGTTGACTGCGCCCTTCAAATGTCCCAGCACATATTCTTCCCGACTTCTCAAATCTATAAAAACACTTTCTTTTTGATTCAGAAATTTCAATGCCTGCCCCAAGGTCATATTTCTCAATTCCATATGCATCACCGCCCTTACTCCGGCATCCGATTACCACTTCTATAATAGTTTATGTAAAAGTAAGCATATGGTTCCAAAAAAGGAGCTTCTGCTCCGCAGATGATTTCACCTGCTCACAGAAGCTCCTGCCTACTCAAGCTTACTCGTTATAGGAATTCGAGGTACGATTGGAAGTCTTGTTGCTTCCGTTCGTATTCTTGGTAGAATTGCTGCAGTTCGTGCTCTTGTCTGTTGCACGATTCTTGCTGTTCTGTGCGCTGTTTCTGGTGCTGTTCTGAGTACTGTTCTGAGTATTACGATCCATGATTTTCCTCCATTTCTACTACATACATCCTATTCACACGATTTATCTTGCAAATAATCCGCGTGATGGTACAATAGTAGTATGGTTGTTTCGCACAAAACTATTCGTTTTCTTTTCAAAAAAAATGAACCAACAGACAGGGGAGCTATCTGCTGGTTCGATGAGGGGAGTATAAATAATTAAATAAGGGGTTATATAGTGTATGATTGGTTCATACAAGCATATTATAGTACATGAAAAGACAAAATGCAAGCCTTTCTTCAATATTTTTTGATTTTTCTTCTTGTTTTTTGTGAAGTCACCTACTATAATTATATTGTTTTTTACATTTTGTGAACTTTCTAAAAGGAGATTTTGAAATTTATGAGTATACTGAATGTTGTTAATCTGAATCACGGCTTTGGTGACCGTGCTATTTTCCGTGATGTATCCTTCCGCCTGTTAAAGGGCGAGCATGTCGGTCTGGTCGGCGCAAACGGAGAAGGAAAGTCTACCTTCATGAATATTGTAACCGGTAAGATGATGCCGGATGAGGGTACCATCGAATGGTCCAAGAACGTAAGAGTCGGTTATCTCGACCAGCACTCCGTTCTCGAAAAAGGCATGACCATTCGTGAGGTTCTTGCTTCTGCTTTTCAGTTCCTCTACGCTTCCGAGGAGCGTATGAACGAGCTCTGCACCCTGATGGGAGATGCCGACGACGATGCCATCCTTGAAATGATGGAGGAATTCGGACAGATTCAGGAGCTTTTGGACACCCACGATTTTTATAATATTGATTCCAAGGTGGACGAGGTTGCCCGCGCACTGGGACTTATCGAAATCGGTCTGGAGCGTGATGTAACCGAGCTTTCCGGCGGTCAGCGTACCAAGGTGCTTCTCGGTAAGCTGTTGCTCGAAAAACCGGACATCCTCTTGCTCGACGAGCCGACCAACTATTTGGACGTTCAGCACATTGAGTGGTTAAAGCGTTATCTCAATGAATACGAAAATGCATTCATTGTCATCTCCCACGACATTCCATTCCTAAACAGTGTCGTCAATCTGATTTATCATGTGGAAAATGCGGAGCTGACCCGTTACGTTGGTGATTACGATAAGTTTATGGAGGTATATGAGGTCAAGAAAAGCCAGCTGGAGGCTGCCTACAAGCGCCAGCAGCAGGAAATCAGTGAACTTCAGGATTTTGTTGCCCGTAACAAGGCGCGTGTTGCTACCCGCAACATGGCGATGTCCCGTCAAAAGAAATTAGACAAAATGGAAGTCATTGAGTTAGCCAAGGAGAAGCCGAAGCCGGAATTTCATTTCAAGGAAGCGCGTGCCTCCAGCCGCTATATTTTCCAGACCGAGCATCTGGTCATCGGCTACGATGAGCCATTATCCAAACCGCTTACCATTTCGATGGAGCGCGGTGAAAAGGTCGTATTAAAGGGTGCCAACGGTATCGGTAAGACCACCTTACTCAAGAGCATCATGGGACTGATTCCTTCCTTAGAGGGACGTGTCATCCTGGGCGATTATCTCTATCAGGGATACTTCGAACAGGAAATGAGCGGTGCCAAAAACAATACCTGCATCGAAGAGCTTTGGTGCGATTATCCTTCCTGGACACAGTATGAAGTACGCTCCGCTCTGGCAAAATGCGGTCTGACCACCAAGCATATCGAGAGTCAGGTGCGTGTGCTCTCCGGTGGCGAGCAGGCAAAGGTACGTCTGTGCAAGCTTTTGAACCGTGAAACCAATTTCCTGCTCCTCGACGAGCCGACCAACCATTTGGACGTGGATGCCAAAGATGAGCTGAAGCGTGCCTTAAAGGAATACAAGGGAAGCATTCTCTTAATCTGCCATGAACCGGATTTCTATGAGGATTTTGCCACCAGAGTATTGGATGGCTCCACTTGGTCATTAAAATTGTCATAAACCGAAATGGGTTGCTGCAATTCCTTTGCAACAACCCATTTATTTTACTTTTAACAAAAAAGCACTCTGATTTCTCAGAGTGCTTTTCGTACGTGTGCTAGAAGATTCGAACTCCCGACCTTCTGATCCGTAGTCAGACGCTCTATCCAGCTGAGCTAAGCACACACATTTTTTATTGTTCTTACCGAACATTGATTATTCTATCACAGGTCATTTCGATTGTCAAGCACTTTTTGAATTTTTTTTAATAAAATAAAAAATTTCAACAATATGTGCAACCTAACACCTGTACTTCTGCGCATTTATAAGAATTCACAGCAGGAGCCGGAACGACTCCTGCTGTTTTTCTCTATCTTTTCTCTTTCCGGCACCGTATTAAATCGACTCTACTGCTGCCTTCTCGATTGCAAGACCTGCTGCATATCTCTTGATGAATTCATCAAAGCCTGCTACATCCTTTGCATCCGGCTGCATCGTCTCTGCCTTCATACCGGCAAATACCTTATTGGCAAGGAATGCATCCAGAGTCTCACCTGCTTCCTTATTCTTCATATAGGAAGCCAGCACTGCGATACCCCATGCACCGCCTTCACCGGCAGTTTCCATTACGGATACCGGTGTATTCATAGCTGCTGCTAAGATACCCTGACCTACACCCTTGGTCTTGAATAAACCGCCATGGCCATATACCTGATCTGCCTCTACGCCCTCTTCCTTGAAGAGAATATCGAGACCGGTCTTTAATGCACCAAGTGCAGTAAAGAGATGTACTCTCATAAAGTTTGCAAGATTGAACTTGCTCTCCGGAGTACGAACAAACAACGGACGACCCTCCGTAAAGCCGGTTACATGCTCACCCGAGAAGTAATTGTATGCCAACAGACCGCCACAATCTGCATCACCCTCAAGCGCCTTGTTATAAAGGGTACCGAACAGCTTGTTCATATCTACCTCTACACCAAATGCCTCGGAGAATTCCTTGAAGAGATTTACCCATGCATTCAGGTCGGAGGTACAGTTGTTGCAGTGTACCATTGCTACCAGACTACCGGTTGGTGTCGTTACAAGGTCAATCTCATCGTAAGCCTTCTTTAAATCCTTTTCCAGTACGATCATTGCAAATACGGAAGTACCTGCCGATACGTTACCGGTACGCTCTGCTACACTGTTGGTTGCTACCATACCGGTTCCTGCATCACCCTCCGGTGGACAAAGCGGAATACCTGCCTGCAGCTTTCCGGAAACATCGAGAAGCTTTGCACCTTCCTCGGTCAGTACGCCTGCATCCTCACCTGCTAACTTTACCTCCGGTAAAATATCCTTTAACTTCCAAGCGTAGTTCTTATCTGCTACCAGCTCATCAAACTGTGCAATCATACGCGCATTGAAATCCTTGGTCGCAATGTCAATTGGGAACATACCGGATGCCTCGCCTACACCGAGCACCTTCTTACCGGTCAGCTTCCAGTGAATATAGCCTGCCAGAGTTAACAATGTTTTAATCTGCGGTACATGAGCCTCACCGTTCAATACTGCCTGATACAGATGCGCAATGCTCCATCTCTGCGGAATATGATAATTGAACAGCTTTGTCAGCTCCTCTGAAGCCGGTCCGGTAATGGTATTTCTCCAGGTACGGAACGGAACGAGCAGCTCGTCCTTCTCATCGAATACCATATATCCGTGCATCATTGCACTAAAACCAATCGCACCAATATTGGTCAGCTCTACATCATACTGCGCCTTTACATCTGCTACCAGCTTTGCATATGCATCCTGCAAGCCTGTCCAGATATCCTCTAATGTATAAGTCCAGATATTATCAACGTAACGATTCTCCCAGTCATGTGCTCCGGAAGCAATTGGATTGTTCTGCTCATCCACCAGCACTGCCTTAATACGAGTGGAACCAAATTCGATACCAAGTGCGGTCTTCGCATCAAGGATCGCCTGCTTTACATCATATCCCATATTTTCCTCCATTCCGTTGCTTTTCTTCCTTCGAAAATGCAACGCTCTTTTTTATGTATTTTAGTATACACTAAATTATTTTAGATTTCAAGCAAAAGCTGCATTTGCTTATCGTAAATTATACTTCCTTGGTTTGCTCGATGACACTCGTGATATTTTCCTTATAAATTCCCATTGCATCCACGATTCCGGCAACCGCCTCCTGATTGTCCAGCGTATAGCTCTGCATCTCTGCTACCTTCTCGTGCAAGCGTTCAAAAATCGTATTTACCTGCGCTACACTTTCATTCTGCTCTGCAATGTTAAAATACAAGCCTCCAAACTGCTGTGTCAGCTCACCAAAGCTATCCTGCAGCTCCTTCATTCGTTCCTCAGACTGCTCCATTGCCGCCGCACTGCCGGCAAACTGCTGCGAGGTTCGCTCCACCTGCTCCGACATCTGCTTTACGACCTCTTCCACCTGCTGCGACAACGTATTGCTCTGCGCCGAAAGACTGCGCATCTGCTCCGCTACTACAGCAAAACCGACTCCGCCACTTCCCGCTCTGGAGGCTTCGATTGCCGCATTCAAAGACAATATCGTGGTATTAAAGGAGATTGCCTTCAGCTTTGCTGCCACGCTGGAAACACTCTTCATGCGCCGCTCCATCTCTCCGAATATCTCATTTGCTTCCTTTACCAGACTGCTGACCTCCGTCAGCTTGGTATTCATTGCTTCCATGCTGTTCTGATTGTCATTCAGAGCACGCTCCACGTCACGCACCCCCTCATTGAGCTTATGTATCTGTTGCTCCGTATGCACAATCCTATCCTGTGCTTCATCGCAGCTTCCGGACACCTCGTCGGTTCCCTGAATAATCAGCGCCGAGCCTCTCTGCAGCTCCTTGGTATTTCCTTCAATCTGACTGGAGGAGCTTACAAAGTCACGCTCTAACTCCTCGCCCATTGCGCGAATCGAGTTCAAAAGCTGTTCTGCCTCCGCTGCCCGTTCCTCACTAATTTCGATAAATGCCCGTCCGCGGCGAATGGTCAAAAAGAAGGTCAATGCTGCTACAGTAAAAATCACCATACACATAATATACTGCGATTTCGACTCTGCCTTTTCCGGATGCAGCAGATACATTACCACCAGCAACACATCCGCCAGAATAATCTGCAGCTTGGTAATCCGCGGCTCCAGATACAGACCGCTCATACCAACCACGGCCAGAAACAAAGGGAAATCGTCACTATAACACTCACCGCTGTTAATCGAAATGGTAAAGACAAGAACCACAAGGCTCAACGAAACTACCATTTCTTTCGTCTGCGCATTTACACCTTTCTTCGCCATGACCACCTGCAGTCCGGCAAACACCGCTAAGCATACACCAATGACCACCACGGCCTGCCATTGTTTTCCCAACAAATTCTTTACCAAAAAAATACCGGCCACCGCAAAGGTTACAACCATCATAATTTTTAATATTGCTTCATGAGACATCGGGAGCTTTGTCTGCTTTCCTTGTTGTGCTTTCTTCATCTTCTTCCTCTTTTCTGCGCTGTCTGATTTTTACTTTCCTTGTGCTACTGCGCACGCACAAGTCTATCCATCTTCTTATTTCCGCTCGGTAGTAATCAAAATCGTATGTTCAAACTCAGTATAATCTGTAAAATATACCGTTGCACAGCCCGGTTGCTTCGCTTCACTATCCTCTTTGCCGTCAATAAAACGATGCTTTGCAAAGCCCGGTCCGATTCGTATGATATTCCGCTCATTGCCTGCCTGTACCTCTCCCTGCGCCACCACAAGTCTTTCCTCTCCGGTAACTGACACTTTCTCCTGCTCTGTCGCAAGCTCTTCGATTCCGGCAAACGCTGTTTCAATCCGCCACGGCGCACCACTTACACCAGCGGTTCGAACGGTCACTGCCAGCCCATGCTCCTGCTCCTCAATCTTTACCGTAATTTCCATGTCCGGTCCTGTTTTTCTCGGTCGTCTGCTATGGTCCATCTGCCACCAGTCACTACTTTCCGGCTTTTCCGGAAACGGAAGATAATACCATCCGCGCATTGTCTGACGCAGCTGTATTTCCGGCGGCTGCATCCGTTTCGTCCTCGTTTCGATATTTGCAGCGCCCTGACCGCTCGCCACCACACTCCTGCCGTAGCAATGCTCCGCCATAAGCTCCTCTGCTTTAAACGCCCGGTGTTCACAAAAGCTTCCCGCCACCTTCATCATCAGCTTCATCGAGCCATTATGAACATAGAGAAAATCCGATTTGTCCCGCATGACGGTGTAGGTAAAGCCCCCCTTTCTTGCACGCACAATTCCCGACTGCGGATAATGCTTACAAAAATCCTCCGGCTCATACCGTTCTTCCCATTCGAAACTTCGGTATTCCGGCTCCAACAAAAA
The DNA here is from genome assembly GCA_017462755.1 of Lachnospiraceae bacterium. Lineage (GTDB taxonomy): Bacteria > Bacillota > Clostridia > Lachnospirales > Lachnospiraceae > RGIG4057. The sequence goes on along the minus strand of JAFTQM010000030.1, from coordinate 12,755 downwards.
CCAAATCAAAAAATCCGGTGCCGTAATCTGCTTTTCTTCCACGATATCAAATATCGTATTGCACATTCCCAGAAACTCTTTGATACCGTATTTCTTACCCAGCTTCAGATACTCCATATAGTAGTCCTTCGGATAAATCAGCCGGTCCTTATCAAACCGAGTTGAATTTGCCGTAAATATACTTCCGTCCGGCTCCAGATAGGTCAGCATCATATGCAGATTGCGAATTGCATACTGCTCATAGCTGTCATCCCCAAGCGCTTCTGCCAGCGTAATCATCGCATCATTATTGATTCGATTATAATTACCTGCTGATTTCTCCGAGAATTCCCCATCCGCATTGCAGTCAATCCCCTCCTGCAGATATGCCAATGCCGCCTGCGTCAACTGCTCCTCACCAAACAGCACTCCGGTCTTTGCTAACATCGAAGCAATCGCCCAGCGGTGATTCGGTGTATGAAAACCGCCTTCCAAGAGTCCGTGCGCTCCTTTTCGAATAATCTGCTCCAGTTCCGTCCGCATTCGCTCCTCCGGTGCCGTTTTGTCCGCTTTCTTTTGCAGAAATTCATAAAACGGAATCAGCTTCTTGATGCAAAACGCCGTATCCGGTGCCGAAAAAAAGTTGCAGGTAATATAATCAAATAATCCATTTTCATGCTGCACCCGCCTGATATACGCAAGCCCCAAAAAGATTGCCTGCTCCACCCGCTGCGCCCTATAATAGCTGCTATCCGCGCAGCAATATGCCGCCATCATCGCAGCCACACGATAAATCGCATATTTGGCATGCACCAGCTCATCGGCATCATAAAAGCCACCGTAAAACGGATGCTCTGCGCGAAGCTCCTGCCTCTCTAACGAATATGCTACCCGGCTATCCGTATCCTTAACTATTTTCTGATAATGGTTCTCCATAATTTTCTTTGCCTCTCAGCTCTGCCTCTAACCGCTGTATCAATTCATACAATTCTTCTGCGCTATGTGCTATGTAGTCCGGCTGCTCCTCCAGTGCCTGCGGCTCCTTCGTATACCGGGTCGTCCAATCAAAAAATATCGAAGTAATTCCAAAGTGATTGGCTCCGCCGATATCCCGCATCAGATGATTCCCTATCATTACAATTCTTTCCTTGTCCTGCGCACACAGTCCCAGACCATCAAGCGCCGTCTGAAACATAATCGCCGCAGGCTTTCGCTCCGGCAACGCCTCCGACACAGCCCGTACCTCAAACACTGACTCCAGCTCATGCTGCCGATAGATATTCTCAAAGGATTCTACCTCACCGTCTGCCACCAGAGCCATGCGAAACCCCTCCTGATAAAGACGAAGCAGCAACTCCGTACAACCCTCATGCAGCTTCGCCGAAGTCACAATTCCTCGCTCGTTGCGAACCTCTGTGACCTCTTCCACGATAGTATCGCCGCTATCCCAAAACAAAATCAGCTTCTTTCTCTTACATTCACTCATAAAAAACACAGCACCCTGTCAAAATATTCTCTTTCTATTTTAACAAGGTGCCGCATTTTTGTCCATTAATTTCAGATAAAAATCTATGTTTTTTCAGTTATTTTGTTTTTATTACCGCAATTATCGAGCAGTTGCAGAAAAGAGTTTTCTTGCACACGCTTACGCTGACGCGCGGTCACAAAACAAGCCCGCAAATCCTTTTCTAAGAACCTGCGGGCTTGCGCTCATCATTCAACTTCTCTTTTTATTACTTCGACAGGAACTCATCAATTCCCTTTGCAGCTGCCTTACCGGCACCCATTGCAAGAATTACGGTAGCTGCACCTGTTACGGCATCACCACCGGCAAATACACCATCCTTGCTGGTCTGTCCGGTTGCTTCCTCTGCTACGATGCACTTATGCTTGTTAATCTCCAAGCCTGCCGTCGTCGAAGAAATCAACGGATTCGGGCTGGTACCGAGGGACATAATAACGGTATCCAGATCCAGTACGAACTCGGAGCCTTCCTTCTCTACCGGCTTTCTTCTACCGGAAGCATCCGGCTCACCAAGGGTCATCTCGACACACTTCATACCCTTTACCCAGCCATTCTCGTCCACAAGGATTTCCTTCGGATTGGTTAACAGATTGAAGATGATGCCCTCTTCCTTTGCGTGATGTACTTCTTCCACTCTGGCCGGAAGCTCTTCCTCACCACGACGATACACAATATGTACCTCGCCGCCCAGACGAAGTGCGGTTCTTGCAGCATCCATTGCTACGTTACCACCACCGACAACAGCAACCTTCTTGCCCTTGAAGATAGGAGTATCATAGCCTTCTTTGAATGCCTTCATCAGGTTGTTTCTGGTCAGGAACTCATTTGCAGAGAATACGCCGTTTGCGTTCTCGCCCGGAATACCCATGAACTTTGGCAGACCTGCACCGGAGCCTACGAATACGGCATCAAAGCCTTCCTCGTTCAACAGCTCGTCGATGGTTACGGACTTACCGATAACTACGTTGGTCTCAATCTTAACACCCAGAGCCTTTACATTCTCAACCTCTGCAGCTACTACGGTCTGCTTTGGAAGACGGAACTCCGGAATACCATATACCAATACACCACCAGCCTCATGCAGTGCCTCAAAGATGGTTACATCATAACCTGCCTTCGCTAAGTCACCTGCACAGGTCAGACCGGAAGGACCGGAACCGATTACGGCTACCTTCTTGCCCTTCTTCTCTGCGGTAACCTCAGGCTTGATGCCATTCTCTCTTGCCCAGTCAGCAACGAAACGCTCCAGCTTTCCGATGGATACCGGCTCACCCTTGATACCACGGATACACTTAGATTCACACTGACTCTCCTGTGGACATACACGACCACATACTGCAGGAAGTGCGGAGTACATACTGATTACCTTGTAAGCCTCTGCATTGGTACCAGCCTCTACCTCGCGGATAAAGGATGGGATGTCGATATTTACCGGACATCCGGTCTGGCACTGCGGCTTCTTACACTTTAAGCAACGAGTAGCCTCTGCCATTGCCTCTTCCTGATTATATCCCAAACATACTTCTTCAAAGTTGGTTGCTCGAACCTTCGGGTCCTGCTCTCTGACAGGCACTCTCTTTAATACATCTACTTCCATATTTTCCTCCATTTGTGAAGCTCGCCGCCGAATGCTTTTCTATACATTCGAACCAGCCGCTCCTGTTCTTTCTTCAATGAAAATTGTTTCGACTTTATCGCATACTTCTTTCCCGTATTTTCGGGAGTGCCGGATTAGTGGCAATGTCCACAGCCGCCGTGGTGCGTTGCGCCTTCCTTTTCACGCAGGATTGCTCTGCCCTCTTCGGTCTTGTACATCTGCTGTCTCTTCATTGCTTCGTCAAAGTTTACCAAATGTCCGTCAAACTCCGGTCCGTCTACGCAGGCAAACTTAATCTCGTTACCAACGCTCAAACGGCAAGCACCGCACATACCGGTACCGTCTACCATGATTGGATTCATGCTGACAATCGTCTTGATACCAAGCTCCTTGGTCAACAGACAGACAAACTTCATCATAATCAACGGACCAATCGCAACAACTAAGTCGTACTTCTTACCCTCGTTGTTTACTAAATCCTTAATCTTATCATTTACATTTCCCTTGAAGCCATAGGAACCGTCGTCGGTTGCTACATATGTATTTGCAGCTACCTTCTTCATTTCCTCTTCCAGAATGATTAAATCCTTATTTCTTGCACCGATGATACAATCCACATCAACGCCCTGCTCCTTTAACCACTTTACCTGCGGATATACCGGAGCGGTACCTACACCACCTGCTACGAACAGGATGTTCTTCTTCTTTAACTCTTCAATCGGCTCATCAATCAGCTCAGACTTGCACCCAAGCGGACCGGTGAAATCCTGAAAATACTCGCCTACTTCATACTGTGCCATCATCTTTGTGGATGCACCTACGGTCTGGAATACGATGGTAACGGTACCAGCCTCTCTATCATAATCGCAAACAGTAAGCGGCACACGCTCGCCCTTCTCATCCATCTTTACGATTACAAACTGTCCCGGATAACAGCTCTTTGCTACTCTTGGTGCTTCAATATCCATCAGGTAGATATTGTTTGCCAGATACTCTTTTCTTACAATCTTATACATATCGTCCTCCATGTAAATTTTGCTTCCGCAATTATTTTCAACCGCGCTTAACCTCTTGGCCGCAGGCGCATTCTTTCTTGCTTCAAACGCCTATTGCGTTTTATTCTACCATACCAATACCGTCAAGCGCAAGTCTTACATTTTATCTTCCTTCTATTTCTTAATCTTCCTTCTGGTTGATGTAATTCATCAAGCCTTCTGCACGAATAATCTTCTGCATGAACTCCGGAAATGCCTGACCCTTGAATTCCAAGCCCTTTGTGCGGTCATAAATCATACCGGTATCAAAGTCGATTTCTACATCGTCGCCTGCCTCGATTGCCTTTGCTGCCTCCGGACACTCGATAATCGGCAGACCGATGTTGATTGCATTACGATAAAAAATTCTTGCAAAGGTCTCTGCGATAACGCATGCAATACCGGATGCTTTAATTGCAATCGGTGCATGCTCTCTGGAGGAGCCACAGCCGAAGTTCTTATTTGCTACCATAATATCGCCTGTCTTTACTCTATTTACGAATTCCTTATCAATATCCTCCATACACTTCTTGGCTAACTCCGCCGGATCAGAAGAATTTAAATATCTTGCAGGAATGATAACATCGGTATCTACGTTATCACCATATTTGTGTACTGTTCCACGTGCTTTCATATCTCTACCTCTTTCCTATAATCCTAACTCTGCCGGCTCACTGATTTTACCGGTTACCGCGCTGGCTGCTGCCACTGCCGGGCTTGCCAGATATACCTCTGATTCAATGTGTCCCATACGACCTACGAAATTACGGTTTGTCGTCGATACCGCGCGCTCGCCTGCTGCCAAAATACCCATATGACCGCCAAGACATGGTCCGCAGGTCGGAGTACTTACTACGCAACCGGAATTGATGAAAATTTCTACCAGACCTTCCTTGATTGCCTGCAGATAAATTGCCTGAGTCGCCGGAATCACGATTGCACGAATGCCATCTGCTACCTTTCTGCCCTTTAATACCGCTGCTGCTGCACGCAGGTCATCGATACGTCCGTTCGTACAGGAACCAATTACTACCTGATCAATCTTTACCTCGCCGGATTCCTTTACGGTCTTGGTATTCTCCGGTAAGTGCGGGAATGCTACAGTCGGCTCTAAGGTACTCAAATCAATCGTGTATGTCTCTTCATAAACCGCATCCTCGTCTGCCTCATATACCTTGTAAGGCTTTGTGGAATGCTCCTTCATGTACTCAATCGTCTTGTCATCTACCGGGAAGATACCGTTCTTTGCACCTGCCTCAATTGCCATGTTTGCAATCGTAAAACGGTCATCCATCGTCAGATTGGCTACACCGTCACCGGTAAACTCCATCGACTTGTACAATGCACCATCTACACCAATCATACCAATGATGTGAAGGATTACGTCCTTACCGGATACCCAAGGCTTCATCTTTCCGGTCAATACAAAACGGATGGCGGATGGTACCTTGAACCATGCCTTACCGGTAATCATACCGGCACCCATGTCCGTACTACCGACACCGGTAGAGAATGCACCCAACGCACCGTAGGTACAGGTGTGGGAGTCTGCACCGATACAGGTATCACCTGCTACAATCAGACCTGTTTCCGGAAGCAGCGCGTGCTCGATACCCATCTGTCCTACTTCGAAATAATTTGTGATATCGTGTGCCTTTGCATACTCACGCACACATTTGCAATGCTCTGCGGACTTGATATCCTTGTTTGGTGCGAAATGATCCGGCACCAATGCAATCTTATCCTTATCGAATACTGTTTTCTTGTTTAACTTCTCTACCTCGTGAATTGCTACCGGACCGGTAATGTCATTCGCGAGTACCATATCAAGGTCTGCTTCAATCAGCTGACCTGCTTCTACATAATCCAGACCTGCGTGTGCAGCCAGGATTTTCTGTGTCATTGTCATTCCCATGATACTTCTATCCTCCTATTGATTAAACCAAAATTGCATTCATCAGACTCATAAAAATCAAAAAGAATACGAGACTGATAATCACCGGTATTGTCGGAAACTTATCCTCCTTTGCCACCGGCTGCGGCGCTTTTCCAAGCTGTCCTCTCCGAAATACACAGAGAAACGCCATGATAATAATTGCAAAATATCCAAACATCTCTACATACAAAAGTACATTGACCAGAATAATGCATGCCTGATAGATTCCGGTGGTCTTTCCCTCTGCCACAAAGCCTGCTGCCAGATTTGTAAACAGGAAAAACAGAATCGTCAGCACACTGTATGTAATGGATGCTATTTTTAATGCCTTTGTCAGCTTAAATCCGTTCCGCAATCAAATCACCCATTTCCTTCGTGCCTACCAGCGTACAACCCTCCGACATAATATCTACCGTACGGAAGCCCTCGTCCAGCACCTTCTTTACTGCATTTTCAATCTGATCTGCTTCCTCGCACAAATCGAAGGAATAACGCAGCATCATCGAAGCAGAAAGAATGGTCGCAATCGGATTTGCCTTGTTCTGTCCTGCGATATCCGGTGCAGAGCCATGACTCGGCTCATACAGACCAAGCTTGGTATCACCAAGACTCGCGGAAGCTAACATACCGATGGAACCGGTTACCATACTTGCCTCATCCGAAAGAATATCACCGAACATATTCTCCGTCAGTACAACGTCAAACTGCTTCGGATCCCTTACCATCTGCATTGCACAATTATCTACAAGCATATCCGAAACCTCTACCTCCGGATATTCTGCTGCCACTTCCTTTACCACCTGTCTCCAGAGTCTGGAGGTATCCAGTACATTTGCCTTATCTACGCTGATGACACGCTTGTTGCGCTTCATTGCTACCTCAAATGCCCATTTTGCAATTCTGCGAATCTCATTCTCGTCGTATGGCATCGTATCAATCGCCTTGCGGACACCATTTTCCGTCACGGTCTTTCTCTCACCAAAATATACACCACCGGTCAGCTCACGTACTACCATAAAATCAAAGCCATCGCCAATGATTTCATCCTTCAACGGACAGGCACCCTTCAACTGGGAAAACAATACTGCCGGTCTTAAATTACAAAACAGACCCAAGCCCTTACGAATTGCAAGTAAGCCTGCCTCCGGTCTCAAATTCGGAGGGAGCTGATACCAGTTCGACTGACCTACATTACCGCCTACTGCACCAAGCAATACGGAATCGCTTGCCTTAGCAGTTGCCAATGCTTCATCGGTCAACGGTACACCGGTCGCATCAATCGACACACCGCCCATCAACACTTCAGTATAGTTAAAGCTGTGACCATACTTTGCTCCTACCTTATCCAGAATCTTGCATGCTTCCCGCACAATCTCCGGACCGATTCCATCACCAGGAATCACTGCAATGTTATAATTCATAATTTCCTCCATTCCGAAACGCGTTTTGTTCCACATTTTCATCGCAACAAACCGCGTTTTCGACTTTTTCTGCTTGCTATTATATCACGACACCTGTTATAATTGAAATACATATTACGAATAGTTATTATAACTCACAGTTATATTTTCATCATTAATATTTCAAACGAAAGAAGGTATCACATGAATTACGAAGGTTCCCTGTCCAATTATCAGATTTTCAACGCCGTTGCCGAAGCCGGCAATATCTCTGCCGCGGCCAAGCAGCTGTTTATCAGCCAGCCTGCGATCTCCAAGGCAATCAAAAAGCTCGAGGAGAGCCTGTCCGTAACCCTGTTTACCCGCAGCTCCCGCGGTGTGCGGCTGACGGAAGAGGGCAAACTGCTTTACAGCTATACCCGCGAAGCCTTTCAATCCTTAGCACAGGGCGAAGCCGCTCTCCGCCAGATTTCCACACTCGGCATCGGTCACATCCGTATCGGTGTAAGCACCACCCTTTGCAAATACCTGCTCCTGCCGTATCTAAAGCGCTTTGTAAGCAAGTATCCACATATTCGCTTTACGATTTTATGTCAATCCACATTTCAGACCATCGAGCTTTTAAACGAGCAGAAAATCGATATCGGTCTGATTGGTCAGCCGGAATCCTCCAAAACTCTTACCTTTCTGCCGGCTGCCGAAATCGAGGACGTGTTTGTGGCATCCGATGCTTATCTAAACAATTTGAATCTTCGCGAAAATGATTTGCTTTCGGACGAGCAGCTGTTTACTGCCAGTACCCTGATGCTGCTCGACGAAAAGAACATGACTCGTATGTACATCAACCAATACCTTGCCACTCACCGGATTCTGACCGGACAAATCCTAGAGGTCAGCAGTATGGATTTGCTGATTGAATTTGCCAAAACCGGACTGGGCATCGCCTGCGTCATCCGCGAATTCATTCGGGAGGAATTAGCCTCCGGTCAGCTATCCGTCCTGCCGCTTTCCTTTCCGATTCAAAAAAGAAAGGTCGGCTTTTCCTGGCAGAAAAACCATGACCTCTCTGATTCCGTACAAAAATTCATTCAGTTTGTATCCGCTGATAACTAGTGCAGTAAACTATGCCTGCTTGCTCTTCTCCAGCTCACGCATAAACATTTCGTACACCTCAGGAAATGCCTTTTTCAGGCGAAGCGGCCGGTAATCCGCATCCAAAAAGCAATGACTGGTGCGGCCGGTCGTTTTCAGCTCCTTCGTCTCGGCGTTGCGTACCTCATAGGAAATCGCCAGCTTTACTCCGTTGAATTCCTCTACCTTCAGCGCAATCTCCACGACCTCACCAAAGCGTACCATTGCCTTATACTCTGCTGCCGCCGAAAGCACCGGAATGATAATACCGTTCTCCTCCATCCAATGATAGGAAAACCCGGAGTTACCCAAAAAATGCGTCCGCGCCTCTTCAAACCATCGGATATAATTCGAATGATGTACCACCTTCATCTGGTCAGTTTCGTAGTATTGTACTCTGTGTTGATATAATTCGTTGCTCATACTTTACCTCCGTCAAATCACTTCTTTTGAATCTTTTCAAACAACTCTGCTTCATTTTCCATAATATCTTCTGCTAAATATTTATAGTCCAAATTGTCCAGCCCATACTGCCCTTCCTCAATTTGTGCAGCCAAGCGGCTTTTATAATACACATCCATTGCTTCTCTATAATCCATTTGATTTTTCACTGCCAGATACTTTATGATTTCTTCTTCTAAATTCCTTCGATATACAGCATCTAATGCCTTATGCTCAGTCATCCTTTATACCTCGTATGATTCTTTATATATCAATACTTTGTCTATTAATTCTTGGTTTACAATGCATATCTGATCATTCATTTTATAATAGCGCAATTCTTTTAGCGTCTGCTCCTTACTCCACAATCCTCTGAAATACATATCCACGGTTTTAAATACATCATCATCTGCAACATTGCCTCTAATAATATCATATTTTTGATATATCATTTCTCCTTTTCGGCAAGCACATACAAAATCTAACCATTGTTCATTCTCATCCTTAAATTCCAAATAGCGATACGACTGAAACTCTCCTAATTCATATTCATTTACAATCGCTGCTTTTCCAAGTCGGCTGCCCTTTCTTTTTGCCCATTTTTCTGCCTGTTCTTTGAATGTCGTCAAATAAAACCCTTGTCCAAAATCAAGGTATTTTTTTGAAAACCGTACCTCCGGGTGCTTGATTATCTCCGTAGTTCCATGGTAAACAATCATATTTCGCCCCCTCTTTCTTTTACAAATTCCGTAATGTCCTCTACCAAGCTATTCACTCCTTGCGTATGTAAAACATCATAGCACGGAATAATATATTCATCTAATATTCTACTGGAATGCAATATTTGATACACCTCTGCCGGAAGCTTCCCCCAAGCTTCTGCCAAACTATGAATCATAAAAACAGAAAAGTCCAATTCTCTCTCCTCACACATATGCTCACCCCTAATAGCTATTATTGTTTTCATCCTCTATTATAACCATCTCCGAAAAATATGCAAGCAACATTAGAACGCCCCCTATATCGCTTACCAGAATCATACAAAAATTGTAATGTTTCTTATTTCACTTTATCTGTCTAGTACCTTCTGTTTGAACTTGTAAGTATTCCTTACAAGTTGATTCCTCATCTAATCTTAATACTTGCACTCCTTTTGTGATATACTATCCATACAACGATTATCCACGGAGGTACTTATGTTATCTACTTTAGAATATACCAAACACGACCTTGGTGCGCTCTGCTATCCTGACCGCACCGAATTCCGGCTTTGGGCACCGACTGCCACGACTGTTTCCTTACGTCTTTATCCGGATGGCAGCACTTCACCTGTCTTGGACGAAATTGCATTAATTCAAGGCGAATCCGGTGTCTGGATTGTTACCATTCCGCAATATCTTCACGGCACCTACTATACTTACCGACTGACAATTGACGGTATTTCCCGCGAAGCCTGTGACCCTTATGCCAAAGCCTGCGGAATCAATGGTCACCGTTCCATGGTAGTTGACCTTGCAAGAACCAATCCGGCAGGCTGGACTGCGGATCACGGTCCTACGCTCGCTTCCCCAACGGATGCCATTCTCTACGAGCTGCATATTCGTGATTTGTCCTCAGATGCTTCCTCCGGTATTCACGCAAAGGGAAAATTTCTTGGACTAACCGAAACCGGCACCAAGAATGCCGCAGGGCTATCTACCGGGCTTGACCACATCCGCGCACTCGGCATAACCCACATTCACCTGCTTCCGTTCTTTGACTATGCCTCTGTCGATGAAGCTGCCGCTCTGCCGAACTTTAACTGGGGCTATGACCCGGCAAACTATAATATCCCGGAGGGCTCGTACAGTACCAACGCCTCCGACGGTGTTACCCGCATCCGCGAATTGAAGCAGCTGATTCAGACCCTGCATACGCACGGGCTTGGTATAATTATAGATGTCGTATACAATCACACCTTTGCCACCGAGGACTCCTGCTTTCACAAAATTGTCCCAAACTACTATCACCGAACACTCCCTGACAGTACCTTTTCCAATGGCTCCGGCTGTGGCAACGAAACTGCCTCAGAGCGCCCGATGGTACGGCGCTACATTGTGGATTCCGTTGTTTACTGGGCAAAGGAGTATCACATTGATGGCTTTCGTTTTGACCTGATGGGACTGCACGATATCGACACAATGCAGGCAATCCGCAAAGCTTTGGACGAAATCTCCCCCGCAATTCTTATATACGGCGAAGGCTGGACCGGCGGTGCCTCCCCTCTGCCAGAGGATACCCGCGCCAGCAAACAAAATATCGCGAAGCTTCCCGGCATTGCCGCCTTCAATGACAATCTGCGCGATACCATCAAAGGAAATGTATTTTCCGCCACGGACAAGGGCTTTGTCTCCGGAAAACATGACCTGACCGACGAACTTCGTCTTGGCATCTGCGCCTGCTGTGCTCATCCGGCATTGCCTGCCGCTCTGCGCTCTGACCCAAACGCTTGCTGGGCAGCTGCACCGACCCAGAGCATCAATTATGTATCTGCGCACGACAATCTGACCCTTTGGGATAAGCTTACACTCTCCAATCCTGATGTTTCGCGAAAACAGCGCATCCAAATGAACCAACTGGCAGCAGCGATTTACCTAACCTCGCAGGGCATTCCGTTTTTTCAGGCAGGCGAAGAATTTTTACGCAGCAAGCCCAAAGCAGATGGCAGTGGCTTTGATGAGAACAGCTACAACGCACCGGACTCCGTCAACTCAATCAAATGGGACGAATTAACCGAAAACCTCGCCGTTTTTGAATACTACAAGGGACTGATTTCATTTCGCAAGGCACATCCGGCACTGCGACTGACTACCACGGAAGCACTTGCCGAATGTCTGCACTTTTTAGAAAACACACCGGACAATACCGTCGCCTACTGCCTGTCCGGTGCGATAGCCGGAGAAAGCCTACAAGAGCTTCTGCTCCTGTTCAATCCAAATCCGGACCCGGTATGCTTCTCCATCCTGCCGGGCAATTGGAATATTTATGCTGCCGAAGGCTGTGCCTCCGCACAGCCCATCGGACAGCTTAGCGGCTCTAGCATCCTTGTCGCAGGCATTTCCTGTACCATTCTCGGCCGCTAATAAACTGCTTTAAGCGTTTGCAAACGCTTAGGCAACTCTTTAGCACAAAGAGATGTGGTACTCCTTCAGCCAGTAATTTACCATCAGCAGGTATGCATACAGCTGTGGTCCTGCCATCAGCTGTCCATACCACGGCTTTGCATAATCCGAAGGCATTTTGAGAAAGTGCTCAGCTTTTTGCACATCCAGCAAAGCATGAATCGGTTCATTTTTCTCATACAGCATTTCAGAAAATCGTTTCTTCAACAGAGCTTCATATCCCGGATGATAGGTCTTTGGATATGGGCTCTTTTTCCGATACAAAACCTCTTTTGGCAGATACTTTTCACCCGCCTTGCGCAGCAAGCCCTTTACCATACCATCCGGACATTTCATTTCCCAAGGTGTATTGTAAACATACTCTACAATCCGATGGTCGGCAAACGGTACTCTTGCCTCCAATCCGCATGCCATACTGGTGCGATCCATTCGATCCAACAGCGTTACCATAAACCAATTCAAATTCAGCCATGCCAGCTGCTGCCGTTTTCGCTCCTCGCCCTTCCACTCCGGAAGCAACGGAGCTGTAGCCACACTCGTCTCATAGGCTT
>JAFTQM010000029.1 GCA_017462755.1 Lachnospiraceae bacterium | reverse complement strand
CCAATGTAGTCTCTATTTGTTAAGTTGGATTAAAGTTAGCTTATTATATCATAGGATACGAATAAATGCTATGCTAATTTTGCAAAACAAAAAATGCTCAAACTCAGGGATTCCAAGTATTGACTTGGTTACATCATTACGCTAAAATGTATAGCAAACAAAAATACAATAGAAAAACGGGTGATGATATGAAGGTTGTATTGCAAAATTTGACAAAGAAGTTTCCGAACCGTGGCAGAAAAGCGCGCGGAGAGGTCATTGCAGTAAATGATTTTAGCTTTGAGATTCCGGATGGAGAGCTGATTGGCTTGCTGGGACCGTCGGGCTGCGGAAAGAGTACAACGTTGAATCTGTTGAGTGGCTTAATCAAGCCAACCGACGGAAAAATATTTTTTGGGGAAGATGATGTAACCAATCTGCCGGCGGAGCACAGAGGGGTCGGATTGGTATTCCAGAATTACGCGCTTTATCCGCATCTGACAGTAAAGCAGAATATTATGTTTCCGCTGCAGAACTTAAAGGGAGCCAAGAAGCTGACTAAGGAAGTGATGCAGCAAAAGGCATACGAAGCAGCGAAGCTGGTGCAGATTGAAGAGCTGATGGATCGAAAGCCGAGCGAGCTTTCCGGTGGTCAGCAGCAGCGAGTGGCGATTGCGCGTGCATTGGTAAAAATGCCTCGCGTGCTTTTGTTAGATGAGCCGCTCTCCAATCTGGACGCACACTTGCGTTTGCAGACCAGAGAGGAAATTCGTCGTATTCAGAGAGAGACCGGCATCACGACGGTTTTTGTAACACATGATCAGGAAGAGGCAATGAGTATCTCGGACAGAATTGTCGTAATGAAGGATGGTGTGGTGCATCAGATTGGAAAGCCGCAGGAGGTCTATGACAATCCGGTTAATCTGTTTGTGGCAAAATTTTTAGGTACACCGCCAATCAATGTCTTTTCCGGAACGATTCGGGGACAGAAGCTTTTTATAGGTGAAGAAGCAGTGCTGGAGACTCTTGGAGTACCGGATCAGGAGGTCTATGCAGCGATTCGTCCGGAGGGCTTTGTGTTAAATCCGAAGGGAGTGCTTGGCTGTACGTTAAAGCAGGTAGAAGTGATGGGACGTGACATCAGCGTTGTTTCGACGCATGAAGCACTGGAGGGAACGACGATTCGCTCCATTATCAGTTCGGAGAGCAAGGTGGAACTGGAGGCTGCGCAGGTTCGGTTCGACGTGAAACCGCACAAGGTATTTTTATTTAACAAGGAAACCGAAGAGAGAATCTGTATTAAGAAAGAGACGGGAGAGGCATAGCATGGAAAAAAGAAATTTCAAGGCATGGTTGTATCTTTTGCCGGCCATTCTTTTTCTGGGATTTTTTATGGTATATCCGCTGATTGACGTTTTTGTTTATTCGTTCGAGGAGGGCTATAATTCGGCATCCCAGACATACCACGGAGTAGGTATGTACAACTACTCATATGTTCTGCATGATCCGTATTTTTTGCAGGCAGTAAAGAATACCTTTATTCTGGTAGTGATTACGGTACCGGTTTCGACCGGACTTGCATTGTTAATTTCGGTGGGACTGAATGCCATCAAACCGCTCCGGAATTTGTTTCAGACGGTGTATTTTCTTCCGTATGTTACCAATACGCTGGCCGTTGGTTTGGTATTCATGATTTTATTTAAAAAGACGGCATATTCGGATGGTTTGATTAATCTGATGATTCATTGGTTCGGCGGCAGCACGATTGACTTTATTGACGGTCCGTACTGGGCGAAAATGTTTGTATTATGCTTTTATACCATCTGGGTGGTATTGCCTTTTAAGATTCTGATACTGACCAGTGCGCTGGCATCGGTAAATCAGGATTACTATAAGGCAGCGCAGGTGGATGGAACCCCGAAGCTTCGTGTATTTGCGAGAATTACGCTGCCGATGATTTCGCCGACGCTTTTTTATCTGATTATTACCGGCTTTATCGGCGCGTTCAAGGCGTACAGCGATGCAGTTGCGTTGTTTGGAACGGATTTGAATGCGGCAGAGATGAATACGATTGTAGGCTATGTGTATGATATGCTGTACGGCAATAGCGGCGGTTATCCGTCCTATGCGTCGGCTGCGGCAATTATCCTGTTCTCGATTGTATTGACGATAACCTGTATCAATCTGCTGGTAAGTAAGAAGCATGTACATTACAGCTGATAGGGCATAAGAAGTAGTGTGCGGGCTTAGATGCACTGAGAAAACAGTGCGGAAATGAGGTGTCTAAAAATGGATTATGAAAAAATAGAAAGGGCGGCAAAAAAGCGGAAAACGATTCGAAATACGATAATTTATGTGCTGCTGGCGCTTTGGGCGATTGTGGTGCTGTTTCCGTTTTACTGGATGCTGCTGACCTCGGTCAAAAGCTACGGTGCGTACAACTCGGAATACATTCCGCAGTTTTTTACGCTGTCACCAACCTTACAAAATTATATTGATGCGTTTACGACGGTACCATTGGCAAAATATTTGATAAACACGCTTATTTTTACGGTTGTTACGACCCTGATTATGCTGGTGGTAACGACATTGGCGGCGTTTGCCTTTGCCCGCTTGGAATTTCGCGGAAAAAATCTCGTATTTACGCTGTTTTTGGCATTGATGATGATACCGAATGAACTGGTGGTCATCACGAATTATGTGACCATTACCAATCTGGATATGCGTAACACCTTTACGGGCTTGATTTTACCGTCCGTTACCTCGGTGTTTTATATTTATTTGTTGAAGGAGAACTTTGCGCAGGTGCCGGATCAGCTGTATTATGCGGCAAAGGTGGACGGAACCTCGGATTTTCGCTATTTGCGGAAGGTTATGATACCGATTTGTCGGCCGACCCTGATTACCATTGCGATTCTGAAGGTAATCGAATGCTGGAATTCCTATGTCTGGCCGCGTTTGATTACGGATGAGGAGGCATATTATCTGGTTTCGAACGGTATTCAGGAAATTCGTGAGAATGGTTTTGGTCGTGAGAATATTCCGGCGATGATGGCTGCGGTTGTGGTTATTTCGGTGCCTTTGATTGTTCTGTTTTTGATTTTTCATAAGAAAATCATGGAAGGTGTGTCAAGAGGAGGAACCAAGGGATGAGAGGATTGCGAAAAAAAGTGTCGGGACTCTTGGTGCTTGCGATTGCCGGTTCTTCACTGCTTACCGGCTGTCACGGTTCGCGGGGAATGACTGCGTTTGAGATACCGGAGGCGTTTGATACCACAAAGGAGTATGAGATAACCTTTTGGGCGAAAAATGATACGAACAAGACGCAGACCCGTATTTACGAAAAGGCGATTGAGGATTTTGAAGCCCTGTATCCGAATGTTACGGTAAATCTGCGCCTGTATACCGATTACGGAAAAATTTACAACGATGTTATCACTAATATTTCGACCAATACGACACCGAATGTCTGTATTACCTATCCGGATCATATTGCAACGTATCTGACCGGTACGAATACGGTGGTGCCGTTGGATGAGCTGTTTGCGGATGAAAAATATGGTCTTGCCGGAAGTGAACTGCGCTTTGATGCACCGGCACAGGAGCAGATTCAGCCGAGTTTTCTGTCGGAGTGTGCCTTTGACGGGCATTATTATGCGATTCCGTTTATGCGTTCTACGGAGGCGTGTTATATCAACAAGACCTATGTGGAAGCCTTGGGCTATACGGTGCCGGAGGTACTGACCTGGGACTTTGTCTGGGAGGTTTCAGAGGCAGCGATGGCGAAGGACGCAGAGGATAATTTTCTGGTCAACGGACAGAAGGTTATGATTCCGTTTATTTACAAATCGACGGATAATATGATGATTCAGATGTTGAAGCAAAGAAATGCCGGCTACTCTACAGAAGCAGGCGAAATCCAAATTTTTAATGAAACGACGCAGGAGCTGCTGTATACGATTGCGGAGCACGCAAAGACGAAAGCTTTTTCAACCTTTAAGATTTCGAGCTATCCGGCGAATTTTCTGAATGCGGGACAATGTATTTTTGCAGTCGATTCTACGGCAGGTGCGACCTGGATGGGAAGCGATGCGCCGTTGATTGATATCAGTGAGGAGAAGCTGGTAGAATTTGAAACGGAGGTGCGTCTGATTCCGCAGTTTGACCCGGAGCGGCCGCGGATGATATCGCAGGGACCTTCGGTGTGTATCTTTAACAAGGCGGATTCGCAGGAGGTTCTGGCATCGTGGCTGTTTGCGCAGTATCTGCTGACCAATGAAGTGCAGATTGCGTATTCGCAGACGGAAGGCTATGTGCCGGTCACGATTAAGGCACAGGAGTCTGCGGAGTATCAGGATTATCTGGCGCGGGCAGGTGAGGATAATGAGCTGTACTATGATATTAAGCTAAAGGCGGCGCAGCTGCTGTTAGACAATACGGAAAATACCTTTGTTACGCCGGTGTTTAACGGTTCTGCCTCGCTTCGGGATGCGGCAGGACAGATGATTGAGAATGTAACAAAGTCGGTTCGAAGAAAAGAAGAAGTCAATGCGGAATACATGGAGAAGCTGTTTGACAACGTGACCTCGTTGTATCGTCTTGACCAGTTAGAGAGTGGTGGAGTAGCGGTCGGAGAAAAGGCGGATTTGGGAGAGCTTCCGCAGACGGCAGTGGTGCTGTTGGCCTCTCTTGCGGGAGTTTGGATTTTGATTCTTGCATACCTTTTGCATGGCCTGATGAAAAAAAGAAAAGCAAATCAAAAAACTAACCATTGATTTTTTGAATTTTCCGTGTATAATAGACCGTGTTTACAAAAAACTCAATTTGGAGAGGAGAACAATTATGAAGAAGTTTAAGGCATTATTATTATCCTTTGCTATGGTATTGGCTCTGACCGGCTGTGGCAGCAAGGAGAACAACGACAATGCAGCAGATGTAAAGACTGAGAGTGATGACAGCAATGCAGCAGATGTAAAGTCGGAAGGTGTTATGACTCATGCAGAGTACATAGCAGCAGCGGTGGATACCGAAGTGGTAATCGAGGCATATGTACAGGCAAAGCAGTCCTGGTGGAAGGATTCGACAAGTGGAAAGGAGCAGGCTACTGTATATGCACAGGACAAGGACGGTGCATACTTCCTTTACAACATGGAATGTTCTGAGGCAGACTATAAGAAGTTAACCGAAGGAACGAAGATTAAGGTTACCGGTCATAAGGCAGAGTGGTCCGGCGAGGTAGAGATTGTGGATGCTACCTTCGAGATTATGGAAGGCAACTATGTAGCAAAGGCATTGGACGTTACTGATTTACTTGGTAAGGATGACTTAGTTAAGCATCAGAACGAGTTTGTTTCCTTCAAGGGCATGACCGTAGCTCCAAGCAAGGATGCAGACGGCAATGAAGTAGCATATCTGTACAAGTGGGATGGCTCCGGTCAGGAGGGCGATGACCTGTATTTCAATGTATCTGTAAATGATCAGGTATATAACTTTACAGTAGAGTCCTATCTGTGCGGCAGCGACACGGATGTATATAAGGCAGTTAAGAACTTAAAGGTTGGCGATACCGTGGATATGGAAGGCTTCCTGTACTGGTATGAGGGCGCAAACCCACACATCACATCGGTAACGGTAAAGTAAAAAATATAAAATATTCTTGTAGTACCCCCTCTTTTTCGGTAAAATAGAACCGGGAAGGAGGGGGACTTTTTTATGAATTCATTGAATTTGGCAGAGAATATTGTGCGACTGAGAAGAGAGAAGAAGATTACGCAGGAGCAGCTGGCAGAGGTTATCGGTGTAACAAAGGCATCGGTATCAAAATGGGAAACAAAGCAGAGTATGCCGGACGTGTTGCTGCTGCCGCAGCTGGCAACGTTCTTTGGTGTGACAATAGATGCGCTGCTTGGTTATGAACCGCAGCTTTGTAAAGAACAGATACAAAAGCAATATTATGAATTAACCAAAGCCTTTGCGGAGGAGGACTTTGAAACGGTTATGGAACGCAGCCGGATGCTGGTAAAGCAGTATTATTCCTGCTATGAGTTTTTGCTGCAGATTGCGGTATTGTGGCTGAATCATTATATGCTTCCTGGGGAGGCACAGGGGAGAGCGGTGCTGAAAGAAGCGAAGGAGCTATGCGACCATGTGCAGCAGAATTGCAAAGAAATTCGCATCTGTAACGATGCGATTGCGCTCAAAGCGGCATTGGCGTTGCAGCTGGGAGAAGCGGCAGAGGTGGTTGAGCTGCTAGAGGAAATCAGTGACCCGTGCCGGCTTGGAATGCAAAATGATGCGACACTGATTGGTGCTTATATGCTGTCGGGGGAAAGAAAAAAGGCAGATGAGTTTAATCAAATCAGTACCTACATTCATTTGCAAGCTTTGATGGGTGGTGCCTTGCAGGAGCTTTTGATTCATTCCGGAGAACTTGAGCGCTGTGAGGAAACGATGCGCAGAGTTATGCAGGTAGTACAGGCATATCGGCTGGAGGATATCAATGCAAACAGTGTAATATTGCTGCACTATCGGATGGCGATGGTGTATCTGTTGCATGGGAAAAAGGGAAGTGCAATCAGCGAGCTTCAGGCATTTGTGCAGCTGACGCAGGAAATGTTAAAAACAGAGCTTGTGGCCCTGCGTTCGGATGATTATTTTACGGAGTTTGGGGTATGGCTGGAGAGATTGACGTTAGGCGGAGGAGCTCCGCGGGATAAACGGATTATTTATGATAGCATGATAAAAGGGTTGGAAGACCCGGTATTTGAAGTACTAAAGGAAGAGAAGACTTATCAGAAGCTATTGGAGAATGCACGGTGTTTTAAAAGAATATATCAATAAATACTGACAATACGTCATTGTGTGACCGGATGAGAACTCTTATAATTAAATTAGCGTATGTAAATGATGTGACCGCGCGTCAGCGCGAGAGTTTGCTTTGCAAACTCTTTGTTCCGGATACAAGTAATGTAGAAATGAGGTAGGTAGGATGAGAAAACGTTGGAGACGTATGGCGGTATTGCTTGGAATATGCAGCTGCGTAACTGCGTGCGGAACAGAAGCACAGCAGGAGGCGGGGATGGAATCTGTACCAAGCGTGGAAGGACAGGCGGGAACAGAGACGGCTGCAAATGAAATGACAACAGGAGATGTGACAAACAAAGAGGATGGAACGGTTGGAACAGAAGACTCGGAGGCGGAGGCAACCAAAGCACCGGAGTTGCCGGAGGGAGATTGGACAAAGTATCAGTTTGATGTAACGGAGACGTATCAGACTGTAGAAGGCTTTGGAGCAGCATATACCTGGTATTCGGACTGGCTGTACCGAACCAATGATCCGGAGGGGGCGCTGGATGCGTTGTTTTCGGATGCAAAGCTGACGGTGCTGCGGTTTAAGAATGAATACGAGTATAAGGCAGAGGATATGGCACCAAATACCTTTGCAATGCTGCAGTATTTTGAAGGCGCCAAAAAGCGTGCTGCAGAATATGGTGAGGATATTAAGACGTTGCTGTGCTGCTGGTCTCCGCCGGCTTCATTAAAGACGGATGGAAATATTACCGGAGCGGCAACGCTTCGAAAGGATGCGGATGGCAGCTATTGTTACGAGGAATATGCCGATTGGTGGGCAGAGTCGATAGAGTATTATGAGTCCTATGATATTCGGATTGACTATATCTGCATCCAGAACGAAGTAGAATATGCAGCAGATTATGACGGATGCCGCTTTGCACCGGAGGAAAGCGAGGAGTATGCTTCGTTTGCTAAGGCATATCTGGCAGTCTATGATGAATTGCAGGAGCGTTTTGGAGAGGATGCACCAAAGATGCTGGGACCGGAAACGATGAGCTGTAAATATAAAGACATTATGCCGTTTATCCGGGAAATCATCGAAACCAGACCGGAAACGCTTTATGGTATTGCACATCATTTGTATGTGGGTGGAGATGCGGACAATGACGCGAATACAGCGAATCCGGATTCCTTTATGAATTCCTTTATGGATTTGAAGGAGCATTTTGGTGAGTATTCCCGCTGGCAGACCGAGTATTATGTGGGACAACCGTTGCAGACGGCAATGTTAATAAACAATGCTTTGATTTTTGAAGAGGTCAATACCTACTTATATTGGAGTGGTGTCTGGGAGGATAATTCGGATTTATTTGAAACTGGTTATCTGCTCGGCTGCAAGTATAATAAGTCCGATTATGTGACCGAAAGCGGTTGGCGATTGACCGGAGATTATTATGCAATGCGTCATTTTTCGGAATTTATCCGACCGGGTTATATCCGGGTAAAAGCGCAGAGCGGGAATATGGATGTGCGTACCTCGGCATACATCAATCCGACCGGAGATGAGGCTGTGCTGGTGCTGATTAATTCGACGGGAGAACCGTTGGATTATCAGATAGCAGCGCAGAATTTCACGATTGTCGATAGTTATGCAGTGCAGTCGGTGCTGCCGGAAACGAGTGATGCAGAATATTCTTTGTATCAGGAGCTTGGGGCATTGGGAACCGCAAATACGCTGACGCTTCCGGGAGAGAGCGTAACAACAATCCGCTTGTTTGGAAATGGAAACTAGTGCGTAGAATGACAAAAGAATATGGTAGAATTTGACTATTTCAAAAGAAATCAAGAGGAATTACAAAAAAATGTAAAAAACCTCTTGATTTTTTTGTTCGAATGGTATATTATGGAAATACAGGGATGGAAATAAATGGATAAATAATCGAAAAGAAGTTTGTTTCTGCTTTTTCTGTATATTAATGATGAAAGAGGGAAAAATCATGGGGAAAATTAGTGTACTGATCGTGGACGATAATGTACGGACAATTAACATGCTGGAGGAAATCGTGCAGAATGACGAGGAAATGATGGTGGTAGGAAAAGCAGAAAATGGGCTGGAAGCGTTGGACATGATACGTGAAAAGGAGCCGGATGTTGTGCTGCTGGACCTGATTATGCCGAAGTTAGACGGATTGGGTGTTTTGGAAAAGATTAAGAAGAGTAATTTGGAAAAGATACCGTCCTTTATTGTAATCTCAGCAATTGCGCAGGAGCGTGTAACGGAAAATGCATTTGAGCTGGGAGCAAGCTATTATATCCTAAAGCCGTTTGACAGCAATGTGGTTCTGAACCGAATCCGTCAGGTCAAGGGAAGAGGTGCGCAGAAAATCTTTGAGCGCAGGGGAGCGATGATCGGAACGGAGCAGATGAACAGGACACATAATCTGGAGGCAGATGTAACGGATATTATACATGAAATCGGAGTTCCTGCACATATCAAGGGATACCAGTATCTGAGAGATGCGATTATGATGTCAGTAGATGATACGGAGATGCTGAATTCGATTACCAAGCAGCTGTACCCGTCGATTGCCAAGCTTCACAAAACGACACCGAGCAGAGTGGAGCGTGCAATCCGCCATGCCATTGAGGTAGCATGGAGCCGGGGAAAGATGGATACCATCAACGCACTGTTCGGATATACGGTAAGTTATGGCAAAGGAAAGCCGACCAATTCGGAATTTGTAGCTCTGATTGCGGATAAAATCCGCTTGGAGTACAAAAATGTAGGGTTGAGTTGACAGAAAACTCGGAAAATTTACGAAAAAATTTGCCTTTCCCCTTTTCTTAATGGAGGAATTGTTGTATAATAGATGCAAAGAAACAAGGAGGATCGACATGAAGAAGGTATTGTTTGTTGCATCAGAATGTGTTCCGTTGGTAAAGACAGGTGGTTTGGCAGATGTGGTAGGCTCCCTGCCGAAGTATTTAAACAAAGATGAATTTGATGTTCGGATTATGCTGCCGAAGTATATGATGATTTCTGAGAAATATAAAGAGAATATGCAGTATAAGACGCATTTTCAAATGGATTTAAGCTGGCGCAGTCAGTATGTGGGTATTTTCGAGACCGTGATTGACGGAATTACCTTTTATCTGATTGACAATGAGTATTATTTTGCCGGCGATAAGCCATACGGACAGATTTATGATGATTTAGAGAAATTTGCATTTTTCAGCAGAGCGTGTCTCTCTGCATTGCCGATTATCGGATTCCAGCCGGATATTATTCACTGTCACGACTGGCAGACCGGTCTGATTCCGGTATATCTGCATGACAGCTTCCAGGGCGATGAATTCTTCTGGGGCATGAAGACCATTATGACAATTCATAACCTGAAGTTCCAGGGTATTGCAGGAATCGAGACAATGAAGAACATTACCGGTCTGACCGACTACTTCTTTACCGGAGACAAGTTAGGAATGTATGGAGACGGTAATTACTTAAAGGGCGGTATTGTGTATGCGGATTATGTAACGACGGTTAGTGATTCGTATGCGGAGGAGATTAAGACGCCGTTCTACGGTGAGGGTCTGGACGGTATCATGAACTGGAAGTCCAACTGGCTTTGCGGTATTGTCAATGGTATCGATTATGAGGAGTACAATCCTGAGACGGACCCACTGATTGTAAAGAATTACAATGCGGAGAATTTCCGTAAGGAAAAGAAGAAGAATAAGAAAGCGTTGCAGCAGGAGCTTGGTTTGGAGGTTGACGACAAGAAATTCATGATTGGTATCGTGTCTCGTCTGACGGATCAGAAGGGCTTGGATTTGATTGACTGCGTAATCGAAGAAATCTGTGCAGAGGATGTACAGCTTGTAGTACTTGGAACCGGTGAAGAGAAGTATGAGAATCTCTTCAAGCATTATGCATGGAAGTATGGTGACCGTGTATCGGCGAATATCTTTTATTCCAACGAGCGCTCGCATCGTATCTATGCAGCATGTGATGCGTTCCTGATGCCGTCGTTGTTTGAGCCGTGTGGTCTCAGCCAGCTGATGAGCTTGCGTTACGGTACAGTGCCGATTGTACGCGAAACCGGTGGTCTGCGTGATACCGTAGAGCCATACAATGAGTATGAGGGTACCGGTACCGGCTTCGGCTTTATGAATTACAATGCGCATGAGATGCTTCGTATTATCCGTTATGCGAAGGATGTATATTATAATCATAAGCGCGAGTGGAATAAGATTGTGGATCGCGGAATGGCAGTGGATTTCTCCTGGCCGGCATCTGCAAAGAAGTACGAAGAGTTGTATCGTAGCATGTAAAATTGAATGTGGTGCATTTCCCACGGATATTATGTCCGTGGGAATTTGTGTTAGTGAAAGGAAAAGAATCTATGAAGCTGAGTCAATTATTGGAGCAGGTAGAATGCTTGCAGGTGGCAGGTAGCACGGAGCTGGAAATAACAGATGTCATCTATGATTCCAGAAAGGTGGTACCGGGCTGTGTATTTGTGGCGCTGTGCGGCGCGAGAATGGATGGACACGATTATGTGGCAGCAGCGGTAGAACAGGGAGCCGTAGCGCTGGTGGTGGAAAAAGAGATTGATGCGGCATTGGCAGCAAAGGTTACCGTGATTACGGTGGCAGAGTCCCGAAAAGCACTGGCATATTTGTCGGCAGCGTATTTTGACTATCCGCAGAAGAAGCTTACGACCATCGGTATTACCGGAACCAAAGGAAAGACGACGACAGCATACATGGTATATTCGGTGCTGACACAGGCAGGAATAAAGACCGGATTGATAGGAACGATAGAGACGATTATCGGTACGGAGCGGATTGCTTCGGATAACACAACGCCGATTTCTTATTTGCTGTATCAGTATTTTGACCGGATGGTAAAGGAAGGCTGTACCTGTGTGGTAATGGAGGTGTCCTCGCAGGGGCTGATGCAGTACCGAGTCGGCGGCGTGGTGTTTGATTACGCGGTGCTGACCAATATCGAGCCGGATCATATCGGACCGGGCGAGCATGCCAGCTTTGAGGAATATATGGCGTGTAAGGGCATGCTGTTTCGCAGCTGTAAGCAGGCATTGGTCAATACGGATGATGTGCATTGGAAGACGGTGCTTGCAGGCGCGACCTGTCCGATAAAATCCTACGGTACAAACGAGGCAGCAGAGCTTCGGGCAGAGGAGATTCAGCTGCATGAGGGAGACGGTGGTCTGGCAGTGCGCTACCGGCTGACAGGAGAGACGGATATGGAGCTGACGGTCAATATTCCGGGAAAATTTACGGTATACAATTCCATGACGGCGGCAGCGATTTGTCTGGAGCTTGGTATTGCGAAAGAAGTGATACAGAAGGCATTGTTGAATGCCAAGGTAAGAGGTCGGGTGGAGCCGGTGCAGATATCAGAGCGTTTTTCGATTATGATTGATTATGCGCACAACGCCATGAGCTTGCAGAGTGTATTGGAAACATTGCGTGAATATAATCCAAAGCGTCTGGTGTGTCTGTTTGGCTGTGGCGGAAACCGCTCGCGTGACCGCAGATTCGAGATGGGTGAGATTTCGTCGCGTTATGCGGATTTGACGGTAGTTACAACAGATAATCCGCGCTATGAGAATCCGGAGGATATTATTGCGGATATCATTACCGGAGTGAAAAAAGCGGATGGAGCATATATTGCGATTGCAGACCGCGAGGAAGCAATTCGGTATTGTATTGCCAATGCCGAGGAGGGAGATGTGATTCTGATTGCCGGAAAGGGGCATGAGGATTATCAGGAGATTTGTGGTGTGAAGCACCATATGGACGATAGAGAGCTGGTGCTTCGAAATGCAGATGCAAAGAGGTTCTAAGCTGCATAGAATACGATTAGAAATTTGCTGAGTTTATTTTGAGAAAGTATAGGAGTCAGACGATGAGAACATATCAGGCAAAGGAAATTGCAGAGATTGTAAATGGTAAAATAATTGCAGGTGCAGATACGGCAGAGGTAGCAGACTGTTCGACCGATTCCAGAGAGAGCGGCGAGATGCTTTTGTTTGTACCGGTTATCGGAGAGCGCGTGGATGCGCATGATTTTATTGCGGATGCCTATAAGAACGGGATGCGCGTGACCTTTACCAGTCGCGGTGAGGTCGTACCGGGTACGGAGGATATGACGTATATTCAGGTAGAGGATACGGTAGCAGCATTGCAGCAGTTTGCGGCACAGGTGCGCAGTGAATATGATATTCCGGTGGTTGGTGTGACCGGAAGCGTGGGTAAGACCACGACCAAGGAAATGATTGCAGCGGCATTGTCCGTAGGCATGAAGGTATTAAAGACTGAAGGAAATATGAACAGTCAGGTCGGATTGCCGAAGATGATGATGCGTCTGAATGAGGAGCATGAGATTGCGGTAATCGAGATGGGCATGAGTCTGCCGGGAGAAATGGCAAGACTGGCAAAGGTGGCAAAACCGGCATGTGCCGTGCTTACCAACATCGGCGTATCGCATATCGGACAGCTGGGTTCGAAGGAAAAGATTCGTCAGGAAAAGCTGAATATCATCAATGAGCTGCCGGAGCGCGGTGTGATTATTGTAAATGCAAACGACCCGCTGTTAGCAGAGCTGAAAAGCGCACGCGGACGTGTAGGTGTGGATGAGGTAACAAAGGAGAAGCTGGTAAGCCATCATATTGTTACCTATGGTACGGATGAAAATGCGGATTATCGGGCGACAGATATCTCTTATATGGGAGATAAGACCTTCTTTCTTTTGAATAAGAAAAATGATGTAGTCATGCAGCCGGTAATTTTGTCCGCACTTGGAGAACACAATGTATTAAATGCATTGGCAGCGATAGCGGTAGCGGAATATTTTGAGGTGGAGCCAAAGGATGCCGCAAAGGGACTGATGGCTTACAATCCTCCGGCAATGCGCGGCGGAAGGCAGGAAAAGGAAGGTATCATTGTGATTGATGATACATACAATGCCAGTCCGGATTCGATGAAGGGTGGAATTGATATTCTGATGGCAACCAAAGCAGAGCGGCATATTGCAGTGCTTGCAGATATGCTGGAGCTGGGAGAGTTTTCGGAAAGCTGTCACAGAGAGGTCGGAGCGTATCTGGCAACGAAAAAGACCATAGAAGCACCGGAGCAGCATGCGGATTTGCTCGTAGCCATCGGTACGGAAGCAAAATACTATGCGGAAGAGGCAAAGGGGATAGAAGCGCACTGCTTTGCAAATAATTCAGAGGCAATGGCGTTTTTGAAGGATTTCTTAAAGCCGGGGGATGCTGTTTTGGTAAAAGGCTCCCGCGGAATGCATTTGGAGGAAATCGTAGACGGAATCCTAAAGTAAAGAAGTATGGAAGCGGTTGCATAATATGTGCAGGGCTTTTTGCGTTTGTAACCGGATAGCGAGAATTAGGGAAAGGAGGAGCGGTGCGCTATGTATGCGGATATAATTGTAGATATCTCTGCCGGACAGCTGGATAAAACCTATCAGTATCGGATTCCAGAGAAGTTTGCGGCACAGGCGGTTATCGGCGCACCGGTCCTGATTCCGTTTGGAAATCGGCAGCGTAAGGGCTATATTGTGGATTTGTCGGAGGAGCCGAAGATTGAGGAAGCGAGGATTAAGCCTCTGATTGCGGTCGAAGAGCGGGGCAAGGTAATTGAAAGTAATATGATTACACTGGCATATTTTATCCGTGAAAATTTCGGCGGTACCATGAATGCGGCGCTGCATACCGTTCTTCCGGTAAAGAAGGAAGTGCGGCAGGTTGAGAAAAAGAAGCTGGTGCTGGCAGCAGAGCGGGCGGTGGCAGGAGATGCACTGGCGCAGGCAGTCAAAAAAAAGCATGTTGCCAAGGAGCGGTTGCTGCGGGAGCTGCTGGCGGAATGCGAGCTTCCGTGGGAAGTGGTAACAGAGAAATTGGCGATACCGCAGAGTACGATAAAAAGTCTTGTAACGGCAGGACTGGTACGGGTGGAATCGATGACTCAGTATCGCAATCCGATGGCGGGAATTGTAGAAAAGGATAAAGTGCAGCAGCGGATAGCGCCGCCACTTACAAAGGAACAGCAGAACATTGTAACGGAGATTGTAAAGGATTATACCGAAGGGCTTCGTAAGACCTATCTGCTGCGTGGTGTGACCGGAAGCGGTAAGACGGAGGTATATCTCTCAGTAATTGAGGAGGTTGTGCGGCAGGGCAGACAGGTCATTATGCTGATTCCGGAGATTGCACTGACTTATCAGACGGTGCTTCGGTTTTACCATCGCTTTGGCGACCGGGTATCGATATTGAATTCCCGGATGAGTCAGGGAGAGCGGTATGACCAGAGCTTGAGAGCAGAGCGGGGAGAGATTGATATTATGATTGGACCGCGCTCGGCATTGTTTACTCCGTTTCCGAAGCTAGGTCTGATTATATTGGATGAGGAACACGAAAATAGCTATAAGAGCGAAATGCCGCCGAAGTACCATGCCCGCGAGGTGGCGGTAAAACGAGCAGAGTTAGAGGGTGCGAGTGTACTGCTTGGCTCGGCAACACCGTCGTTAGAGGCGTACAATAAGGCGTTGCAGGGAGAGTATCGTTTGTTTACCCTGACCGGACGTGCGGTAGAGGGCGCGAGGCTTCCGCAGGTAGAAATCGTAGATTTGCGGGAGGAATTAAAGGAAGGAAACCGTTCGATTTTTAGCCGGAGTTTGCGGGAAAAGATAACGGAGCGATTGGCAAAAAAGGAACAGATTATGCTGTTTATGAACCGCAGAGGCTATGCAGGCTTTGTCTCCTGTCGCAGCTGCGGTCATGTCATGAAATGTCCGCATTGTGATATTTCCATGACGGAGCATAGTAACGGAACATTGGTTTGTCATTATTGCGGGCATACGATAGGGAAGCCGCCGAATTGTCCGGTGTGCGGTTCGAAATATATTGCGGCGTTTGGAACCGGTACGCAAAAAATTGAGGAGCTTGTTAGACGGGAGTTTCCGCAGGCAAGAGTATTGCGGATGGATGCGGATACGACTCGGACGAAGGACAGCTATGAGGATATTTTATCTGCTTTTTCCTGTAAGGAAGCAGATATTCTGATAGGAACCCAGATGATTGTCAAAGGGCATGATTTTCCGATGGTAACGCTGGTGGGGATTCTGGCGGCGGATTTGTCACTGAATTCCAATGATTATCGTGCGGCAGAGCGTACCTTTGAGCTGTTGGCACAGGCGGCAGGCAGAGCCGGCAGAGGAGAACGAGCCGGAGAGGTACTGATACAGACCTATCAGCCGGAGCATTACAGCATACAGGCAGCAGCAAAAGAGGATTACGAGGGCTTTTTTGCGCAGGAGATGGCATACCGAAGGGCGGTTGCGTATCCGCCGGCAGCCAATATTCTGGCAATGCTGGTGTTATCGCCGAAGGAGGAGCTTGCAGAAGCAGCGGCGGCATTGCTTGCGGGGGCGACAGAGCAGTTTGTCCGGGAACAGGAGGGGCTGGAAATAACCTTGATTGGACCGGTTCCGGCATCGCTTGCGAAGGCAAATGATATTTATCGGCGGATGATTTATGTGAAGCAGGAAGATTATAATTTGCTTGTAGCCTTGAAAAATTTTCTGGAAGGATATATATTATATTCGGAGAACTTTAAAAATGTGAACGTCCAGTTTGATTTTAATCCGATGAGCGGATACTGATAATGGATAGAAAGAGGAGGAAAAAGAAATGGCAATTCGAACAATACGTGAACGGGGAGACTCGATTCTGAACAAGAAATCCAGAGAGATTACGGAGATGAATGCGAAGCTTTCTACGCTGATTGATGATATGCTGGATACGATGTATGAGGCAGCAGGTGTGGGTCTGGCTGCACCACAGGTGGGTATTTTGAAGCGTCTGGTGGTAATTGATATTTCGGAAAATGGTGATGAACCGCTTGTTATGATTAATCCGGTTATTTTGGAGATGAGTGGTGAGCAGACCGGTGATGAGGGCTGCTTAAGCGTACCGGGAAAGGCGGGTACGGTAACACGTCCGAATTATGTGAAGGTGCGTGCATTAGACCGCAATATGAAGGAATATGAAATCGAGGGTACGGAGCTTTTAGCGCGTGCAATGTGCCATGAGATTGACCACTTAGAGGGCATCCTTTATGTAGAAAAGGTAGAGGGTGAGCTTCACGACGTACAGAGTGAATAAAAGACAAATGTGCTCGAAATGGAGGTATCTATGAGAATCGTATACATGGGAACGCCGGAAATTGCGGCAGTGGTTTTAGAGCGTTTGCTGGAGTCAGAGCATGAGGTAATCGCAGTCGTGACACAGCCGGATAAGCCGAAGGGCAGAGGTAAGGAAATGGCCTGCTCGGATGTGAAGAAGGTAGCATTGGCGCATGAATTGCCGATTTACCAGCCGGAAAAAGCAAGGGACGAGGCATTTGTGGAGCAAATGCGTGCGCTGGCACCGGATTTGATTGTAGTTACGGCATTCGGACAGATTTTGCCGAAGGCGCTGTTGGAGCTTCCGAAATTCGGCTGTATCAATGTACATGCTTCGCTTTTGCCGAAATATCGCGGAGCGTCTCCGATTCAATGGGCAATTATCAATGGAGATAAAGTGACCGGTGTGACAATTATGCATATGGCAGAGGGAATTGATACCGGTGATATGATTACGAAGGAGCTGGTGGAGATTGCACCGGATGAAACCGGCGGCAGCCTGCACGATAAGCTGGCGGTTGCCGGCGGCAGTGCATTGATGACCGCGATTGCGCAGCTGGAGAATGGCACTGCAGTACGGATACCGCAGGAGGAATCGGAACCGACCTATGTGGGTATGCTGAAAAAAGAGAAGGGACAGCTGGATTTTTCACATCCGGCGGTAGTACTGGAGCGTCTGGTGCGTGGTCTGAATCCGTGGCCGAGCACATACACGGCATTTAACGGAAAGCTGCTGAAGATATGGCGCGCGGATGTTATTGAGGAATTACCGCAGCCATTGGCGAAAAAGGTGCGGGAGCAGGTGCTTCGTCCGGGCAGCATAGTAAATGTGGAAAAGGAATATTTTGATATTCTGACCGGAGAAGGCTTGCTTCGTATTCGTGAATTACAGCTGGAAGGAAAGCGCCGAATGACGGCAGAGGAATTTTTAAGAGGTTATGAGGTAACGGAGGGATTGTTACTGGGCTAAGAAATGGAGGAGTATTATGCCGTATTATTTTGATTGGACGTATTTGTTGGTGTTGGCAGGTGTGGTTTTGAGTCTGCTTGCATCTGCTAAAGTAAAGAGTACTTATAAGAAGTATTCCAAGGTGCGCAGTATGAACGGAATGACCGGTGCGCAGGCGGCAGAGCAGATTTTGCATGCAAATGAAATTTACGATGTCCGGATAGAGGCGATTGACGGAAATCTGACCGACCATTATGACCCGTCCGCAAAGACACTGTGTCTTTCGGAGGGAGTATATTCGAATCTTTCGGTGGCGGCACTGGGAATTGCAGCACATGAGTGCGGACATGCAATACAGCATGCGCAGGGCTATGCGCCGTTAAAAATCCGAACAGCGATTGTGCCGGTGGCAAACTTCGGAGCGAAGCTGTCCTGGCCGCTGATTCTGCTTGGATTGGTATTAGGCTCTTCCGGTTCACAGATGCTGATTAACATCGGTATTCTGATGTTTTCGTTTTCGGTATTATTTCAGCTGGTTACCCTGCCGGTGGAGTTTAATGCTTCCGCGAGGGCAGTGGCGGCACTGGAAAATATGGGAATTTTGTACGGAGAAGAGGTTGGCGGAACGAAGAAGGTGCTGAAGGCAGCGGCATTGACCTATGTGGCAGCGGCAGCAGCATCGATTTTGCAGCTTCTGCGTTTGATTTTGTTGTTTGGAAGAAGAGATGATTAGGTATGAATGCAAGAGAGCTTGTATTGGAGCTGCTGCTTGAGATTCTGGAGGAGAAAAAGCTTTCTCATCTGGTATTGCAAAAAAAGCTGGCAGCACACCCGGAAATGGAAAAAAAGGATAGGGCATTTGTGAAGCGCCTGTGCGAGGGCACGCTGGAGCGGCTGTTGACGTTAGATTATCTGCTGGGCTGTTATTCGACGGTAAAGGTGACGAAGATGAAGCCGGTCATTCGGAATCTTCTTCGGATGAGCATATATCAGCTGTATTATATGCAGGTGCCGGCATCGGCAGTCTGTAATGAAGCGGTAAAGCTGGCAAAGAAAAGAGGCTTTACCGGTTTGTCGGGCTTTGTCAATGGAGTACTGCGGGCGGTTGCGCGCAATCCGGTTGACCTTTTTGAGCGGACGAAGGAGTTGGCACCAAAGAAGCGGATATCGGTGCTGTATTCGGTGCCGGAGTGGATGGTGGAGTCGTTTCTGACGTGGTATGGAGAAACGGAAACGCAGCGAATGTTTGAGGCATTCCTTACACCGGAAGCAGTAACGGTGCGCGTCAATACCTCGAAAATTTCAGTGGAGGATTGCGTAAGACAGCTGACGGAGCAGGGAGTTTCGGTACAGAGCGGCAGCTATTGTGATACTGCACTGCATATCAGCGGCTACGATGCACTGGAACGGTTAGAGCTGTTTAACAATGGAAGCCTGATGGTGCAGGATGAAAGCTCCATGCTTCCGGCGCTTTGTGCCGGAGTAATGCAGGGAAACTATGTGATTGACTGCTGTGCCGCACCGGGAGGAAAGACACTGCATATTGCGGATTTGTTAAAGCAGACCGGAACGGTCAGTGCCAGAGATGTTTCCGAAGGGAAGCTCGCAAAAATACGAGAGAATCTTATGCGCACCGGGTATACAAATGTAGAGGTGCTTTTGGCAGATGCCGGAGTACTGCGGACGGAGGATATCGAAAAAGCAGACGTTGTACTGGCGGACTTGCCTTGCTCCGGTCTCGGTATTATTGGAAAGAAGCCGGATATTAAGTATAATATGACGCCGGAGGCATTGACAGAGCTGCAGAGTCTGCAGAGGAAACTGCTTTCGGTTATTGTGCAATATATAAAGCCGGGCGGAGTGCTGGTATTTTCAACCTGTACGCTGAATCCGGGAGAAAATGTAGAAAATGTACATTGGATAGAGAAGCAGCTTGGCTTGCAGCCGGAGAATCTGAATCCGTATCTGCCGGAGGCGCTGCACTCGGAAGAAACGAAGCGCGGCTATTTGCAGCTAAAGCCTCAGTCGGGCTGCTGTGACGGTTTTTTTGTAAGCCGTTTTCGGAAAAGGAAAGTGGAGAATTAGGTTACGTTATGGAGAAAAAGGATATAAAATCGATGAATCTGCCGGAGCTGACTGCGCAGATTACAGCGATGGGGGAAAAAGGATTTCGCGCGAAGCAGATGTATGAGTGGATGCATCGTAAGCTGTGTGCCGGGTTTGATGAAATGACGAATATTTCCAGTGCCTTCCGGGAAAAATGTAAGGAAGGATTTACCTTTACTACGTTGAAGGTATTGGAGCGGCTGGAATCGGCAATCGACGGAACCAATAAGTTTTTGTTTGAGCTTGCGGATGGAAATGTAATCGAAAGCGTATTGATGCGATATCATCACGGCAATTCAGTGTGTATTTCGTCGCAGGCAGGCTGTAGGATGGGGTGCCGCTTCTGTGCATCAACCCTGAATGGTTTGGCGAGAAATCTGACACCGGCAGAAATGCTGGAACAGATTTACCAGATTCAGAAAATCAGCGGCGAGAGGGTATCCAATATCGTAGTCATGGGAACCGGAGAGCCGTTGGACAACTATGACAATCTGATTCGGTTTCTGCATATGATTAGTGATGAGAATGGTCTGAATATCAGCCAGAGAAATATTACGGTGTCTACCTGCGGTCTGGCAGAAAAGATTCATCAGCTGGCAGAAGAAGGCTTGGGAGTGAATCTGGCATTGTCGCTTCATGCACCAAACGACGAAGCGCGTCAGAAAATCATGCCGATTGCA
Organism: Lachnospiraceae bacterium; assembly: GCA_017462755.1. Lineage (GTDB taxonomy): Bacteria > Bacillota > Clostridia > Lachnospirales > Lachnospiraceae > RGIG4057. The sequence goes on along the minus strand of JAFTQM010000029.1, from coordinate 13,911 downwards.
AAGAAGTATACGATTTCGCAGGTATTAAAGGAATTTGATTATTATTTTGCCAAAACCGGTCGCAGATTAACATTTGAATATAGTCTGGTAGCCGGAGTGAATGATTCGAAGGAGCAGGCAGAGGAGCTTTCGGCACTGGTGCGGGGCAAAAATTGTCTGATTAATCTGATTCCGGTGAACGAGGTAAAGGAGCGGGAATTTAAGCGTTCCTGCAGTGAAAATATACAAAATTTTAAAAATATACTTGAAAAAAACAGAATAAATGTTACTATTAGAAGGGAAATGGGCTCGGATATTAACGCAGCCTGTGGACAGCTGAGAAAGAGCTATACGGACAGAAAAAAGGAACAGGAGGTGACCCGGGCGTGAAGTTGTTTGCTGTGACTGATATCGGACAGAAGCGATCGATGAATCAGGACTATATTTATGGGGCTACGGAGCCGACCGGGATATTACCCAATCTTTTCATTGTAGCAGACGGCATGGGCGGACATAATGCGGGAGATTTTGCTTCCCGATTTGCGGTGGAGGAATTTGTACGCGAAGTCCGGGAAAAGAATCGAAAGACCGTTATTTCGACGGTGGAGCATGCCATTGCGCAGGTAAATGAAAAGCTTTTGGACGAGGCAGAAAAGCGTCCGGAGCTTGCCGGAATGGGAACGACCTTTGTGGTTGCCGTATTGACGGAGCGTGAGATGTATGTTGCCAATATTGGGGACAGTCGTCTTTATGTGATAAATAAAGAACAGATAAGACAAATTACGCAGGATCATTCTTTGGTTGAGGAAATGATTCGCAGGGGAGAAATAGAGCGGGAGGCTGCCAGATTTCATCCGAATAAAAATGTGATTACCAGAGCACTTGGAGTGAATGTAGATGTGGTACCTGATTTTTTTGAGGTTGCCCTGACGGAGGAGGATACCGTACTGCTCTGCTCCGACGGTTTGTCCAATATGGTAGGAGATGAAGAAATCCGCGCCGTGGTTCTGGACGCAGGAGAGGATCTGGACGAAGCAGGGAAGCGGCTGCTGCAGTTGGCGAATGAGAATGGAGGAAGAGATAATATTTCCATTGTTTTGGTTCGCAGGGAAGCAGGCGACCATCTGCAATGACAGAACAGAAAAGAGGTAAGTTATGATTAAACCAGGAGTGTATATCAGTGACCGGTATGAGATTATTGACAAGGTGGGTACCGGTGGTATGGCAGATGTCTATAAGGCAAAATGTCATCGGCTGAATCGCTTTGTTGCGATTAAAATCTTAAAGCCGGAATATTCGAATGATAAGAATTTTGTTGCGAAGTTCCGTGCGGAGGCACAGTCTGCGGCAGGCTTGTCACATCCGAATATTGTAAACGTATATGATGTAGGTGATGACGAAGGACTTTATTACATTGTAATGGAGCTGGTAGAGGGCATTACCTTAAAGAAATTCATTGAGCGCAAGGGCAGACTGGAGATTAAGGAAGCGGTCGGCATTTCGATTCAGATTGCACAGGGTATGGAAGCAGCTCATGCAAATCATATCATTCACCGGGATATTAAGCCGCAGAATATTATTATTTCGCGTGCAGGTAAGGTAAAGGTAACCGATTTTGGTATTGCGAAGGCAGCGACCTCGAATACCATTTCTCAGAATGCCGTCGGTTCGGTGCATTATCTGTCGCCGGAGCAGGCAAGGGGCGGTTATTCGGACGAAAAGAGTGATATCTATTCTCTGGGTGTAACCCTGTATGAAATGCTCTGCGGTCAGGTGCCGTTTGCAGGGGATAATTCGGTATCGGTAGCCTTGTCGCATATCAACGATGAGGCAACTCCGATTTGCGATATTCGTCCGGATGTGCCATACAGTATCGAAAAGATTGTGCAGAAGTGTATGCAGAAAAAGCCGGAGCGCAGATATTTGACCGTATCGGAGCTGATTATGGATTTGAAGCGTTCCATTACCAATCCGGATGGGGATTTTGTAAAGCTGGCAGCGGCAACGGTGCCGGATTCGCCGACCAGAAACATGACGGATGAGGAGATGGAGACCATCAAGAGTGCCGCAAAGACACCGGTTGTATACTACGACAATCATCCGGAGACAAAGGCGGCTTCGAAGAAGGTGCAAAAGGAAGAAGAGGAGGATTTAGACAGTGTCGATCCTCGCTTTGAAAAGTTTATTATCATTGGTACGATTGTTACCGCAGTAGCGCTTGGACTGGCGTTGATTTATCTGGTAATCAATCTTTCCGGTGTGCTGGATATCTTTAAGGGAGAGCAGCCGGAGGGAACGACTCCGTCGCCGGTATCAAGTATGGCACCAACCACTGCGCCGACCGAGGCACCGACCATTTCGGTTGAGCCAAAGAAGGTAGCGGGCGTGGTCGGACTGAAGCTAGAGGATGCGCTGACAACACTTCGTCTGATTTCGGAGGATTTCAGTATTATCAGTGACAAGGAAGTATATTCTGCAACAGTAGAAAAGGGCTATGTTATTGAACAGTATCCGCCGAAGGATACCAGCATTGCGGCAGACGGTACGATTGAGCTGACGATTAGTGCTGGTCCGGAGATGATTGCAATACCTCGGGTATATTACTATACGCTGGAAAAGGCAAAGACGGAGTTGGAAAATGCCGGCTTTGTAACCAAGCTTGCATATGAAGCAAGTGATGAATATGAATCCGGTATTGTAATTCGTACCGAGCCGGCGGCAGAAGAGATTTTGCAGCAGGGCGAGACGATTACGATTGTAGTAAGTACCGGACCGGATATTACGATGACTTCGATGCCGTTCCTACTCGGTATGACGGAGGAGGAGGCAGTTGCTGCAATTTCGGCTGCAGCACTGGTAAAGGGTGACGTAAGCTATACCAGCAGCAATGTATATCCGGAGGGTGAAGTATGCTTCCAAAATTATTCGGAGGGCGAGCGTCTTGCAGCCGGTACCGTAGTAGATTTCGCATTGAGTACCGGACCGGAGGATGCGCTTCCGACGCCGACCGATATACCGGCAGGCACGGAGGAACCGACACCGGGCTTAACCGATGAACCGACGCCTACGCCTACCGAGGAACCGACACCGGAACCGACGGATGAGCCGACTGAGGCACCAACACAAGCACCAACCGAGGCACTAACGCCTACGCCTACGGAAGCGCCGACAGAGACCCCGACCCCGACTCCGGAGGCGGAGCCGATTTATGAATATCAGGGAACGGTGGTAATCAGCGATTGGCCATTGGCGGCAGGAGAAGTCGCTAATCTGTATGTAACGATTACGCAGAACGGAAATGAAGTGAATGTAACAGAGGATGAAAACAAGCTTTATACGGTTGGGGATTTTCCGTATTATCTGACTGTTTCGTTAGAAGAGGATTATGGCTTTACCGAGGGTACTGCGGTAATCAATGTATGGTTTAACGGTGTACCGTATGACGGAAGCTATACGGTAGAATTGAAAGCGGTACGGGTAAATTAATGAAGGGTAAAATCATAAAAGGAATCGCCGGCTTTTACTATGTGAATGTAGAAGGAAGCGGTGTTTATGAGTGTAAGGCAAAGGGTATTTTTAGAAATCGGCAGATGAAACCGCTGCCGGGAGATGATGTGCTCATTGATGTGCTGGATGAGACAGAAAAAACAGGAAATATAACGGATATCTGTGACCGTAGGACGGAGTTAATCCGCCCTGCGGTTGCGAATGCAGATCAGGCGATGATTGTATTTGCGGCAAAGGAGCCGGAGCCGAATCTGAATCTTTTGGATCGGTTTCTGGTATTGATGCAGGAGCAGGCAGTAGATACAATTATCTGCTTTAACAAAAAAGATCAGCTGCCGCCGGAGAAAATGGAGGCGCTGACGGCAATTTACCGTGACAGCGGGTGTACGGTATTGGCTGTATCGGCACAAAACGGAGAAGGAAAAGAAGAACTAAAGAAGCTTTTGGAGGGAAAGACGACCGTATTGGCCGGACCGAGCGGTGTCGGCAAATCGACGATTATTAATTTGCTTTATCCGGAAGCTGAGATGCAGACAGGAAGCATTAGTGAGAAAATAAAGCGTGGAAAGCATACCACCAGACATTCGGAGCTGTTTTATGTAAGTGAAGGAACTTATTTATTTGACACTCCGGGCTTTGGCTCGCTCTATTTAGGGGAAATGGAGAAGGAGGAGCTGAAGGAGTATTATCCGGAATTTACCGAGCGGGCAGAGCAGTGCCGATTTATCGGATGCCTGCATGACAGGGAGCCGGATTGTGCGGTTAAGGAGGCTGTAGAGAACGGTGAAATCAGCGCACAGCGGTATGAAAACTATCAGCTTTTATTACGGGAATTGGGAAATCGCAAAAAGTATTGATAATGTGGAGGAGAAAAAGTATGTATCAGTTATCACCATCGATTCTCTCGGCGGATTTTGCCTGTTTAGGGGATCAGATTCGACAGATAGAAGCAGCGGGAGCCGATTTAATACATATTGATGTTATGGATGGCTGCTTTGTTCCGAGAATTTCTTACGGTATGCCGGTCATTCAGTCCATCCGAAAGGTAACCAAGCTGCCATTTGATGTACACTGTATGGTAGAAGAGCCGTTTCGATTTGTTTATGATTTGAAGGCATGCGGTGCGGATATGATGACGATACATTATGAGTCGTGTAAGCATCTGCATACTACACTGCTGGAAATCAAGCGAGCGGGAATGAAGGCAGGTGTAGCGATTAATCCGGCGACTCCGCCGGAGGTGCTGCGTTATGTGCTTCCGGAGGTAGATATGGTGCTGGTTATGACGGTAAATCCGGGTTATGGCGGACAGAAGTTTTTACCTGCAATGATTGAGAAAATCCGTGAGGTAAAGACGCTGACGAAGGAGCTTGGTGTCAATCCGATGATTCAGGTGGATGGCGGTATTACGTTGGACAATCTGGAGGAGGTCATCCGGGCCGGAGCTGACGTGATTGTAGCAGGAACTTCGATATTTTCCGGAGATATTGCGCAGAATGTCGCACGATTTAAGGAGGTATTTGCACATGTTCATCCGTAATGTAAAGCTTGGCAGACCGTTGGAAATATATATCAACCGGGATGGCTATAACTATAAAGTAATCAGCAAAATCGAAGAGGTGGCAGAGGATCATATCTGTGTGACTCTGATTGCCAGCAAAAACAGAGTGTTTATGTTTAAGTCGACGGATGTCGTGGACATTGTTTACCGGGAAGATGAAAAGATGTGGAAATGGAAATCGGTAAAGGGCAGTGTCATGACGTTAGACGGCGAAAAGTTCCATTGCTTTACAACCAAGGCAGAGGGTGAAAGCTACAACCGCAGAAACGCATATCGTGTTTATGTAGGGGAAAAGCTGGTAGTAAAGTATATGGTACACGATATGGATAAATTAAAGAAATTAAAGGATAACGAGGCACTTCACAGTCAGCAGATTTTTAATTACGATGCAGGAGCAGATGTGCTGAAGGAGGATTGCTATCGTTATGTAGATTGCAATGCGTTTTTGAAGGATATCAGTGAGCTTGGAGCCGGCTTTTATATGGATCAGGAGCTGTTGCCGGGCGATGAAATCATGTTTGAATACGAAACCGAGTTTGGTACGATTGGCGGTACGGCAAGAGTTGTAAGAAAGCTGGCAAGTCGTCGCAGTTCGTTTTTGTATTACTACGGAACGCGTTTGATGGAAACGACAGGAAATCTGACCCAATATATTTACAGCATGCAGAGAAAGCAGCTGAAAAGAGCAAAGGAATTGAAGAAATGAGTACATTAATCGTTTCCGGCGGTCTGGTGGATGCAGCGTGGGCAAGAGAATATCTTGGTGAGCGCAGCTTTACACATACGATTGCCGTGGATGGCGGTCTGCTTGCAGTGCAGGCGCTGGGGCGTGAGCCGGACTATATTGTGGGGGATTTTGATACGCTTGCGCCGGAGGCGTTGGAGTGTTATGAAACTCGGTCAGAGGTACAGATTCGTCGGTTTAATCCGGAAAAGGATGAGACGGATACACAGATTGCGATAGAGCTGGCGATGGAGTTTGAACAGGCAGCTGCACCTGAAATGAGGGAGATTGTATTGCTTGGAGCCATTGGTTCCCGGATGGATCATACGTTAGCAAATCTGTGTCTGCTCGAAAAATGTATGCAGGCCGGAATACCTGCATATGCAGTGAATGCGAACAATCGTATTTCGGTGCATCGGCAGGGCTTTGTATTGCAACGAAGTTGTAGCTTTGGACCGTTTCTTTCGTTTGTGGCATTGTCGCAGGAGGTAACGGGGCTTACGCTGACGGGCTTGAAATATCCGTTGGATGGGCATGTACTGCGGCAGGACAGCAGTCTGTGCATCAGCAACGAGTTTGCCGGGGAAGAGGCAGAGGTGGCTTTTGAAAGCGGCATTTTGATGATGATACAGGCAAAGGATTAAAAATTAAGAGAAAGGCAGGAATCCTAAGCAAGAAAAAGGATTCCGGATAGGTGAAAATAGTAATGAAGCTCGGAATTGTAGGACTTCCAAACGTAGGAAAGAGTACGTTGTTTAATTCCCTGACAAAGGCAGGTGCAGAATCGGCAAACTATCCATTCTGTACGATTGACCCAAATGTAGGTATTGTAGCAGTACCGGATGAGCGTCTGGATGTGCTTGGTAAGATGCACAATTCAGAAAAGGTTGTACCGGCGGCAATTGAGTTCGTAGATATTGCAGGTCTGGTAAAGGGAGCCTCCAAGGGAGAGGGACTGGGCAATCAGTTCCTTGCCAATATTCGTGAGGTAGATGCGATTGTACATGTAGTACGCTGCTTTGAGGATAGTAATATTATTCACGTTGAGGGCAGTGTGAATCCTATGCGTGACATCGAGACGATTAATCTGGAATTAATTTTCTCGGATTTGGAGGTATTGGAAAGAAGACGTGCCAAGGCAATCAAGAGTGCGAAGAACGATAAGGCAATGGCGGCTGAGGTTGCATTGCTGGAGCGCCTGATGGCATATATGGAGTCCGGTAAGTTAGCAAAGGGCTTTGAAACCGAGAGTGATGAAGAAAAGGCATTATTAGAATCCTTCAATCTGTTGACTTACAAGCCGGTTATTTATGCCGCTAACGTAAGAGATGATGAGTTGGCAGATGATGCCGCAAACAATGAGCATGTGCAGCAGGTCAGAGCCTTTGCGAAGGAGGAGCAGTCGGAGGTATTTGTTATCTGTGCGCAGATTGAACAGGAGATTGCGGAGTTAGATGAGGACGAGAAGAAAATGTTCTTAGAAGAGCTCGGACTTACAGAGTCCGGTTTAGAAAAGCTGATTCGTGCGAGCTATCATATTCTTGGACTGATTAGTTATCTGACCGCAGGACCGAAGGAAACAAAGGCGTGGACGATTACCCGCGGTACGAAGGCACCGCAGGCAGCCGGCAAGATTCACTCGGATTTTGAACGTGGCTTCATCCGTGCAGAGATTGTAAGCTATGAGAATCTGGTAGAATGCGGCAGCTACAATGCAGCCAAGGAAAAGGGTTTGGTACGCTCCGAGGGTAAGGAGTATGTGGTACAGGACGGAGATGTTGTACTGTTCCGATTTAATGTATAATGTCGATGAAAGGTGTGAGATAAATGGTTCAGGCGATTAAGACGGATGTTCATTTTCCGAATTTGGGACTTTCCTTTCATGACTTTGGAAATGGGATTTCGATTTTTGGATTTAATATTGCGTATTACGGTATTATCATTATGTGCGGAATGCTTCTGGGAGTTTTGCTGGCGCGTCACAGAGCCAAGATTTCCGGTCAGAATGTAGAGCTGTATGAGGATTTTGCACTGTACGCGATTTTGTTTGCGGTCGTTGGAGCGCGGCTTTACTACGTTATTTTTGCATGGGATTCCTTTAAGGACAATCTGTGGTCGATTTTCGACTTGCGTTCGGGTGGTCTGGCAATTTACGGCGGTGTGATTGGTGGTGTATTGACCGGTATTGTATATGCCAAGGTAAAGAAGGTAAATCTGGGACTTTTGGGCGATACCTGTATGCCGGCAATGCTGTTGGGACAGATTATCGGTCGTTGGGGAAATTTCTTCAATCGCGAGGCATTTGGAAAGTATACGGATGGTCTGTTTGCAATGCAGCTGGATTTGCGTGCGGTAAGCAGCGATTATACCTGTTCGCTTGCAACGCTGGAGAGCCGTTATGCCGGCAAGGAAGAGGCACTGCAAAATATTCTCGAAATTCGTAACAATACCGTATTGGTGGATGGAATCGAATATATTCAGGTGCATCCGACCTTTTTGTACGAATCGCTTTGGAATCTTGTTGTAATGTTACTGTTGATTCTTTACACACCGAAGAAAAAGTTTGACGGAGAGATATTGTTCCTGTACTTTGTGGGCTATGGACTTGGCAGAGTATGGATTGAAGGACTCCGAACAGACCAGTTGTTTTTGTGGGGCACACCGTTTGCGGTATCGCAGCTGTTGTCTGCATTGCTGGTCGCAGGAGGTCTGATTGCGATTATTGTAACACGTATCAAACGCAGGAAGCAGGCAAAATAAAATAGAGTAAAATGAGGACGCCGATAGTCGGGAAATGACTATCGGCGTTTTTTGCCGCCTTTTTTTCTGTGATTCGCCCGGTTTTTTACAGAAAACTTACATTAATGCTTGCATTTTGTGAGGAGTTCGGTTAAAATATATTCAAAAGTGGTGCAAAGTGGTTTGAAGTGGTATAAAAATGGCGAGAAGTGGTGGATATCTATGTTCATGGGTCAATACAATCATACAATTGACGCCAAAGGGCGTGTGTTCGTGCCGGCGAAGTTTCGGGAAGCGCTGGGCGAGCAGTTTGTAGTGACACTGGGCTTGGATGGCTGCCTGTTTTTGTACCCTACGGAGCAATGGGAAAAATTTGCGGAACAATTAAAGGCACTACCGGGAACCAAAGAAGCCAGACAGCTGCAGAGATACTTTTTGGCAGGAGCGGATGATTTGACGCCGGATGCACAGGGGCGTATTCTGATTCCGGCGAAGTTAAGAGAGCATGCAGCCTTGCAGAAGGAGGTCGTATTTGTCGGTGTACTCGGCAAAATCGAAATCTGGAGTAAGGAACGCTGGGAGGACAATGCATTTGAAAATATGGACGATGCAGCAGAGAAAATGGCAGAACAGGGACTGATTTTTTAAAAAGAAAGGGGGATGATTACGTGCAGCAGGAGAACAAGCCGTTTCGGCATATATCGGTGCTTTTGGAAGAATGTATTCGGGAGCTGAATATCAAGCCGAATGGTATTTATGTGGATGGAACGCTCGGCGGTGCGGGTCATTCCGGTGAAATTGTAAAAAAACTAACGCAAAATGGCAGATTAATCGGTATCGATCAGGATGCGGATGCGATTCGTGCCGCAGGAGAGCGATTGAGTCCGTTTGCAGATAAGGTAACAATTGTAAGAAATAATTATTGCAATATTGCAGATATTATGAAGGAACAAAACATTTCCGGTGTGGACGGTATTTTGCTTGATTTGGGTGTTTCGTCGTATCAGCTGGATACGGTGGAGCGCGGCTTTTCCTATCGGGAGGATGCACCACTGGATATGCGTATGGATGACCGCAGTACCAAGACAGCCAAGGATATTGTCAATGGATATTCGGAAGCGGAGCTTTATCGGATTATTCGCGATTATGGTGAGGATTCCTTTGCCAAAAACATTGCGAAGCACATTGTGCGGATGCGGAGCGAGAAGCCAATCGAGACGACCTTTGAACTGACAGAGGCAATCAAGGCAGCGATACCGGCGAAAATTCGTATGAATGGCGGACATCCGGCGAAAAAGACCTTTCAGGCGATTCGGATTGAGCTGAATCATGAGCTGGAGGTATTGGAGCGTTCGCTGGATACAATGATTGATTTGCTGAATGACGGCGGAAGACTTTGTATCATTACGTTCCATTCCTTGGAGGATCGGATTGTAAAGGTGAATTTTAAACGAAATGAAAATCCGTGTACCTGCCCGCCGAGCTTTCCGGTATGCATTTGCGGAAAGAAATCAAAGGGTGTGCAGCTGACGAGAAAACCTATTTTGCCTTCGGAAGAGGAGATGGAGGCAAATTCGCGTTCTAAGAGCGCAAAGCTTCGGGTTTTTGAGAAGCGGATACAGTAAGCTAGAACTGGAAGGAGAGGAAACGTATGGGAGCAAGAAAAAATCCCTATGAATACAGACCGGAATATTATGTGCAGGGAAGCACGGCGCGGAAGCTGAATACGGTACAGCCGCTGAGACAGGAGCCGGAGACGGAGCCTGTGCGCAAGGAGCCGGTAAGACGTCATACGCCTCGCAGAGAGCCGGATCGTTATGAAAGAATCCGTAAGCAGGAGGAAGAACGTTCTTCAAAGAAGCTGGTGCAGATAGACCGCAGTGTTAATTTCTTTGGTATGCTGCTGCTGACGGCAGCGATTGCATTGACGGTATTTTGCTGTATTGATTATTTGCAGCTGACCGCAGAGCAGAATCGTTTGGACAAGTCCATTACTGCATTGCAGGAGGAGCTTGGCTTATTGGTGGACGCAAATCAGGCAAAAACCAATCGTCTGACTGAGGGAATTGATATGGATGTGATTTATCAGACGGCAGTAGCAGATCTTGGCATGGTATTCCCAAACAATAACGAAATTATATACTACCAGCAGCCGGACACCGGATATGTCAGACAGTATGCAGATATACCAGAAGTGGCGATTTCGATACTGGATGAATTGATACCGTAAAGGAGAAGGCTATGGCAAAGAAGACGAAAAAAAATACAAAAGTCAAAAAATTCACACGCGAAATGCAAGGAATTCTTCTCTTTGTATTTTGCGTGATTTTGTTGTGTGTAATTGGGCTTTGTGTGCGTCTGGTTTTTATTAATATTAAGGATGCCGAGGGCTATGAGAAAAAGGTTCTGGCGCGTGAGAGCGGAGGAATCAATACGAATCTGCCGTATAAGCGCGGAGAGATTCTGGATCGGAACGGTGTGGTGCTGGCACAAAGCACAAAGACCTATAATGTAATCCTTGACCCTAGTATAGTCAATACGGACAAGAATTATGTGGAGCCGACGATTCAGGCGCTGCTTGCAGTATTTGACTTGGAGGAGTCGGAGCTGCGCAAGGATTTGACAGAGAAAGCCACCAGTGCTTACATTCGATTAGCGATGAATCAGAGCGTGGAGCAGAAGATTGCGTTTGAACAGCTGGCGGCAGAGAATAAGTACATCAAGGGTGTCTGGTTTGAAGAGGAATATGATCGGAGCTATCCGTTCGGCAGACTGGCATCCCATGTCATCGGCTATACGGTTGCCGGTGATGTCGGAACCTGGGGAATCGAGCAGTATTATAATGAGGAATTGATTGGAACCAATGGCAGGGAATACGGCTATTACGATTCGGAATTGAATCTGGTAAGAGTAACCAAGGCGGCAGAGGATGGGAATACGATTGTTTCGACTATTGATGTCAATGCGCAGAGAGTCGTAGAAGAAAAAATCGCTGCTTTTGATGAAACGTGGGATTATGAAAACATTGGTGTGCTTGTAATGAATCCGAACAATGGGGAGATTCTGGCGATGGCATCTAATCGAGGCTTTGATTTAAATGATCCGCAGAATTTAGATCCTTATTATACGGATGACGAAGAAACAGCGTTGTCGGAACAAGAACTCTTTGTAGCACAAAACCGGATGTGGAGAAATTTTTGTATCAGTGATACTTATGAACCGGGTTCGACCTTTAAGCCGTTTACCGTAGCGGCAGCCTTAGAGGAGGATTTGATTCATGTAGAGGATACCTTCAAATGTGCCGGCTATCGTATGGTGGCAGGCTGGAGAATCAACTGCAACAATCGTTCCGGACATGGAAATCTGACGCTGGCAGAATCGCTGATGAAGTCCTGCAATCCTGCGCTGATGCAGATTGGAGAGCTGCTGGGACGAGATATGTTTTACTATTATCAGCAGCATTTTGGTTTCGGAACCAAAACCGGCATTGATTTGCCGGGCGAGAGCAACAGCATTTTAGTGCCGCTCGAAAATCTGAATGTGACAGAGTTGGCGACCTCGAGTTTCGGTCAGTCCTTTAATATCACGATGGTTGAGCTGGCATCTGCATTTTGTTCGCTGGTCAATGGAGGTACCTATTACCAGCCGCATGTGGTTCGCGAGATTCGCAATGCAGAAGGTGCAACGGTTTATGAAACAGAAGGTGTAGTGGTAAATGAAGCGATTTCTGCGGAAACCTCGGCATTCTTAAGAGAAGCACTTTATATGACGGTAGAAAGCGGAACGGCAAAGCCGGCACAGGTAGATGGGTATCTGGTTGGCGGTAAGACCGGAACGGCGCAGAAGGGAATTCGTTCGGAGAAAAAATATGTAGTTTCCTTCGTTGGCTGTGCTCCGGCAGACAATCCGGAGGTAGTCATCTATGTCGTGATTGATGAGGTACATGACGAGGAAAAGAAAGCGAGCAGTTCTTTGGCAACAGCACTGACCAGTGAGATTTTGGAGGAGCTGCTTCCGTTCCTTGGAGTCTATCCGGAGGGAGAAATCAATTATCACATTGATTTGCCGGTAATTCAGCCGGAAACCAATTTGGATGACCTGCAGGAGGGAGATATCCTAGAGGAGGATTCTGCGGAGCAGACGACACCGGAGGGTACGCCACAGGCAACGTCTACACCTGTAGAAAACTAAGCATTGTGACAAAACAGGGCATTTTGTAAAGGGATTTTGTACCCCAAAGCAATGAAAAAAGAATAGTTTCCGGCAGCGGGAATAAAATAAAAGAAAGGAAGAGGGAAGAAGGGAAGAGCGTGAAGCGATACCTGACCTTTCAAAAGAGAAACCTGCTGCTGATACTGATTATTTGCATTTTGGGATTGTGTGTGGTCGCCGGAAGACTGGTCTATTTCATGGTTTTTGTAACGGACCGTTATTCGATACGTGCGCAGGAGCTGCATGAAAGAGAGCGCAGTATTAAGGCGGCGCGCGGGTTGATTTATGACCGGAACGGAGTGGTAATAGCGGATAATCGTCCGGTATGTACGATTTCGGTGATACATAATCAAATTACTGATTCGGAGCGAGTGATTTCAGAGCTTTCTGCTCTGTTAGGACTCAGTGAAGAAACGGTTCGTACCAAGGTGGAAAAATATTCGTCCATAGAGCGAATCAAATCGAATGTAACAAAGGAGCTGGCAGACCAGATACGGGACTTGGGATTGGATGGAGTCATGGTGGATGAAGATTACAAGCGATTCTATCCGTATGGGTCGCTGGCTTCTCGTGTTTTGGGGTTTACCGGAAGCGATAATCAGGGCATTATCGGGTTGGAGGTAGAGTACGACTCGTTTTTGCAGGGAACGCCCGGAACCATACTTACGATGACAACGGCACATGGAATCGAGCTGGAAAATACGGCGGAGAACCGGATAGAGCCGATTGCCGGCAACAATCTGCATACCAGTCTGGATGTGGTCATTCAAAGCTATGCGGAGCAGGCGGCAGAGAAGGCGTATGAGGCAAAGGAGGCAAAACGGGTCAGTATCATTGTTATGAATCCGCAAAACGGAGAGCTGTATGCGATGGTAAATGTACCGGAGTTTGATTTGAATGAGCCATATACTTTGACGGAGGCAGTGTTAGGAGATGTGGACGCTTCGGGCTTGACGGAGCAACAAAGAAGTGACCTTTTGAATACAATGTGGAGAAATCCCTGCATCAATGATACCTATGAGCCGGGGTCTGCATTCAAGATTGTAACGACGACGGCCGCACTGGAGGAGGGAGTGGTCAGCCAAAACGACACCTTTTTTTGCCCAGGCTACAAGCTGGTGGAGGATCGAACCATACGCTGTCATAAGGTAGGTGGACACGGAAGCGAAACATTTTTGCAGGGGTTGAT
>JAFTQM010000028.1 GCA_017462755.1 Lachnospiraceae bacterium | reverse complement strand
TCTTTCATCTTGTCGATCAGCTCTTCGAAGTACTTCTTACCTACTTCCATAACTACGTCAGAGTACATCTGAATGAATCTTCTGTAGCAGTCCCAAGCCCAACGTGGATTGCCGGACTTATTAGCAATAACATTAACAACCTCTTCATTCAAACCAAGGTTCAGAATGGTATCCATCATACCTGGCATGGATGCTCTCGCACCGGAACGAACGGATACAAGAAGTGGATTCTCCTTGTCACCGAACTTCTTGCCGGTAATCTCTTCCATCTTTACAATGTACTCTTCAATCTGTCCCTGAATCTCTGCGTTGATCTCACGGCCATCCTCATAGTACTGTGTACAAGCCTCAGTAGTGATAGTGAAACCCTGTGGTACCGGAAGACCGATATTGGTCATCTCTGCAAGGTTTGCACCCTTACCACCGAGAAGGTTTCTCATGCTTGCATCGCCTTCTTTAAACAAGTATACCCATTTTCTTGCCATTTTGAATAACCTCCTAATATAATATGACTGTTTTTGCGCCCTTCTGACATTTTCTGAACTATTTCAGACCACGCCAAAATAGACGCCCGTCCAGTCGTCGGTTTGTATTATAACATAGAAACAAAAGGTTGTCCACTAAAATGTGAACTTGTCCTCAAAGTAGGCCTTTAAGTCCTCAATCTTGATTCTTTCCTGTGCCATCGTGTCACGGTCACGAACGGTTACTGCGCCGTCGGTCTCGGACTCGAAGTCATAAGTGATACAGAATGGAGTACCGATTTCATCCTGTCTTCTGTAACGCTTTCCGATGTTTCCGCGGTCATCGAATTCACAGTTGTACTTCTTGGATAACTCAGCAAAAATCTTCTCTGCGCCCTCGTTTAACTTCTTGGAAAGTGGCAGCACACCAATCTTTACCGGAGCCAATGCCGGATGGAAATGAAGCACGGTACGTACATCACCCTCACCGATTTCTTCCTCGTCATAAGCAGCACACAGGAATGCGAGTGTTACACGGTCTGCACCCAAAGATGGCTCTACAACATAAGGCACGTACTTCTCGTTAATTTCATCATCAAAGTAGGACATATCCTCACCGGACAGATTCTGATGCTGTGTTAAGTCATAATCGGTACGGTCTGCGATACCCCAAAGCTCGCCCCAGCCGAATGGGAACAGGAACTCGATATCAGTGGTACCCTTGCTGTAGAAGCAAAGCTCCTCCGGAGAATGGTCACGCAGTCTCATCTCCTCTTCCTTGATACCAAGGCTCAATAACCAGTCACGGCAGAAGCCTCTCCAGTACTGGAACCACTCTAAGTCCGTACCCGGCTTACAGAAGAACTCTAACTCCATCTGCTCGAACTCTCTGGTACGGAAGGTAAAGTTACCCGGTGTAATCTCGTTACGGAAGGACTTACCAATCTGACCGATACCAAACGGAACCTTCTTTCTGGAGGTTCTCTGTACGTTCTTGAAGTTTACGAAGATACCCTGTGCGGTCTCCGGTCTCAAGTATACGGTGTTCTTTGCATCCTCGGTAACGCCCTGGAAGGTCTTGAACATCAGGTTGAACTGACGAATATCAGTGAAATCCTTCTTACCGCAGGTCGGACAGCAAATCTCATGCTCCTTTACGAAGTCCTGCATCTTCTCGTTGCCCCATGCATCTACGGACTCGGTTAACTCGAAGTTATTCTCGCTTGCCCAATCCTCAATCAACTTATCTGCACGGAATCTCTCGTGACATCCCTTACAATCCATCAGAGGGTCAGAGAAACCGCCCAAGTGACCGGAAGCTACCCATGTCTGCGGATTCATCAGAATCGCACAATCCACACCTACGTTGTATGGGCTTTCCATAACGAACTTCTGCCACCAAGCCTTCTTTACATTGTTCTTCAATTCTACACCGAGATTACCGTAATCCCAAGTGTTTGCCAGACCACCGTAAATCTCGGAGCCCGGATACACAAAACCTCTTGCCTTTGCCAATGCTACGATTTTGTCCATTGTCTTTTCCATAATGCTTTACCTCTTTCTGCGCTGCCTTTTGCGCTTCGTTTATTTCCGTTACAAAAATCCGTGGTCGGCCGGTGCAAGTGCGTATTCATGTTTTATTTCAAGAAATCGGACGATTTCACAGAAAAACGAAGAGTTTGCTATGCAAACTCTCGCGCGATGCACGGTTGCGAAGCAAGCACTACGTTTCCGCGCATCTGCGCAGCCCCCGGAGGGTTTTATGATATAGGAAAGTTCTTTCCTATATCATAAAAAACGCCCTAAGCTAACGCTTAGGGCGAACAATTCTGTCCGTGGTACCACCTAATTTCAGATTTCTCTGCACTCAGTCCGGCTATTACACCGATTTCCGTTAACGGGGAATACCGTCAGTCTCTGCTCATTTCTATCCACAAAATGCCTGAAGACTGATGCTCTCCGGACGCCTTCCATGAATCTATGCAAAGGCTTTCACCCGCCGCCTTCTCTCTGCCGCACAAACTTTCATGTACTACTTCCTGTCATCGCATCTAATTTATATCCGCCATTATAAAGAAAGATTTGGATTCTGTCAAGCAGGAAAATTCGTCAATCCCACCCTTTCCATACCTCCGGGCAGTATCCGATTGTTGCCTGCTTCCCGTTTCGTACAATCGGAATCTTTAGAACCTTTTGATTTTCCAATACCTTTGCGTCGCGGTCCTCCTCTGCAATATAACGAATCAGTGCCAGCGTATCCTGATCCTTCGTGCCTGCATCAAGCATTGCCTCCAAACCGCCGACTGCCTGCTTCACTGCATTGTACTCACCCTTACTCATGCCTTTTTCTTTCATGTCAATGAACTGATATTTCACATTGCGCTCCTTGAAATACCGCATTGCCTTCTTCGTATCAAAGCACTTATTTGTACCGAAAATCTGTATATTCACCTTGTTTTCTCCTTCCTGTACTTAGTTCAATAAGTATATTCCGAAATTCAGATATCCCGCAAAGGTTACCCACACCAAATAAGGAATCATTAACAACGCTGCTGCCCGACTAATCTCTCGAAATGCAAAAATCGTTGCCAAAATCAGTCCCCACAATACAAGCAACCACAAAAATGCAAACAAATACCATTCCAGATTGAAGAAAATCAGCGACCAACAAAAATTAAACGCCAATTGGGCAATGTATAGCATGATTGCCTTTTCCGCGTTCTCTGCTCCCTTACGCACCACCAGATAAGAGGCAATTCCCATCAGTATGTACAAAATTGTCCACACAATCGGAAACAGCCAGCCCGGCGGCGACAACGGCGGCTGATTCATCTCCGAAAACGTCCGCATACTATCTCGCGTCAACCATCCGGAAACCAAACCAACCGCCAGAGGAATTGCAATACAAATCAGTAATTTCTTCCACTCTGCTTTCATATATACCTCAGTTTTGTTTCTTGTTCTCTAAAGTATATGTGATATCTCTCGGAATAATCCGTTTCATTATAACCTATCCGGGAAGCAAAAATCAACCGCTTATCGATGCCTCATATGCTTCTCTTACCGCACACGCCAGCTGGTCAGCACAGGACGTCGGTCTTCTGCCGCAGGTAATGCCCTTGCATTTTTCCTCTATCTGCTCCACCGTCCAGCCATCCACCAAGATAGGGATGGTTTTCAGATTGCCGTTACAACCTCCGGTAAACACAATGTTGCGAACTATATTTCCTTCCAGCTCCAGCTTAATATTGGTGGAACAGGTATTCTGCGTTTTATAATTATATTCCATATAGACCTCCGTTTCTCTGACGTTTCTCTCGCTCACATACTCTCTACAGCAATTCCTTCACTGCTGCTTCTACGTCCTGCATATCTGCCGTCGGCTCAAAGCGTGCTACCACATTTCCGTTTCGGTCAATCAAAAATTTGGTAAAGTTCCACTTGATGTCCGGCTCCTTCTTGTAATTCGGATTCTTTCTCTTCAGCATACTTTTTAGCAGCAATGTCATCGGATGCAGCGATTGAAAGCCTTCAAACCCCTTTTCCTGCTGCAAAAACTTATACAGTGGCAATGCATTCTCTCCGTTTACATCAATCTTTGCAAAATGCGGGAAGGTAATTCCATATCTTGAATCGCAAAAGCTTACGATTTCTTCATCCGTTCCCGGTGCCTGATTGCCAAACTGATTGCAAGGGAAATCCAAAATCTCCAATCCATCCTGCTGATATTTCTCGTACAAATCCTGCAGGTCATCGTACTGCGGAGTAAAGCCGCACTCGGTCGCAGTATTCACCACCAAAACTACCTTTCCTGCATATTCATTCATCGAAACCATTACTCCTGTTACATCCTGTGCCTCAAAATCATAAAATCCCATCTTGTTTTCTCCTTTCGTATTGCGCATCATTTAATTGTGTTCAATCTTTATTTGTTGGTTCGATTGTATGCGATTTAATTGTATTTGTCAAGTGCTTTTTTATTTATTTTTCAATTACAGAAAAAAGTGGTACAACAGCTGTTCTAAAACACATCGCCTGTTGTACCACCTTTTTTGTTATTTCCCCTTATTTACTTTCCAAACCGCTCCAGCGCCGGCTCTCCAATCACACAGTCCATTCCCTCTACGGTATGAAATTCCAAATGCTCCGGCAACAATATCGTCGGGCTTACCTCCTGCACAAAGTCCGCATCCCGCGTCGTATCCACCACGCAAATGCGCAGGCTCTTGCAGGCAGTCAAATCAATCAATTCCACGTTGCCGTTAAAACGCAGGTCAAAGATTTCCAGCTTCGGATTCGTAATCACGATTTCCTTCACGTCGGATGAAAGCTCCATCGTTTCTAACTGGATTCGTACCAGCTCAGGGAAGTACTCCAAGCCCTTTAATGTGGTGATTTCTCTTACATCCCAGCTGATATCGTCCTCTACTTTCCACTCATGCTCATTTTCTGCAATTCCTGCGTAATCATAACCGTCATCAAACAGATCGGTGAATCTTTCCCGCTCTTCTTTCTGCAATATGTCATCTTTATTTACATCATAACGATAATACATGTAACGACGCAGACCATCATCTGCAATATTCTCCTCACTGTTCCAGATATCTTCCTCTGATAATTCAGCAGTCATATGCTCCGGCAATTCATCCTCATATATAAGCTTACACGCAGTTTCATCTCCCTTAATCTTTATACTTACCCCTTTATTTCCTACCGTAACTGTTCCGGTTATACCACTGCTGATTTCGATATAACTCATCCAATCATCACTGTTTTGGAAACCATCCCCAAACTTCATACTCGGAACCCAATAGGACTCCGGTGTTTCTTTCGCGAGCAGTTGAACACGTACCAGCTGTTCCATTTCTGAAAAATCCAGTAATTCCAATGGCTTTTCTGCTTCACAATCCGACAACGTCAGATACGCAAGATTCTCATTCTGCGACAGCTTTGCAAAATCCACCTTCACATTGCTCAGCGAAAGACTCTGTAGCTCCTTCAACTCACTCAAATCTACAAGCATAGGCTTCGTCGCAGAAAAGTCCAATCTCTGCAGCTGCTTCATTTGACTCCAGTCAATTGCCGTCGTTTCGGCAGCACTGCCACAAAAATACTTCAGCTGCTCTGCATTTTGAATCGAAAGCTCCTGCAATGCAATACGCTCGCTGATATTAAGCTCCTGCAATTCGGTATTGTTCAGCATCAATCGCTGAACCGTATAACCTTCTCCCAGTATCAGATGCTGCAAATTCTCCAGATATTGAATACCTTCAAAGCTTCGTACTTTCTTTAACAACGCCTTTCTCTGTTCTCGTTCCAACTGCTTTTTACCCTGGTATTCGACATCACCCATCTCATATACCGTATTGCGCTCACTTGTCGTTAATATATTGTCCTTATCAGCGTCAATATAACAATACAGATACTGTCGGAATGCCACATCCGGAAAGTTTTCTGCACTCAGCCAGACGCTGCCATCCGACAACTCTGCAGTCATATCCAACGCCAGCTCGTCCGCAAATAAAATCTCACATGCTTCCCAGTTTCCTTTAACCTGACAGTTGATTTCCTTGTTTCGCAATACTACTTTGTCTGCTACTGCCGCATCAAAAACTACGGTCTTCAGCTTCTCATTCTTTCCAAAATCCACTTCTTCTGCCATCGGCTGCGCTCCGGAATAATAAAACTCCGTCAAACCAGACAGCTTTGCAAAATCAAGCATCTCCGGTGCCTGCACAGTACAACCGGCAAACGACAGGTAGGTCAATTCCTTGCACTGCAACACATCTTTGCTTGCAACCTCTGCATCTCTGAGCTCCAGATGTATCAGTTTGCCCATCTCATTCCATGCAATACTCTCATTCTCACAGCCAGAATAATAAAACGCATTCAATTCTTCTGCATTTTTCAGTGAAAATTCTTCCAATGAATTCAGTCTAACCCACGCATAACTCAACTTGGGATTGTTCAACGGAAGCGTTTTCAGCTGATAAGCTCCTTCAAAATGAACTTCACTCAAATTTTCAAAATATTCGATACCCTCCAACGATATTACCGCTCTCAACATCTCAGCACGTTTCAGATTTTCCTTACCGTCGTATTGGCCATCCATCAATCCGCCGACACTCTCTACACTACCAAGACCTTGTAACGCATCCCGTTCTTTTGGCGACAGTAAACCATTCTTATCCAAATCCACATAAGTAGTAAGATACGTCCGAAAGGCTTCATCCGGAAAATGGACTGCATCAATCGCAAGCTCTTCTGCTGCTGCCGAAACTATTGTTTTCGGTACCTCCGTTGGTTTCGGCGTTACGCTCACTTCTTCGCTTCCGTTCGGTTCCGCTGTAACGGATGGTTCCAAATCCCCATTTACATTTTCTTCATTTTTCTGGTCACATGCACATAAAAGCATAGCGCAGCCAAATCCTAAAAAGGCTGCTTTCCTAATATTTTTTCTCATCCTAACCCTCTTCATCATAAAAAATTTTTCTTTACTTCCAATTATTATTTTCCTACTTTCCAAACCGTTCCAGCGCCGGTTCTCCAATCACACAGTCCATTCCCTCTACCGTATAAAATTCCAAATGCTCCGGCAACAATATCGTCGGGCTGGTTTCCTGCACAAAGTCTACATCTCGCGTCGTATCCACCACGCAAATGCGCAGGTTCTTGCAGGCAGTCAAATCAATCAATTCCACGTTGCCATTGAAACGCAGGTCAAAGATTTCCAGCTTCGGATTCGTAATCACGATTTCCTTCACATCGGATGAAAGCTCCATCGTTTCTAACTGGATTTGTACCAGCTCAGGAAAGTACTCCAAGCCCTTCAGTGAGGTAATCTTTCTTACATCCCAGCTGATATCGTCCTCCCCTCTCCATTCATTCTCTTCATTCCATTCTACATCCCGATCATAATCATAGCCGTCATCGCAAAGATGCTTTAACACCGCACGCTCCTCTTTCCGCAATATTCCGTCCCTGTTTCCATCTATGCGACCATACAAGAAGGATCGAAGATTGAAATCCGCTATATTCTCCTCTACGTTCCAAATTGCTCCTTGTGGTAGCTCTGCCGTCATATTCTCCGGCAATTCATCCTCATATACAATCTCGCATGGTATTTCGTCGCCCCGGATTCCTACCATTGCCCCCTTGTTTGCTACATTTACCTTGCCGGTAATACCTTCGGTAAGCAGGATACTCGAATATTTCTCACTGCTTCCGAAGCGGATAGCGTCAAACCAGTACGCTCCCGGCGTCTTGGTAACGGTTATCTCTACATTTCTTAACAAGCCCAGCACAGACAAGTCCAAAAACTCCAGTTCCTTTTTCGGCATACACTCTCTAAGATTCAGCCACTGTAAATACTTATTTTGTGCCAGATGCTCAAAGTCAAGGATTACATTCCTAAGAGTAAGAGACTGCAAATTATTAAGCTCCGAAATATCGATTGCGACTTGGTCGGTACTCTCGAAATACACTTCCTTCAGCTGCTTCATACTCTTCCAGTCAATTTCCGGCATTCCTGCAACATTTATACAAATCTCTGTCAGGCTCTCGGCATTTTGAATGGAAAACTCCTGTATCTCCAGTCCCCAATCAATATTCAACCGTTGCAGCTTTGGATGATTCAGCACCAGCCGCCGCACAGCATCGCCTTGCGAAAGCACAATTTCCTGCAAATTCTCCAGATACTGTATTCCTTCAAAGTCCTGCACCTTTTCCAGCACGCCAACCCGCTCTAAATAATCAGAGGACGATTCCTCCTTCCGCTTTATACTTCCCAAGCTATATACTGCACCTCGCTCCTCCGGTGTCAGAATATAGTCCTGATTCGAATCCACATAGTAATACAGATATCTCCAAAATGCTTCATCCGGAAAAATCGTTTTACTCAGCCAGATACTTCCCTCCGGCAGCTCTCTGCTCATATCCGGCTCCGCCATATCCGTATACTGCACTTCGCAGACCCTGTTTCCCTCTATCTGGCACTCCACACCGTAATTCTGCAAATAAATACGTTCCGCCACACTTGCATCCACAGTTACCGCCGTCAGCTTTGCATTGTTTTCCAAATGCAGCTCCGTCGTTAGCGCATCCTCCTGCCAGCCCTGTACGAAATAAACGAACTCCGTCAATTCCGGCAATACCGAAAAATCCACATGCTCCGGTGCCGATATCTCACAATCCGAAAGCTTCAGGGTCTTTAGCTTCGTATACTGCATAATCTTGGTCATATCTATTGTCTCTTCCGAAAGCTCTAAACGTCGCAAATCCAGCATCTCTGCCCACGGAATTTCCTCTGCCTCACATGCCTGATAGCAAAACGTTTGTAGCTTGCTTCCGTCTGCAACGCTAAATTTCTCCAGGGAATCCACCATCACCCACACATCGGTAAGCTTCGGATTGTCAAGCGGCAGAACCTTTAGCGCATATTCTCCTTCGAAACGAATTTCAAGCAGATTCCAAAGATACTGAATGCCTTCCATGGACTCAATCGCCTTCAGCATCTTCTCTCGTTCTTCATTCTCCTCTCCCTTGTAAATCCAATCATCCAGACCACCGGTGCGACCTACATTGCCCAAGCCGCGAATCGCTTCTATTTCTTTGTATTCCAGTTGTCCATCCTGATTTTTGTCTGCATACGCAGCCAAATATGCCCGAAACACTTCATCCTGAAAATGGGCTGCGTCAATGGCAATCACCTCCGGCGCTTTGGTTGCTTCCGGCGCTTCGGTCGCTTTCGCTGTCGCGCTCGGTGTCGGTATATTCCCTGCATCACGTTCTGTATTCTCCTGTCCACACGCAGCAAACAGTATCGCACTAACGCATACCACTCCCCACAACTTCCCTCTATTTCTCCTCATTTTATATACTCCTTTTTCAACTTTCAAACCCTTACTATTTTGATTCAAATCTCAACTCCTTGACAAAATCCACCAGTTCAATATTTTCGACCGGATTATCTGTCAAATCCAGCGTTCCTAACTCTGGTAACTCTGTCAAGCCACTGACATCCAAAATACCGTTGTCACTCAGCTCCAATATTCCCAGTTTCGGCAGTTCAGAGAGTGTAATGTCCTTAATCTGATTCCGATTCATCGTAAGACACCAAAGCTCTGACAATCCGGATAATTGCACCGTCCCAATCTGATTATCATCTAACAATAATACTCCCAGCTTTGGCAAATCATGTAAGCCTTCTACGGTAGTAATCCGATTTCCATTCAAATGAACCTTTTCCAATTTCTTCATGCCGGATAAATCGCCGAGCTCTGTTATTTGGTTATTGCTCAGCCGCAAATCCTTCAACTTTTTCAAGGATTTCAGGGTGCTGATATCACTAATTTGGTTGTTGTCCATTTCAATCCAACGCAGCTTAGGTAAATCCCCCAATGGACTAACATCCTTAATTTGATTGTCATTTGCCTTGATTACCTCGAGTTCCAAAGCTGTACTCAACGCACTAAGGTCAGAGATTTCATTTTCCTGCATCTCCAACCAGTTCAAATTCGGCATCTCTGCCAAAGCACTAATGTCAGAGATTTTATTATTCCCGATTTTCAATTCTTCCACATTTGGCAATTCCGCCAAAGCACTGATATCCGTAATCTCCCTTCCCCAAAGATACAAGTAAGTAATTTCATAAACATCACTCAGCATAATATCTCTGTCAACAATCCCGGTAACTTCACGCATTGCTTCTTCCAGCTTTTCATCCTTCCAATCCATTGCATGATCCGGATAAGGCAGCACTGGTGTCGGCGTTGGAGTCGGTTCTGCCAGCACAATATCAGACTCTGGTTCAACAAAATAACTAAACCAATATTCAACGATATGGGTAAGACCTGTCCAGTCCAATCGCAGCTTCGCATCTGCTTTGTTCGGTACATAATCAATCTCACAGTGTCTCAGCCGTTTACAGCCGGTTATATCCATTCGCTCTACATTGCCTTCAAAGCTTATCACTAATATTTCAAGCTTTGGATTTGAAAGAACCACTTCCGTAAGTTCTTCATCGAACACTAGTCCACGCAGCTGAATTTCATACAGATTTGTAAAATATTCGATTCCTTGCAAGTTCGAAATCTTAGAAGCATCTCCGTACCGCACCTCTTCGTCCTCATATATCACATCCCAGTTAGCATCATTCCATGCTTCATTTTTATCATAATCCCAGTGAGCGTTTCGAATGCGTGTCACTGCTTCACATTCCTCCGGCGACAACATTCTATCCTTATTCGCATCTACATACAAATATAAATATCGCCGAAATGCCATATCCGGAAAATATTGCTCGTTCAGAGGAATATACCCCGGTTCTAAAGTTTCCGGATATTGCGCAATCTGTTCCGCATAATAAACAACGCTACTGTCCGTTCCCTCTCCTATAAACCAATAATCCGTTTCAAAATCCGGCAATACCAATTCTTCTGTCAAGCCTCTTGCCAATCCTACCCACTTTAGTTCCTTATTGTCGGCAAAAATCATCTTTTCAAAGGACACCTTTTCCGGCTCTGTCGAAGTATAAATTACTACATCACTAAGTTTCGGTAATACAGAAAAATCCACCTTTCCCTGCTCTGTTCCCAAATCACAATTGTCCATTCGAATCTGAGACAGCTTTTCATTCTTGAGCAATGCCGGAACATCCACCTTCATCTCTACGATTTGCATATATTCCAGATTTCGTATACTATCCCAGTCAATATTGTCCGCACCACAGGAATAATACACCAAATATCTCAGATTCTTTGCATTTTTCAATGAAAATTCTTTAAGCGATGGTGCTTGCACTGCCACAACCTCCAGCTTCGGATTATCCAAATGCAATGCTTCCACCTGCGACCAAGTATATAACTGAATTTCCTGCAAATTTTCAAAATACTCAATTCCATCAAAGGAACGAATGGCTCCCCCTGCATTTAACTGACGATCTTCCTCCTCGGTATAAGTACACTTATCCTCACCACCCATATCCTTTGCATTCCCAAGCCATGTAACTGCATCTCGTTCCTGCTGCGACAAGATATGATCTCCATCTAAATCTACATAAACTTCAAGATAATCCCGAAATGCTTCGTCAGGAAAATGCTTCTCATCTAACGCAATTCCTTCCACCAATGTAGGTATTGGTGTCATTGTTGCCTCTGGCGCTTTGGTCACCTCCGGCGTCGGACTCGGTACCAATGTCGCCTCCGGCACGTCGGTTGCTTCCGCTGTCGGACTCGGCACCACGGTTGCTTCCGGCGCTTCGGTCGCTTTCGCTGTCGCACTCGGTACCACAGTCGCTTCCGGTGCTTCGGTCGCTTTCGCTGTCGCGCTCGGTACCACAGTTGCTTCCGGTGCTTCGGTCGCCTCCGCAGCTGCACTCGGTGTCGGTGTATTCCCTGCATCACGTTCTGTATTCTCCTGTCCACACGCAACAAATAACGCTGCGCAGCCTAATCCTAAGCCGAGCAGCTGTTTTCTGATTCCTCTTTTCATATACTCCCTCTCCCTCTGATTTTACACTCATTATCGTCTCAAAGCGTTTTTTGTCGAGAAACGCAAACGAAAACTCCTGTTTGCTTTTATTACATTTTAATCCTGTACACTATGTTTGTCAACGCAGAACTTTGTCCAAGTACCGTATTGCAGTTTTCTCACAGAAAAGGGCAAAAAAAAGAAGCCTGCCACTGCAAGCTCCTCCCAAATCGTCTCAAACCAAAAACTCCATTTCCTGCAATACCTGCAGGGTCTTCATTTCATGGTTCACATGCTTTTGTATGTATTTTTCCACCACTGCCTCAAGCTCTGCCAATACCTCTTCCTTTAACGAAAAGCGATATAACTGCGCCGGTGGGGTACTGACAATGTACTGCATCGCATAGCTTGCCGCCGCACTTAAGAGTCTTACATCCGCTTCTGCCCTTTTGCAGCACTCACACAACAAGCCGTCCTTGCGCAGACTAAAATACATCAACTCTTCCTTGGCGCCGCAACAGGTGCATTCAAACACCTGCGGTGCCTCGCCCTCGATGCTGATAAGCTTCAGTTCGAATACTCTGCGTACCAGTCTATCATCAAATGTTTCACTCTCCAATGCGCGGAGCGACTGAAACAACAGCTTTAGTACCTCACGCTCGTCATTGCCCTCGCGGGTAAAATAATCCGCAAACTCACAGAAATACATGCCGAGATATACCTTGCTCAGCTCCTCGCGCAGCCCCGGAAAATAGCTTACTATCTGTGCCGAGGTCACCGTATAAGAGGTTCGTCCGGCATACAGCGTAAACTCGCCGAACGAAAACGGCTGCGTGCAGGCAAGCAAAGGGCTGTTCGGCTTTCTGGCACCCTTGGCAAAGGCACTGATTTTACCATGCTCTGCCGTCAATATGGTCAAACGCTTATCATATTCTCCCATCGGCATCGCAGACAATACCATGCCATTCATTACCACCGAACCAACCACTTTGTTCACACTCCACTAACATATTTCCATTTCACACATCCACGCATCTGCAAACTTACCTTGTGATGCTCTCCGATACCACTGCGGCATACGCTTCCTTCGTTTCGGTTGCCGGATTTCCATTTCCGGCTCGTACCTCCTCACAAAGCACAGCAGCCGGAGCAGTCCGTTTTGCTGCCGTATTTGCATACACAGACCCTCCGGCTGTGTCCTCCCTCGTACACGCTGTATAATTCAAATAATCCCGGATATCACCCGTCTTTTCAAAACGCTTCCAGTAGCTTTCCCATGTTTTCATAACTCCGACCTCCCATACTTACTGATAAGTATAGATTGTCCGATTTCAACACAATTTAAACCCACCGAAAGCAACTGCTATGCATTTCCAATCCTGCCGATTCTACTCGTCACGATAACCGAAATTTTTAATCATGACATCATTATCACGCCAATCCTTACGAATCTTTACCCAGATTTTTAAGTTCACCTTGCGGTCCAGCAGATTTTCCATGCTGACACGCGCCTGCGTACCGATTTTCTTGAGCATACTTCCCTGCTTGCCGATAATGATTCCCTTGTGCGAATCGCGCTCGCAGATAATCGTAGCTTCGATATCCGTAATATCTCCGGACGGACGGTCCTTCATCCGGTCAATTTCAATGGCAATGCCATGCGGAATCTCATCCTTCAACAGGCGCAATGCCTTCTCCCTGATAATCTCTGCCACAATCTGACGCTCCGGCTGATCCGTTACCGTGTCCTCGTCATAATACATTGGACCCTCCGGCAGATACTGAAAAATCACATCTACCAGACTGTCCGTATTTTCTGCTTTTAATGCAGACACCGGAACGATTTCCGCAAAATCCAGCAAATCCTTGTAGGTTGTGATAAACTGCAGAATTTCTTCCTTCTTGACCGTATCAATCTTGTTGATTACCAAGACCACCGGAGTACCACATTTTTTGAGCTTTTCTGCAATCATCTGCTCGCCGGCTCCGACATAATTCGTCGGCTCCACGAGCCAGAGTACCACATCTACCTCATTCAATGTGCGTTCTGCCACATTTACCATAAATTCGCCTAATTTGTTTTTTGCCTTGTGTATACCCGGCGTGTCCAGAAAAATAATCTGGCCACGTTCCTCGGTATAAACGGTCTGTATCCGGTTTCTGGTGGTCTGCGGCTTATTCGATGTAATCGCAATCTTCTGTCCGATTAACAGATTCATTAACGTCGATTTTCCTACATTCGGTCTGCCAATCAGTGCCACAAACCCTGACTTATATGCCTGATTCTCCATTGCCTGTCTCCGTTTCCATCTATTATTCCCTATTTTCTGCCTGCTTTCCGGCAATTTATTTCCTTTTAAAGCAGCGACTCTATGCTGCCAAACAGCTCCTTATTCGCCTCTATCTTTGCTTCACTGCCGACCACGCACATACAATCCTGCGCAATTGCCTGATGATAAAGCTCTGCGCACGCACGAATATCTGCCGGTGTAGCGGCAAGCCGTTCATCTCTTGCCTTCTGCAGCTCTTCAAAGGTCGTACCTGCCATATAATGGTTGAACGAACGCGCGCCAAGGCTTCTAGGTGTCAAAGGCGCATCCGTATTGCTTAACGTACCGATAATCATCTTGGTCATTTCCCGCTCATCCACATCAAAATCACGCAGATATTCCCATGCATGGTCAAAGATGTCCAAGGTTTCCGTCAGATTCGGATCCCGATAGGATACCAGCGTATAGGCGCCATCAAGACCAAAATTGCTCATACAGCCATATGCGCCGCCATGTACTCTGACCTTATCCCAGAAATAACTCATCGACAGAATATTGTTTGCCACATCCAATGCACCGCCATAGCTTACTCCGGTCTCCAAGAAGTTACCGCATTTTGCTACATACTGCACCTGACCCGAGCAGGTAAACGCCTCCTGCTTCTTCTCCAATTGGAAATTAAACTCTGCCGCGCGGAACCGGATATCTCCGGCAATGCTCGTACCCGGTATAAACTCTGCTACCTTCGCCAGTTCCTTCTCTACTACCGCCAGTCCTTCTGCTTCCGCAGTCACACCGGCAATCAGATTTTCCTTACGGAACAGGATGGCACACAGCTGTTTCAGCTCTGTTGCCACTTCTGCCACCCGCTCATCTACATGCTCTGCCAAATCCGCAAGGAAGCGGTAATATGCAATTCCCTCAACCAAATCCGCATAGTAGCTCTTCTGCGACTGATAAGACAGCGCTCTGCGCACTGCAACTGAATGGCCTGCACCATTCAGCTCCATCTGCTTTTTGGACTTCGTCTCCAAAATAATTTCCTTCAAACGAGTCAAATCATCCAGCTTGGTGTGGTGCATCATCTCTTCTACCAGCTCGAACGCTTTGCCAATCTTGTCATACATGACCTTGATGGTAAAATAGCAGGTCGGACGATAATAATTCGCATCCTTATATTTCACAAAGGTTTCCAAACCGGTAAAAATACCGCCGGTTTCTATATTAACCTCGTTGTCCAGCTCGCGCTGGGTATAATGGTCGGAATCCATATAGCCCAATGCAGTTACTAAAAGTCCAAGATACGGAAGCTTCGCAACCGGCACCTCATGCACATCAAAATTCAGCTTCAGATAAGCGATACCGTTCGTAAACACCTCTTCACTCACGACGTGGATACCTGCCCATTCGGATTTCTTGGCAATGAGCGGCATTGCCTCCTTCTTTAAGTCAGAGCGCTGCAGCAATGGCAGTTTCTCCAGCGTTTCCTTCGTCTCCGGCTCATCCTGGTATGCCTGCAGTCCTTCCTGCTTGCGCTTAATCTCTGCCAGCTGCTCTGCTGTCAGGCTTGCTTTATATGCTGCCAGCTTTTCCTTTAATTCCTGTTCACGCTTACCGGTAAGCCCTGCCTCCGGCTTCATAATAAACAGGCTGGCATGCTCCGGCTCCAGCAGGTACTTGCGAATCAGTCCCTCGAAATA
>JAFTQM010000027.1 GCA_017462755.1 Lachnospiraceae bacterium | reverse complement strand
GGTAGAACTCTTCACCCGGATAACATGGCAGCAGGTCCTGCTTCCTACGGTATGACCGATACCTTAGGACGTATGCACTCCGATGCACAGTTCGCAGGTTCCTCCTCCGTACCGGCTCACGTAGAGATGATGGGTCTCATCGGCGCTGGTAACAATCCGATGGTAGGTATGACTGTAGCTGTAGCAGTAAGCTTGGAAGAAGCTGCTAAGGCTGGCAAGTTCTAAGGATTTGAGTGAAATAATTTCATAGTGAAACACTAAATCAAGTTGGACACGTCATTTTGTGAAAAAGCACGATGATGTGTCCAATTTTTGTTCGTACCATCGGAGTATTCTATAGTCAAAGTGGTTTTAAACCATTCAGCAAGGTAAAATGTGCGGAAAATTTGTTTTTAAAAATAAAAATTATCGGGTTATACAAAAAAATATGTCAAATACTATTGAAGGTTGAGAGAGATTGTGATATTCTAAATTCGGAAAATTGGGTTTATGGATAAAATTAGAGACTAATTCACAGATTTTAATAGAGCTACATTACTTAGAAAGGATATATCATGAGATATGAGGACGATATCGATAGATTACCGCGCAGCTTTGCTGTAGTCGAGATTCTATTGCTGATAGTATTTACCGTATTGGATGTCTTTCAGTGGGTTCCGGTGGTTTCTGATGCACTGAAGATGCTCAGCGTTGTATTATGCTTTATTTTTTCGATTTCACTATTGTTTTCCATTGATGCAGAGAACGATAGGATACTTTTGATGCTTTCTCTGACGTTTACGGTGGTAGCGGCAGTATTGGTTTTGTTTACGGATTATTATGCATTTGCAATGCTTGCCTGCTGTCTTGTACAGGAATTTCATGCGGCACGTATTTTTCAGATGAAGAAATCTCTGGTGCGGATTGACGGGCGGATTGATGCATTGTATCGCAATTATAAGGTGCGCAACAGTATGTTCTTTATGAATCTGTTGTTGCTTTTGTTGGCGGCGATACCGGTGCTGGTTTCTTTGTTTGTAGAGCTTCCGGAGCTTCCGCTGCTCTGTGCGAGTGTTTTTTATTTTGTATGTCTGCTCGGAAATGTGCTGCGGATGTTCAAGATTAGTCGGGATATTCGGCTTTTGGACGATATGCGGCCGTTACGGGCATATTTCGCGGGAATACTGTTGCATGTATTGAGCAGCATATCGCTTTTTCTGGTTTTGTTGCCGGAGTGCTTTGGCGTTACCTTGTTTCCGTCAGAAGTGGCGCGCATTGTAATGCTGGTAATTCAGCCGATTTATCTGATAGGATTGGTTTGTATTACCTTTAGCGGCTGCAGAAAGCAGGAATTTTATACCTGATTCATTATGCAAAATTACCAAAGAATCCTCTGTTTTTTCTAAACAGCAGGATTCTTTTTTTGCTTGTAGCGGAGAGTGCTTTGTGTTACAATTTCTTCGGAAGCAATCGCTTCCTTCTAAAAATTCTTTCGCATTTTCTATTTTGCTTAGGTATCGCAATTATTCCAATGGAGGTAGTATGAATCAATCAACACAAATGAGTTATCATGAATTTTTTTCTGTGCTTTCCTGCGCAATTTTACAGGAGCTGGGGACGGATTATGAGACCTATCCGGTAACAAATGCCAAAAACAACGGAATCCATCGGCAGGGAATCGTAATCCGACAAAAGGAGCGCAAAGCAGCACCGGCTATTTATTTGGACAGCTATTATCAGGAATATCAATCCGGTAAGATTTTAAGTGATATTCTGCGGCATATTCTATATGTTTACCGGGAGAGTACCACAGACAGTGGGAAGTATAGTCTGGAGAAAATCGAGCTTACGGCAGAGTACATGCAAAGTCATCTAATCTGCACGCTGGTCGGTTATCAGAAAAACGAAGCGCTGCTTCAGGGACTTCCTCACATTCGATTATTTGATCTCGCAATCTATTTTAAACTTCTGGTTTATCAAAATGAAGAGGGTATCGGAACGATACGTTTCACAAATCAGCATTTCGAGCAATTGTTACCTATGTTTGCAACACACGATGCCTCAAAGCAGCTGCATATGCTTTATCAGCTGGCAATCGCCAATACACAGCGTTTGTTTCCGTTTCGATTTCATACGTTAAGAAACATGATGGAGCATATGTTGGGGGGTGCAGAGCCGACTCGGATTTCATTAACGAGCTGTGCGGATGCAAAGGATTCTCCACTGTATGTTTTAACGAACGCTTCCGGAATCGGTGGCGCTGCGTGCATTTTGTATCCGGGGGTTTTACAGTATTTGCAGAATTATCTGACGTCTGATTTCTTTTTGATTCCGTCCAGTATCCATGAACTTCTGATTATGCCGAAGCATTCGAATTTTTCACAGGAGCAGCTAAATGATATGATTAGTGAAATCAATCAAACACAGGTCCCGGCGGAGGATGTACTTTCCAATCGTTCGTATCGTTCCGAGGAGTGGGAGGAGGTACTTTCGCTGCTTTCCGAACGTGCGGATGGACTGTCTTATACAATGAACGAATAGGCAAAGGAAAATGCGAAAGAAAAAGGAGCTTTCTAAGCAAATGATTTGCTTAGAAAGCTCCTTGCGTTGTGCTTATTCGGTTTCTTCGGTCAGATTTTCGATTCGCTTCATCAAATCCATCAAATCAGCATCCGACTGCTTGGCAGCCTCCAGTGCCATATTGACATCGCCAATCAAAAGCTGTACATCTGAGGTGGCAATCAAAGAGGTCAGATAGTTGCTTTCTGCATCGGAGAAATTCTCGTCCGGAAGATAGATTTTCGGAACGCCGTTGTCATCGTAGCGAACCAGCATATATTCTATCGACGGTGCGTATGTACTGATGGTAGCAATCTCCGCATCATATACTGCGTATACTACATAATCAATATCCTCGATACCCTGTTGCATATAGCAGACGATGTTGTGGAAGCCGACAATATATTCTACCCGCTTGTAGGTCAATTCCTCGTCTACCATATCCTCGTTGTCGATTAATTTTTTATAATCCTCAATGGAGGTAAGTCTGGATTCGAAATATGCAGTTACTAACTCCTGAATGTCGGTCGGCACTTCGGCAGTCAGAAGATTTTCTTCCGGCGGAAGATGTGGTGTCACGGTTGGAGTTGGTGTAAGCGTAGGTGCCGGAGTCGGAGTAGCAGCTTTGGTTACGGTCGGAGTCGGTGTAAGCGTAACTGCATTGGTTCCGGAAGCTCCTGTTATCGTAGGTGAGGAGCCGGTAATATGTTCGGTTCCGGCTGCATCCGACGGATTGGAATCGACTGTGTTTTCCGGTTGCTTGACACGTCCCATGCTTGGGAGTGTATCCAAAGGAAATACGAGCATTCCGATTCCCATAATTAAGATGCATAGATTCATAATTAATTTTCGATTTTTTCTTCTCATATTTGTCCGATTCTTCTCCTGTTATCTTCATCTTCATGGCATCTGTCTGATTCGAATAAATAACTAGCTACAGTTCCCTATTATACTGCTCTTCGGAAAAATAGATACAAAAAATGCACCTGACAGGATTCGAACCTGCGACACCTGGCTTCGGAAGCCAGTGCTCTATCCAGCTGAGCTACAGATGCAAAACAAAAAAATATGAACAAAAAGCCGGCAAATATTTGCTCGCCCATTTTTCGATTATACCTTATAAAATGGTTTTTGTAAAGAAAAAAATGTATCGAAGTGGAAAAATTGCATGGGTTTTCGAAAAAAACTTGCCGAATCCAAGATGACAATCTGACGTTTTGGTGGTATACTGTACGCGGGAGATAAAACAATCAGATAGAGAAGAGGAATTATGGCGAAATTAACAAAGAGCTTTTTTGAAAACGGAGAGAGCCGGGAATCGGTTCGAATCAATAAATATTTGAGTGATGCAGGAATGTGCTCCCGCAGGGAGGCAGACCGGCTGGTAGAAGAAGGAAAGGTTTTGATTGACGGACAACCGGCGGTTATGGGAAGTAAGGTGTTTCCGGGACAGAAGGTGACGATTGCAGGTAAGACTATCGAGAAAGAAGAGAAGATGGGTTTGATTGCGTTTAATAAACCGCAGGGGATTGTGTGTACGACGGACCGCAGAGAGCCGGACAATATTATTGACTTTATCAATTACGGCAGCCGCATTTTCCCAATCGGAAGATTGGATAAGGATTCGGAGGGCTTGATTTTACTGACCAACGACGGAGAAATCGTGAATAAGATTTTGCGCGCCGGCAATCATCATGAAAAGGAGTATCTGGTTACGGTCAACAAGCCGATTACACCGGAATTTTTGAAGGGCATGGCAGGCGGTGTGCCGATTTTGGATACGGTAACCAAGCCTTGTATTGTGGAAGCACTGGATAAGAATCGGTTCCGCATTGTTCTGACACAGGGCTTGAATCGACAGATTCGCCGGATGTGTGAATATTTTGAATACCGCGTAATTTCCCTGCAGCGTATCCGAATCATGAATGTGAATTTGGGACGGCTGCAGTTAGGAGGCTATCGTAACCTGACGGATTGGGAGTTAGAGGAGTTAAACCTGTTGATTCAGGATTCCAGTAATCAGCCGGGCGAGGAGGTTGATGAGGAATTTCTTCCGGCCGAAGGCATTGTATTGGGAGAGAAAACGACCGGAAAGCGTGTAGGAAGACGAAACACTTCAAACCGGACTGCACCACAAGGCAAATCCTTTGTCAAGGGAGCCGGCTGGACGGAAAAGTCCGAAAAAGCGAAGTATGCAGAGAAAGACATTCGTGAAAAAAGCCGACAGAAGGGCAAGCTGCCGAACAGTCAGACAAGGGCAAAGGGAAAGAAGCCGTCAGTGAGTTCGGTGCCGCAAAGCAATCACCGGAGAAGCTATGCGAAAAAGAAATAGTGGAGATGAGCAGACATGGAAGAGAAAAAAAAGAGAATCCGGGAGCTGACGGAGTTTTTGAACCGGGCAGCCAGAGCGTATGAGCAGGAGGACAGAGAGCTCATCAGCAATTATGAATATGACCGTTTATATGATGAATTAAAGCAGCTGGAGGAAGAGACCGGAATCGTCATGTCGGATAGTCCGACGATGCGCGCCGGATATGAGGTGCTTAGTGAGCTGCCGAAGGTGCAGCATGACAGTCCAATGCTTTCGCTGGATAAGACCAAGGAAGTAGCAGCACTGCAGGAGTGGCTTGGCGAGAAGGAAGGCTTGCTTTCGTGGAAATTAGACGGTCTGACGATTGTATTGACGTACCGAAACGGAGCATTGGTGCAGGCGGTTACCCGCGGAAACGGAGAGACCGGTGAATTGGTAACGAACAATGCTAAAGTATTTAAAAACGTACCGCTCAGTATTCCGTTTCGTGGCGAATTGGTGCTGCGCGGCGAGGCGGTTATCAAATATTCGGATTTTGAAAAGATTAATGCAGAGATTGAAGATGTGGATGCAAGGTATAAGAATCCGCGCAATTTGTGCAGTGGTTCGGTGCGTCAGCTGAACAATGAGATTACGGCAAAGAGAAATGTCAATTTCTTTGCGTTTTCACTTGTGACGGCAGAAGGGGCAGAGTTTGCGACCAGAAGTGCGCAGATGCACTGGCTTACCGAGCAGGGCTTTGAGGTAGTTGAGTCAAAGGCGGTAACCGCAGAAAATCTGCCGGAGATTGTGGATTATTTTTCGAAAAAGATTACCGAAAATGATTTTCCTTCGGATGGTCTGGTATTAACCTTTGATGATATTGCATATGGGGAAGCCTTGGGCAGAACGGCAAAGTTTCCGCGACACAGCATTGCGTTTAAATGGCAGGACGAAATCCGAGAAACGACGTTGCTTGAGGTGGAATGGAGTCCGTCGCGTACCGGACTCATCAATCCGGTCGCAATTTTTGAGCCGGTGGAG
The DNA here is from genome assembly GCA_017462755.1 of Lachnospiraceae bacterium. GTDB lineage: Bacteria > Bacillota > Clostridia > Lachnospirales > Lachnospiraceae > RGIG4057. The sequence goes on along the minus strand of JAFTQM010000027.1, from coordinate 16,448 downwards.
CTGGAGGGTACGAGTGTGGCGAGAGCCAGCCTGCATAATATCAGCATTATGGAGGCGTTGGAGCTTGGCATCGGCGACAGGATTACCGTATACAAGGCGAATATGATTATTCCGCAGCTGGCAGATAATCTGACCCGCAGTGGGATGTGTCCGGTGCCGGAGGCTTGTCCGGTTTGCGGCAAAGGAACCCGGATTAAGGATGAAAACGGAGTAAAGACCCTGCATTGCGTCAATGCGGAATGTCCGGTCAAAAAAATCAAGCAGTTTACGCATTTTGTCAGTAGAGATGCACTGAATATCGAGGGCTTGTCCGAGGCGACCTTAGAGAAGCTGATTGATGAGCGAATGTTATGTGAGCTGGCTGATTTGTTCCATTTGGAGCAGTACAAGGAGCGAATCGTTCAGATGGAGGGCTTTGGAGAGAAATCCTATCAGAATCTGACCAATTCCATCGAAAAGGCAAGAGAGGTCGAGGTAGCCAAGTTTGTCTACAGTCTCGGCATATTGAATGTGGGGCTGGCAAATGCAAAGCTGATATGCAGACAGTTTGACAATGATATTGCCAGAGTGCGTACAGCGACGACAGAGGAGCTGACCCAGATTCCGGGCATTGGTACGGTTATAGCGGAATCCATCGTAGATTTTTTTGCAAAGCCGGAGAATATTGCAAAGGTAGATGCTTTGCTTGCGGAGCTTCGCCTGCAGGCAGAGGAAAACGTTGCAGAATCCAAGCTTGCCGGAAAGACCTTTGTCATTACCGGTTCGGTGGAGCAGTTTGCAAACCGCAATGAATTAAAGGATTATATCGAAAAGCGGGGCGGCAAGGTAACCGGTTCGGTAACTGCCAAAACCGATTATCTGATTAACAACGATAATATGTCCAATTCGACGAAGAATAAAAAGGCAAAGGAGCTGGGAATTCCGATTATTACCGAAACGGAATTTCTGGCGTTGGAAGAGGCATAAAGAGCCGAAAGCAAATAAGCAATAGGAATAGAAAAGAGAAAGAAGGAATAGTATGCCGATTAAGGTACAGAGTGATTTACCGGCAAAAAAAATATTAGAGGATGAAAATATTTTCATGATGGACGAAACCCGAGCAATGCATCAGGACATTCGTCCGTTACGAATTGCTATTTTGAATTTGATGCCGTTGAAGGAGGATACGGAGATTCAGCTGCTGCGCAGCTTGTCGAATACACCGTTACAGCTGGATGTGACCTTCCTTACGACGTCAACCTATGTGGGACACAATACGGCGACCAGCCATCTGGATAAGTTTTATCTGACCTTTGAGGATGTAAAGGAAAAGCGTTTTGATGGTCTGATTATCACCGGAGCACCGGTGGAGATGATGGAGTTTGAAGAGGTTGCCTACTGGAATGAGCTGACGCAGATTATGGAGTGGTCGAAGACGCATGTAACCTCGACACTGCATGTGTGCTGGGGCGCACAGGCGGGCTTGTACTATCATTTTGGATTGAAAAAGCGGATTATGCCGCACAAGGTATTTGGTATTTATGAGCACAAGGTGCTGATTCGAAGAGAGCCGCTGGTGCGCGGTTTTGACGATTATTTCTTTGCGCCGCATTCCCGTCATACGGAGGTAGCAAAAGCAGACATCGCGGATTGTTCGGCGCTGACGATTCTGGCGGAATCCGAGGAAGCCGGTGTGTTCTTGTGTATGGCAGGCGACGGCAAGCAGGTCTTTCTGATGGGGCATCCGGAGTACGACCGTGTGACCTTGGACAAGGAATACAAGCGCGATTTGGCGAAGGGCATGGATATTCAAGTGCCGAAAAATTATTATCCGCAGGACGATGCAGATAAACGCCCGAATCTGATGTGGCGTGCGCATGCCAATACACTCTACAGTAATTGGATTAATTATTATGTATATCAGGCAACGCCGTATGATTTTGAGTAGAGGGGCTTAGAATTCTTAATTTTAGAAAGTATCACCTTCAGAAAAATGTTTTTCTGAAGGTGATTTTTGTGTAAAGGAAACATAGCTGTTTTACGACTATTTCCTGTCACAGATAATCTTATGTCGGATTCTTGAAAAATTAGAAATTTTCTTGAATAAATAATGAATTTGCAGTAAACTAGAAGAGAGTACCTTGGAATAGAAAGATACGAAGAACGGAGAATGAAACGATGAAAAAGAATTTAAGAAAATGTGGTTTATCAGCAGTGCTTGCGGCGGCAGCGTTGTTTGCAGTATCGGTTCCGCAGCAGGTAAAGGCGGAGGGATTGTTGATTTGTCCGCGTCCGGACTCAACTGCGCAGGGCTTTGCGGGCGGAAGCGGAACGGAAGCGGACCCGTATCAGATTTCCAATAGTGAAGAGCTGAAATACCTTAAGACGGTGTTAGAGAATGCAAAGGAACAGTGGGGACATACGGAGGATGCTGAGGGTAATATCGTATGGCAGGCAGGAAAAGTAGACGAGGCATTTGAAGCCTATCGGGATGCTTATTATGTGTTGACGGCAGATGTTTATCTGAACGATATCGAAGCATTTGATACATGGACAGAGGCTGCACCGGAAAATTCCTGGGATGCCTGTGTACTGGATCGAAGCATGAACTTTACGTTGGATGGTGCAGGCTATACGATTTATGGCTTGTACGCGGACAATTCGTTTTTTGAAAATGTCGGTAGCTGTACCATTAAGAATCTAAATTTTGCTAAATATTATGTGAATGGTCTGGCGGTATTGGGTGATTACATCGACGGAACGACAATAGAGAATTGTACACTTACGGACGGAACGCTGTATTGCAGTGGTCATGCTTGTGGTGGTTTCGTATATAGTGCAAAGAATGCAAGCTTTACTGATTGTGTCAATCAGGGTACAGTAAAAAATTCTCTTGAGGCAAGCGGAAGCAATGCGGCAGGTATTGCAGTGTTTGCAGAGGGAAGTACCTTTCATGGTTGCGAGAATACCGGAGCGATTACATATGAAGGCATCGGTTATTGCAATGTAGCAGGTGTGGTAGTATCTGCCAACGATTGTGAATTTACGGAGTGTAGCAATACGGCGTTGGTAATGACACCGCAGGGAAGTGCTTCGGGTGTGGTAGCGCATTTGGAGCCGGGCAAGATGACAGCATGCAGCAATACCGGTAAGGTAACGTGCAAACAAGGCAATGCCGCAGGTATCATCAGTTATCCGGTAGGTGTTGTATTAGCGGATTGCCGGAACGAGGGTAAGGTAACGGCAACGTTGGGCTATGCGGGCGGTATCGCCGCTTGTGCGCAGGCAGCAGAATTAAATCGTTGTACCAATACCGCATTGATTACGAACAAGACGAGAATGACTGAGGAAACGGCATATGAAATCAGTCGTGTTGCAACGGCAGGTATCGTGGCATACGGAAAGAGTCTGAGCGAGGAGCAGACCATGCTTGTGAATGCTTGTGTCAATACCGGAAGAATTATCGGAGCGGATACGAAGGCGGCAGGCATCGCAGGTACGCTTGTGCTTGGTGGCGAGGTGTACAATTGTCAGAATCACGGACCGATTCGCAGCAGCGTATTGGCAGCAGGTGTGCTGGCATATGCCGTGTCGGATGTGTATGACGATTATCAGGGTGAATGGAAGGTAGGAAATTGCAGCAATACCGCACCAATTTATGGCACCTATGCAGGTGGTGTGCTGGGTTGCTCAGAGGCATCCGTACATAATTGCTTCAACAAGGGAAAGGTAGTAGCCGAAGAGGACGATATGGCAGGTGCGATTGCATGGGTTTCGACGAAGAAGCTGACAAGATGTTATTTCCAGAGAGGCTCAGCAGGCTACGGAGTAGCACCGGGAATGCAGCCAACGGAGGCGACAGGCACTGCAATTCGTCATTCGATTGCATATATGAAGTCGGCTGAATTTGTGGAAAAGCTGAATCAGACGGCAGCAAAATATGAAAATTACGAGGCGTGGACAAGTACAGAGGGCAAGTTAAATACCTATCCGTATTTGGAAAATAGCAGCGTAGTACCGGATAGCACGAAATAAGCAACCGATATCATTCCGGTGGTGGTGTTAGAAACTTACATAAGATAGTTACACAAAAGAAGAAATGGAGGTAGCGGCATATGAAACGAGGGTTTACAAAGTACAGTATTATTACAGGACTATTGTTTTGGTTCTTCCTTGCGGTATCCGTACCACAGGGAGTGCGGGCAGAGGAAGAGCAGATAAGGATATGGTCGGGCGAACGTGCCGCAGGCTTTGCCGGCGGTGACGGAAGTGAAGAAAATCCATATCAGATATCGAACGGCGAGGAGCTGGCGTATTTTGGATATGTAGTCGATCAGGCATGTAGGCAGACTATGATTTTTACGGATGAAAACGGAAATGAAACAGAGAGTGAATACATGAATGAAGCATATGCCATGTACCGGGATGCATATTATGTGCTGACGGCAGATATCTATCTGAATGATACGACGAGCTATCGGGAGTGGAATGCGAACCCGCCTGCAAACAGGTGGGGACGATATTTTATGGATGAAGATATGACTGTGACCTTTGACGGAAACGGGCATACGGTTTATGGTTTATATGGTAGGTCGTTTTTGGGAACTATGGGAAAAGGTACGATTCAGAATCTGAATATCAAGCAGTACTATGTGGAAGATATCGCGGTATTGTGTGCCAATGTGTATGGGACGACCTTCCGAAATTGTACCATATCCTATGGAACGCTGTATTGTGATGATTATAGTTGTGCCGGAATTGCTTATCGCGCAGAAAATGCAACCTTTGAAAAATGTGTGCATAAGGGAAGTGTAAAAAATAAGTCTTGGGGTAATGCGGCAGGCTTTATAGGAGAAGCCGAGAATTGTGTATTTAAGCAGTGTGAGAATACCGGTGCGATAACATCTTTTGGTACAGGTTATGTGAGTGCATCAGGAATTGCAGTAAATGCCGGTGGCTGTGAATTTATCGAATGCATTAATTCGGGGAAAATTACATCCGTCAAGGGTAGTGCAACCGGAATTGTAAGCTCAGGAGAGCATGTGAAGCTGACGAATTGTACCAATAATGGTACAATTTCGTGTTCGGCCGGAATTGCAGCAGGTATTTCTCTGAATCTTATTAATGCAGAGTTTATAAAATGTAAAAATAGTGGTAAGGTAACTAGTGTAAAAGGCACAACAGCCGGAATTGCAGCAGAAGGACATGGAAGTACTTTTACGGATTGTGTAAACACAGGTACGATTACTAATAAAACAAAGATAGAAGAAGGGGGAATGATTGGAGCTTCTACCGCCGGTATTATTGGTTCTGCGGCTAGTATCAGTAAGGAACAAACGGTGTGGATTGAGGGTTGTATCAATACCGGAAATATTGTAGGAAACGATTCGAATGCAGCAGGTATTATTAACGGACTGGTAGGTGCAGGTTATGTGTATAATTGTCAGAATCACGGAACGGTAAGCTGTAATGGAGAAGCGGCAGGAATCGTAGCACGTTTGTATGGAAATGGCGGTGTAAACGGTGTGATTTACAATGCAGAATATGTCATTGGTAATTGTAGCAATACTGCTGCGATTAAGGGGGCCAAAGCAGGTGGTATCGGTGGCTGGATTGCATGGCCTACGTCTAAGATAGATAACTGCTATAACAAAGGTAAGGTAACCGCTACAGAGAAAGGGCAAGCGGGTGCGATTGTCCAGAGTGCGAATAAGGCTCTGACGAACTGCTATTACCAAAAAGGAACGGCAAGCTACGATGTGGCACCGGAAGCGAATTATAATATGGCAAAGGGAACGGCGAAGTGGCATTCGGCTTCTTATATGAAATCTCAAGCATTTGTGAATAAGCTGAACAAAATTGCAAAGCAGCATGAGGAATACAACCTTTGGACGAGAAAGAACGGAAAGTTAAACACGTATCCGTACATCAAAGGTAGTGTGATTGTACCGAACAGCACAAAATAAGAGTGGGTTGCATTGCATGTTGAACGCCTAATAATACACCAGAGAAACGGAGGTAGCGGTATATGAAACGAGGGTTTACAAAGTACAGTATTATTACAGGGCTTTTGTTTTTGTTCTTCCTTGCGGTATCCGTACCGCAGGGAGTACGGGCAGAGGAAGAGCAGATAAGGATATGGTCGGGCGAACGTGCTGCAGGCTTTGCCGGCGGTGACGGAAGTGAAGAAAATCCATATCAGATATCGAACGGCGAGGAGCTGGCGTATTTTCGGGATATTGTAGATAGAGCAGCACAGGTTTCGCTAATTTCGTATGATGAGAATGGCAATGAAATTTATACCCCGTTTATTTCGGAAGAATATAGAATGTATCGGGATGCGTATTATGTTCTGACGGCAGATATTTATCTTAATGATGTAGCGGATTATACCGAATGGGGAGAAAATGCGCCTGCAAATACGATAATCGGATGCTCTATGGACGCAGAGATGACGTTAACCCTAGATGGCGCGGGGCATACGATTTATGGATTATATGGAACGAGGGCGTTATTTGATCGGTTTGGAGCCGGTACGATTAAGGATTTGAAGCTGGCGAAATATTATGTGAATGGGTCTGCAGTACTGGCACGCTATTTGACAGGTACGACGGTAGAGAATTGTACGCTGTCAGAGGGAATTATGACATTTGATGATGCTTGCGGCGCTTTTGCCAAGGATGCCAAAGATGCAAGCTTTCAAAATTGTACGCATGCAGGAACGATTCTGATTCCGGAAATCGAAGAGACTCTGCTTGCGATGGAAACTGCGGCGAATGTAGCAGGCTTTGCGGCATGGTCGACGAATAGTGTATTTGAGAATTGCAAAAATACCGGACGGATTACCTGTAAAGGAGAAGGCGGGACTCATATCGCAGGCATTGCGGTAATTGCAAAAGAGTCCAAATTTGTGAATTGTATCAATAAGGGCGTGTTAAAGCATCGCAGAGGTTCGAGTGCGGGAATTGCAATGAGTGCGACGAATTCGGAGTTTACCGGCTGTAGTAATACGGCAGTATTGACAACGGATAAAGGACGGATTGGAGGTATTGCTACAGAAGCAGTAAATTCGGATTTTCGTAAATGTAAGAATAGCGGAAATCTGACACATAACGGAAAATCTTCATTTAATACATTTTTTACGATTGCAGGTATTGTGGCAGATGTGAAAGATTCAGAAATTATTCAATGCAGCAATACAGGAAAAATCACTAATTATATAGTAGGAGATTCGCAGGAGACTTTATTTACAGGAGCGGCAGGAATCGCGGGAGATGCCTGGAGCAAATCTCCCGAGGATAAAATGCGGATTGAAGGCTGTGTGAATACCGGAAGAATAGGTGGCGGTGGAGGTAATGCCGCAGGTATTGTCGGTATGCTAAACAATGCCGGTACGATTTATAATTGCCAGAATCATGGAGCAGTAGTCAGTGATGCAATTTCAGCCGGAATCTTTGCGATTGCAACATGGTCGTGGGAAAACGGAGAAGGTGCCAAAAGCTATGAAATTGCGAATTGCAGCAACACCGCGACGATAAAGGGCGACAGACCGGCAGGAATTGTGGGACGGCTTGCTTTTCCTAACATTGAAGTCAAGAAGGTTGATAATTGCTTCAACAAAGGAAAAATCGTTTCGACAACCGGCGGAGAATACGCTGCTATAGCGTATGAAATGGTAGGAACGCTGTCAAATTGCTATTATCAGCAGGGAACCGCGAAAAAAGCGGTGGTATTCGGAGATGCAGGCAATTCCAGATGGCACACTGCGAAGTACATGAAATCAAAAGCCTTTGTGAACAAGCTGAACAAAATTGCAAAGCAGTATGAGGAGTATACACTTTGGACGAGAAAGACCGGAAAGTTAAATACTTATCCGTATATCAAGAATAGTGTGATTGTACCGAACAGTACGAAGTAGAATAGAAGTAGCTGCAAGAGTTTGTGAGAGAAGGGGGTAAAGCGTATGAAGCTGAAATTTTGTGGAGCGGTCAGTTCGGTGACCGGTTCGTGTCATTTGCTGACGACAGAGCAGCATAAGGTGTTATTGGATTGTGGTTTGTATCAGGGTGGCAAAACCTTAGAGCAGATGAATGAGGAACCGTTTCCGTTTGTGCCGTCCGAGATTGAATGTGTTATTTTGAGTCATGCGCATGTGGACCATTGCGGCAGACTGCCGCTTTTGGTAAAGCAGGGCTTTTCCGGACCGATTTATTGTACGGATGCAACGGCAGATTTGTTGCATATCATGCTGCCGGATTGTGCGCATATTCAGGAAAAGGAAACGGAATGGGCGAATCGTAAGGCAGACCGTCTGGGCAAACCGCACAGTGAGCCGTTGTATACGATGGAGGATGCACAGGAAACGCTGATGTTAGTGCAGCCGATTCTGTATGACCAGCTGTTTCAGGTAAATGATCAGATGCGTGCGGTGTTTAATGATGCGGGGCACATTCTGGGTTCGGCAATTACGGAGCTTTGGATTGAAGAAGGTGAGAAAACGACAAAGCTCGTTTACACCGGAGATATCGGTGTTGAGGAGCGACCGATTTTGAGAAATCCGGTCAAGATTAAAAAAGCGGATGTGGTAGTCATGGAAGCGACCTACGGCAGCCGGTTGCATGAGAGCAATGAGCATAGTCTGCAGGAGCTGATTCAGATCATTGTAAAGACCGTCAAGCGGGGAGGAAATGTCATTATTCCGTCCTTTGCGGTGGGCAGAACGCAGGAGCTGATTTATGAACTGAACCGTTTTTATGAAGCGAACGATGAATATCGGGATTTTCTGAAACGAGTGCAGGTATATATTGACAGTCCGATGGCAATCAGTACGACGCAGGTATTCCGTAGAAATGCGCAGGTATTTGACGATGAAACAAAGCGTTATATCCTGGAGGGAGACACTCCGCTTGATTTTCCGAATCTGAATTTCTCGCGTACCAGTCAGGATTCGATGGCACTCAACAGCGATGAGAAGCCGAAGATAATTATTGCAGCAAGCGGTATGTGTGATGCCGGACGTATCTGTCATCATTTGAAGCACAATCTCTGGAACCGTAAAAACAGTATTGTGTTTGTCGGATATCAGGCAAATGGTACCTTGGGACGACGCATACTCGATGGAGAAAAGGAAGTATCCGTGCTTGGAGAAAAAATCAATGTTCAGGCAGAGATTTATAATCTGGAGGGCTTTTCCGGACATGCGGACAGGGATGGCTTGCTTTCCTGGGTAAAGGGCTTGCAGAAGGCACCGAAGAATATTTTCTTAGTGCATGGCGAGGATGAGTCGAAGGAAGCATTGGAGGCTCTGATTTTGGAAGAAACCGGTTATCCGTGTACCGCGGTGCATGGTGTAACAGAGGTAGATTTGTCCGAGATTGAGGGCATGACGCTGGAAGAGGTTGAGCGTGATATTGTAGACGAAGAAAAGATAATGCAGGTGCGCGATAAGCTGTATGGTATTCATGAGGTCATTGAGGATATCCTTTACAGTGCAAATCTGGCGGTCGGCGAGCAGATTCCGACAGAGAAGCTGGTACAAATCAGCAATGTGATTATGCAGCTGGAAAAAGAAACGCTGAATCTCGGAATGGCAGTAACGAAGGAAGCAATACTGCCGGAGAAATCCGGAGTAGCGAAAGATGAGGAATAATAAAAGTTCATAGAAAATTTGTTGAAATCATCGCAAAAATAGTGTATACTGTGAGTTAGTTTGATAGAACACCGAAAACAGGAGGCATTGCGATGATCGAGGCAACGAGCTGTGGTGGTGTTGTTATATTTCGAGGGAAGATCCTGCTGCTTTACAAGAATTACAAGAATAAGTACGAAGGATGGGTCCTGCCGAAGGGTACGGTAGAAGAAGGCGAAGAGTATAAGGAGACTGCAATCCGGGAGGTACAGGAGGAAACCGGAGTGACGTCATCGATTATCAAATACGTCGGAAAGAGCCAGTATACCTTTAACACTCCGCAAAATACCGTGCAAAAGGACGTGCATTGGTATTTAATGATGTCGGATAGTTACTATAGCAAACCACAAAGAGAAGAGTTCTTTATGGATTCAGGGTATTACAAGTTTCATGAGGCGTACCATATGCTGAAATTTGCGAATGAAAAGCAGATTTTGGAGCGTGCATACAATGAGTACACTGATTTGAAGAGGAGTAATCTTTGGGGAAATAAAAAATACTTCTAAAAGAAACGGTTATAAGGCAGGAGAAAACGGTCTGTCTTGTAACCGTTTTTTTGAGTTGCAGTGTAGATTTGTAAACTCTTTTGAGAAAACTACTTTCTTATTTTTAGGGAGTGTGTTATAATTTTACGGCAGTATGAAAAAAGGAGAGAAACTTTATGAAGGAGAAAAAGAAAGGCATATTTTCGCTTATTTTGACGCTGGTAGTGATTGCAGCGACGTTTGTGGTAGCCATTCTCGGTATTGGTCCGAACAAAATCGGAAGCATCGCAGATGTGAAGCTCGGACTTGATTTGGCGGGTGGTGTCAGTATCACATATGAAGCAGTGAAGGAAAATCCGACGACTCAGGAGATGGAGGATACCTTCTATAAGATGCAGCTTCGTGCGCAGGCATTCAACAGTGAGTCTGCGGTATACATGGAGGGGGATAACCGAATCAATGTAGATATTCCGGATGTAACCGATGCCAATGAGGTGTTGGAGCAGCTTGGTGATGCCGGTACGATTTATTTCATTTACGGACAGTCTGCCGAGGGAGAAGTGAATCTTCAGTACAATGCAGAGCTTGAGGAATATGAGCTGACCCGTCCGATGGAGGACATCATCGCGGCAGGCGATGTGGTAATTGACGGTACCTGCATCGAGAACGCAGAGCCGTTAATCCAGAGCGGTGAGTTGAATCAGACGCAGTATCTGGTAGAGTTAAAGTTAAATGAATCCGGCAAGAGCAAGTTTGCAGCGGCAACCACCTATGCATATCAGTATTACGCAACCGGTTCCGTAAAGAATCTGATTGCGATTGTATATGATGGCAAGGTACATAGTGCGCCGATGGTATCCGCAGCGATTACCGAGGGAGTAGCGACCATCAGCGGACAAGCTGATTATGATGAAGCAAAGCAGCTGGCAAGTATTATCCGTATCGGAGCACTGCCGTTAGAATTAAAGGAGGTACGTTCTACGGTGGTAGGCGCAAAGCTTGGTACCGAGGCAATCGAGACCTCTCTGCTTGCAGGTGTAATTGGTTTTGCACTGGTCGTTTTGTTTATGATTGTGATTTATCGTATACCGGGTCTGGCTGACAGTTTGGCACTTTGTCTGTATGTTACGGTAATAGTATTTTGTCTGAATCTGTTTAATGTGACCTTAACGCTGTATGGTATTGCGGGTATTATTCTTTCCATTGGTATGGCGGTGGATGCGAATGTCATTATTTTTACCCGTATCCGTGAAGAATTGGGAACAGGAAAGACCGTGCGTTCCAGTATGAAAATCGGCTTTGACAAGGCGCTGTCGGCGATTGTCGATGGTAATGTGACAACGCTGATTGCAGCCTTGGTACTGTATTTCCTTGGCTCGGGTACCATTAAGGGCTTTGCACAGACGTTAGCAATCGGTGTTATTTTGTCGATGGGAACGGCACTGTTTGTAACCAAGTTTATTATGAAGGTGCTTTATCAGGCAGGCTTTGATGCGGAGAAGTATTATGGAATCAAGAAGGAAGGAAAGACGATTCCGTTTACCAAGCATGGTATTAAATTCGCACTGCTTTCCGGTGTATTGATTCTGATTGGTGTAGTAGCGCTGATTGTGAATAAAGCAGGTACCGGAAATATCTTGAATTACGGTTTGGATTTCATGGGTGGTACATCGACGGAAATCAGTTTTCCGACCGAAGCACCTGCAAATCAGGATTTGGAAGCTTTGGTACAGAGCACGCTTGGTATGAGCGGTGAGGTTGTGCAGGTACAGGGCGAGGCAGCAGCAATTGTCAAGACGGAAGTACTGAATACGGAGCAGAAGGCAGAGCTTGCAAAGGCTTTGGCAGAAACCTATGGTGTAAGTGAGGCAGATATTACTACGACCAGTATCAGCGGTACGGTCAGTGGTGAAATGAAAAATGATGCTGTAATGGCAGTGGTAGTAGCGACGCTTTGTATGATGGTATATATCTGGATTCGTTTCAAAAATATTGGCTTTGCGACGAGTGCAGTGCTTGCGTTGGTGCATGACGTGTTAGTCGTACTGATGGTATATGCGGTATCCCATATCTCCGTGGGAAATGCGTTTATTGCATGTATGCTGACGCTGGTAGGTTATTCCATCAATGCAACGATTGTAGTATTTGACCGTATCCGTGAAAATCGAAATGAGATGTTAAAGAAGGATACTTTGGAGGACGTTGTAAATAAGAGTATTAGTCAGACCTTAACCCGAAGCATTAATACTTCGCTGACGACCTTCTACATGGTATTGACCTTATCGCTTTTTGGTGTAGCTTCGATTCGGGAATTCTCGATTCCGCTGATGGCGGGCATTATCTGCGGTGCATATTCTTCGGTATGTATTGCGGGTACGCTTTGGTATTTCATTGCAAAGCGCAGAAAGGAACAGGAAGAGACTGCATAATACAATGCGAGAAATACAGAAGGGCAAATGTACAAGGAAGGTGCGTTTGTCCTTTTGTTTGTATGACAGGCAGGTAGTCGTCTGGCGACTATATCCGTCACACAGGATTCTTCATAAAATGCGCATGATGCGCAGAAAATCACTTCAGAATGGTGGATGAGTATGGAAAAATGGATGGTAAAAAATAAAAAAGCGGATTTTGGACAGATAGCACAGCAGTTCGGAGTAAGTGAGGTAATCGCCCGGATGCTGGTAAATCGCGGGCTGCAGGATTTTGAGCAGATGGAGCGTTATCTGCAGCCGACGAAAGAGCAGCTTCATCCGGCAGCATTACTGAAGGATGCGAAGAAAGCAGCGGATATATTGTGTGAAAAAATCCGGGCAGGGAAAAAAATCCGAGTCATTGGAGATTATGATGTGGACGGAATTGTATCGACCTGGATATTGATTACGGCATTGCGTGAATGCGGCGCGCAGGTGGATTATGCGATTCCGGATCGTATCCGGGACGGATACGGAATTAATTTAGAGATGGTAAAGGCAGCGGTGGCAGAGGGAGTTGACACGATTCTGACCTGCGATAATGGAATTGCAGCAGTCGAACAGACTGCATATGCGAAGGAGCATGGACTCACGATGCTGATAACCGACCACCATGATTTGCAGAAGGAGCTTCCGACTGCCGATGCATTAGTCAATCCGAAGCAGGAGGATTGTACCTATCCGGAGGAGGGCATTTGCGGTGCAGTGGTAGCGTACAAGCTGACAGAGCTATTGTATGAGTGCTGCGGCAAAACTGCGGCAAATGCGGAAAAGCTGCTTCCGTTTGCAGCACTTGCGACGGTGTGTGACGTGATGGAGCTGGTTGGCGAAAATCGGGCGATTGTAAGCTTAGGCTTGAGAGAGCTGCGTCGGACGAAGCATCCGGGACTTTTGGCATTGTTAGCAGAAAATAAGCTGGAGTCGGAGCAGCTGAATGTGTATCATTTGGGCTTTATCTTAGGTCCGTGTCTCAATGCAGCGGGACGATTGGACAGTGCAGCAAGGAGTGTACGTCTGTTGGATGCCGGAGCAGAAGAGGCAGCGCAGCTGGCACAGGAGTTAAAAGAGCTGAATGACCGCAGAAAAGATATGACGGCAAGAGAGCTGGAAAAGGCAATAGAACTGGTGGAACATTCCGAATTAAAGCATGACCGGGTACTGGTGGTGTTTTTGGAGGATTGTCACGAAAGTTTGGCGGGAATTATTGCAGGAAGGCTCAAGGAGAAGTATAATAGACCTACCATCGTTTTGACCGGTGCCAATGAGGGCATCAAGGGTTCGGCGCGTTCCATCGAGGGATACCATATGTTTGAAAGCCTGTCGGAGTGTGCAGAGCTGTTGGAACGGTTTGGCGGTCATCCGCTCGCGGCGGGGCTGTCGTTAAAGAAAGAAAATTTGGAGCCGCTTCGACGGAAATTGAATGAGCAGTGCCGATTGACCGAGGAGGATTTGACGGTAAAGGTGTCTATTGATATTGTATTATCGCTATCTTATCTGAGTGAGGAGCTGATACAGGAGTTGGAGATTTTGGAGCCGTTCGGCAAAGGCAATGAGAAGCCGGTGTTTGCAGAACGAAATCTGAAAATCTGCCGGATGACGCCAATGGGAAAAAACACAAGAATGTTTCGTTTTTTGGTAGAGGATTCCTTTGGTACGCAGATGGAAGCGGTATATTTCGGAGATGCGGATGAAATGGAGGCGGCACTGGTGCAACGGTTCGGAGAAGCTGAGATACGGCGTCTGTATCAGGGAAAAGGCGAGCAGGCACAGTTTTCCGTGATTTATTATCCATCGGTAAATGAGTATATGGGAATGAAAAAATTGCAGATTGTGATACAGCGATATCAGCTGCCTGCGTAAGGGAAGCTGGGAAATAATGCATACCCAAAAGCAGGATGCGCATTCGAAAGGAGAGGTTGATATGACAGAGGAATTGAATAATTTTTGTACAGATATGAAGGACCTGTTTATGAAGCAGGACTTTGAGGCCATGGAAAAGGCATTGGCAGAGCGTACTCCGGCAGAGATTGCCGAGATGGCAGAGCGGGAGCGTGGCATCATTGCCAAGTATTACGAGGAAGAGAAATTTGAGCTGTTGCTGACCCATTTGAATTTTGTCGCATTTGCCAGCTTTTTGTATGAGTATGCCGGAAAGCGCGGCGTATATGTCGGCAAGGAATATCAGGATGGCATGGAGATTTTTGTGAAAATATTTGAGCTTTGCCAGCAGGTAAAGGCAAATCAGTAAAAGAGCAAAAGGTGCAGAAATAAAAAGGCACAGAAATGAGGATATATGCTGGATCGAAATCAATTTATGGAAGCGCTGCTGGCATTGGCAGATTATGCTGAACTGAATGGAAATGTATTGACGAAGACGGAAGTCGAAGAGGCGTTTAGCGGTATGGAGCTGCAGGAAGGGCAGTATGATATGATTTACCGCTATCTCTTTGAGAAGAAAATCCGAATTCAGGGTATTTCCTTACAGGCAGGAATGGAACAAAATTGTCAAGAGACAGTACAGGCTTGGCAGGAGGAAGCGAAAGATATCGGGGACGAAGCGGATGCATTGGAAGCAGAGAATACAGAGCAGTCGATGGAAGCCGCGGATTCGGTGTATCTGAAAATGTATTTGGAGGAGCTTGCAGAGCTGCCTGATTGTACGGAGGAGCAGCGGGTGGAGCTGGTGATGCGCCTGCTTGCCGGGGAGGACTGGGTAATGTCAGAGCTGTTAAATGCGACATTGCATCAGGTGGTTGAACTGGCACGCGGTTATCAGGGGCGTGGAGCTCTGTTAGAGGATTTGATTCAAGAGGGCAATATCGGACTTTGGAATGCGCTGGAGCAGTTAAACGGAAAGAAGCGTCAGGAGGAGCCGTTGTTGTTTTTGAAGGAATCCATCCAGTTTGCAATGGAGCAATATATTGACAGTTTGATGCAGGCAGATGACAGTGAGGAACAGGTGGTTGCAAAGCTCGCATTGCTGCATGAGGCAGCGAAGGCGATGGCAAAGGAAAACGGTGAGCTGCCGACGGCAAAGGAGCTGGCAGAATATGCGCATTTGTCGGAGGAAGAGGTGCGGGCAATGGCCAGAATTTCCAAAGAAGTCGATTTTATTAAGCCTTCGGAGCTGTAAGTATAGGAGGTATAGAAGTCTGGCTTAGGTGTGCCGGAGTACAGGCGGATAAAAAACACAAAAGACGGCGCAGGAAAGAGGTAATGTATGGCGGAGTTTCGTGTAGCAGCAGTATTTTCAAACAATATGGTACTGCAGAGAGAAAAGAATGTAAGAATTTTTGGTGAGGGTCAGGATGGAGAGACGGTAACCGTAAGCTTTCGGGGAATGGAGGCATCCGCAACAGTAAAGGATGGTCGCTGGACGGTGGTGCTGCCGCCAATGACGGCTAGTGATGGTGATGTGATGACCGTTGTAGCCGAAAGCGGAAGCAAGACCTTTTATAATGTTGCAGTAGGTGAGGTATGGCTTGCCGGCGGTCAGTCGAATATGGAGTTTGAACTGCAGAATTGTACCGGGGGAAAAGAAGTTCTGGCAAATGACCAAAATACCAGAGTGCGCTTTTATTACACGCAGAAGAATGCGTATAAAAATGAGCATTTTTACGAGGCAGAGCGCAATTCCGGCTGGAGTGAGTTTGGAGAGGAAAGTGCAAGAGCCTGGTCGGCAGTCGGTTATTTCTTTGCTAAAAGAATTGCGGCAGAAACCGGAGTGATTGTCGGAGTCATCGGCTGCAACTGGGGCGGTACCTCAGCAAGTGCGTGGATGGATAAGGAAACGCTGTTGGAGGATGTAGAGCTTCGGACTTATGT
>JAFTQM010000026.1 GCA_017462755.1 Lachnospiraceae bacterium | reverse complement strand
TCCGCTACTACCCGCACATGCAGTCCCGCTTCGGTCTGCTCTAGGATTTCCAACGCAAACTCGCCCTGCAAGCGCTCCTTTAACTGCTTCAAATCCTCTGCCGCAAGCTTACTCTCCAGTTCCTTAGAATATTCGAACTTGAAGATGCCGTTCTCCGCTTCGCCTCCGACCCTCCTTATCGTTACATCAAATCTCATCCTTCTTTTATCTACACTCACTTCCAGCACCGAACCATCCTGCGCCGTATAACTGCTCCTTCCATCCAGATATTGCTGTTTCTCCACATCCGAAAGCTCCGACACATTCAATGCATTTTGAAACACGGTATACGCTTCCTGCATTTCTTCCACACTTCGGAATCGGAACGCAAACGAAATCTCACTTCCCGCTCCATCTCCCGGCATCACCTTAACCGAATCAATCGCTAGACATTTCTTCGCTGTATCTTCCGTCAACAGCACCATATTCTGCTGCAATTCTCCCTCCGACGCAGCTTCTGCGCCACGAAATGTAAACCCGGTTCCGGCTTCATTTACCAACACTTCTCTGAGTAATTTTTCTTCATAGCTTACTGCCGTGTTCATCCCGATGATCTCTATCTCACTCAGACATACTTTTGCCTCCGACAAAGAATCACACGCACCGACCGCAAGATATGTATCAAGTGGTTCACCATTTCGCTCATTTTGTGTAAAACAAAGCACAAGCCTGTCTCGCTTCTCATTCCACAACAGCTTTACATTTTGCTGTATTGTACCATCCTGATACACATATTCCATTGTATTATCTTTGATTCGAAATCCGCCGACTACCTTTACTGCCTGCTTCATTTCCTCGTGTCCTTCCAGATAAATCTCCCCTTCAAACACATCCGCCCGAAACAACCGCTTTATTATCTTTCCTTCTATTATCAACATATGTTTTACTCCATGTAGAGAATAGTTTTGCGCCGAATCTGAATACAACACAACCGGAATGTTCTCCGAAACCACTTCCTCCTTTTTACAAAAAAATGCTCCGAATACACTCACAAACACAATAGCAACAAATAAAATCCACTTTCCTTTAAACCACTCCATTGCCCCTTCTCCTACAACAAATTAATCAACGTCCCTCCCGCAAGAGTTTTCTTCTACTCAGCCCTCTAACCTATCAAGGGATAATCATCTCTTGTCAAACGACTAAATCAACAAACCTATATACTACTGTATCCATCCTCAACTGCTATTTTTGATTCATATACCATTTACCATAACCCACCAGGATAAGCTGTTGTTTTTGTTTTGAATGTTGTTATCACTCTTTTATTATTGCCATCGACATATTGCGGAGCAACAGAAGTGATATATAATTCCAACGGTAAATTCAAGCTGCCTCCTACAAATTTCTTTAATTCTCCTTTTTTCTATTATTTTGACGAGCTCATCACCTACACTATACCTCTCTTTCCTTTTTTCCACCATGACAAATTTGGAGAATTTGCAATTTTTTCGATTTTTTCTTTCAAAAATTATCCGAATGTTACAAATTCTCCAAATTTGTCATGGCTTCTTGTCGACACTTCCGCTATACTACCCATATCCTTTGAGTGAACCACGATTACAAAGTACATCACGATTTACCCAAAGAAAATATTATCTTTTTGGAGGAAACCATGAAGCATCTTAAAAAAACACTTTTATCCCTTATATTATTCCTGTGCCTTTGCACAGCGACACTGTCGACAGCATCCGAAGCTACCAACACCGACGCACCAATCTCTACCTGCGAGGTTGAGGGACCGTTTGACGACGATGATAGACAATAATCTACGTTTCAACGATTTTTACACCAACTCCTCGCCACAACACTCCTTATAACATCTTCGCACGATTTCCGCCTTCCGCGGGACTCCTGTCATTAGGCATAGCGTATAGGCGTGCCGGAGATAAGGCTCTATCTTTGCCTGCTTCTCCGGTACTGCCGTCTTGCGATACACATACGCCAGATTCGCCATATATTCCCCTATCATAGAGCATTGCTCACATTCCATCGTTATTTCCACACCTCTGCGGTCCGCCGCTTCTGCCTCATCCAGACGTCCGACACACTCCAGCTTTTCTCCGTAATTCAGATACAGCAGTTTTATCGAATTGGTGTGATGCTTCTCCTCCACGATACTCTTGTGATATGCCGCCAATAGCTCTTCGCATATCTCAATACTTCGCTCCGGATTGCCCCGCCGTTTTTCGAAAATTGCCATCTGATTCAATACAATAAACTCCTGCCGCGTCGGCACCCGCTTCACGACTCCCCGATAGTCCGGCATCGTATACTGCAGGATTTTCACAAGCTGCTCGATGGCTTCCTCCGATGAGATAGTATTCTCATGTCTCTGCTCCTGTATCTTACAAGTCTCTATGTACTGGCGATTCATCGGCAGGCGCATATCCAGCTGTGCCTCCAGCTCACGCAGGACTTGCTTGCCCTCCTCCAGCTCCAACTGAAAAATTGCCTGATTTCGCTGATATACCATCTCATGCAGTGCATAATCATTGGTATCGACACGCCCCTGATGATATTTCCTCTGCACTCCCATCGCATTGCTCAGGGTACGAAAGGTCGTAGGGGACGGATTGTGCTTACCGTTCTCGATGCGGGATATCGTCTCCGCACTTCGCGTACCATCGCTCAGTTCAAATTGCGAGATTCCCAGTGCCAGTCGCAAATCCCGCAGGGTCTCATAATTAATCGCAATCTCATCGTCACTATAATGAATCAGTATATGCTGCACCGCATTCCGTGTGTTCCTTTTCTCCTGATGAAATTCCTCTATCACAAACTTCAAACTCTCTAACTGTGCCTCCAGCTCCTCCAGCACCTTCTCCCATGCTGTCCGTTGCTCTGCTCCTGCAGCTTTTAGCAGCTCTCGAATCGCCGCGATGCGCAGTTCCAGAAGCTCCTTTAACAGAGACAGCGCACTCTTTTCCAACAGTACCTGTATTCCCTGCGCACATACCCGCTCCATCCGAAGCCAGTCTCCCTGCCTTTCATACAGCCTCGCCATGACCCAGATACACTGCGGATACAGCTTTATCTTCTCTCTCAGACAGTAACGCCGCTCCAGATAATCCTTTACCCGCTCCAGCAGCCGCAACGCAGTCTCGCACTCGTCACACTGCCCCTCAAAGTACGCCAGCAATATCGCCAGACGCAGTTCCTGCGTACACAGGCAATAATCCTCCCAGCTCTCTTCTCGCCAGACAGGAAAGGTAACCTCCAGTGCCGCCTGTAGACAATCTTTGCAAAGCAGCACATCATCCTCCCTCAGATACTCCGTCAGGGCGCGTATCTGCCCAATATATTGACGATGCAGCGGCTTCTCCTTCTCCTTGCCCTGCTCATACATTGCCATAGCCGGCAGATTGTCTTCCCATTTTCCCTCCAATAGGTTGAATCTCATATATTCGCGCAGGAGCAACAGCAGGTATTCCTCTCCCGAAACCGTATAATCCAACACATCCGATGTCTTTCCCATACGCTGGAACAGCGAATCTGCCAGCAGCTTTTCCGGCATCCGCGACCCTTGCTCTAACCGCGACAATTCTTGCGCTTCGCCGATTCCATACATCAGCTTCGCCTGCGAAAATCCACACTGCACCCGCAGGGTCGCTATCATTTTTCCGTAATCCATTCACTCATCACCACACGAACTTATTATTTTAGACAATTATACCAAATTTGTCATATTACTTCAAGGGCAACTGTCGCTTTTTCCCTTTCGTTCCGTTTCATTCCATTCGAATCACTGTAAATAGCAGAAAAGGAGAAATATTCTTCTGAAAATAGGTGCATTTTCCAATAAGATATTGTATAATAGAATAGTATATGACAATTAGGAGGTATACAGTATGAACATTACCAGCTATGTCAATAACGATAGCCAGTTTCAGCTGTTTCACGGTAAGATGTCAATCCAGTTTGACTACAGTATCGTGAATGCAGATGAAAAAATATATAAATATCTGGGCTGTAACTCGGGACGTCCATTTACTACACTGGTGCATCCCGACGATTTGCCTGCCTTTTACGAGTGTGTCGAACGTTTGGATGAGGGCACGCAGTACCTGACCCTTCGTTTTTTCAGCATCGATGAAAAGTATCGTTTTCTTTATGTCATCATGAACAAGGGCAAGGATTCCATCGATATGGAGATTGTTGATATCGCGAACAATCACAAAAAATTCGACATGCTGCGGGATGGTGCTTTCAAGAACAAAAAGTTCATGAATTACAGCGACAATATTTATTTCGAATATTTTTATGACAGCCGTACCATCAATATTTTTGAATATGTCAATGACCGAGGCATCGTTCTCTTTAACCGAAACATCGATGTGTTATACAACGAAATCGTAAACAGCCGGTCCTATACCAAAAAGCAAAAGCAGGGCTTTGGTCTGCTTTATGACAGTCTGACCGAGGGCAAGGACAATCTTAGTCTTTCGTTGGACGGCAGTATATTTGGCATTGCCAAATGTATGTTGGATATCAAGGGCGGTATCATATACAAATACGGCAAACGACTGCTTTTTGCCGCAGTTGTAAACAAAACCGAATACGAACAAGCCGAAGAATCAGAGGACCGTTACTACAAGTCCAGCCACGCCATTGATTTGGCTACCGGTGTTTACAACAAACGCGCCATCAGCGAGCTTGCCGTTGATATTCTGTCCAGTCTGGATGGCAAGCGTCATTATGTGATGATGATTGACATTGACGATTTCAAAAACGTCAACGATACATACGGTCATATGACCGGCGATGAGGTAATTGTCAAAACGGCAGAGCTGTTCAAACGCTACGTCGGTGAACGCGGCTACGTCGGACGCTTTGGCGGTGATGAATTTTTTGTCATTACGGACAATATTGCAGATGAGGAATCACTTACCTATATGCTGAAAACCATCCGCAAGAATCTTTCCTGGGATTGCAGAGATATCGTGCCTGATTTTGAGATTACTACCTCCATCGGTGTTGCCTGCTATCCGGAAGCCGGCAAGACCTATGACGAGCTTTTGATGATTGCGGACAAATGCCTGTATCTGGCAAAGACCAAGGGCAAGAACCGTTATATTATCTACCGCCCGGAGCTGCATGGTGACATCGAGAATATCAAGAGCAACAAAATGGTCGCTTTAAATAATTTTTACGAGGACAATTATCAGCTTTGCAGCATTGCTATGTCCGTCATGAGTGATATCCGCGACCCTAATGTCTCTGTAGAATGGTGTATCGACCGCATCCGACAGGAATTTGGTATTGACGGTGTGGCAATCTATCAGGGCAAGGATTTTATTCGAACGATTTCTGCCGGAGAATATCCTGCTCCGCTAACAGATGCCGCCTTTTTGAACGACAGCACCAAGGACGCCTTATTTGACATGAATGGAGTATTGTGCGTCAACAAGCTCCTCAGCATCAAGGAAAAGTGGGAAGATATTTATCAAAAGCTGGAGGCTCAGGGCAATGTCAATCTTTTCATCACCAAAGAGGACAGCATCGCCGTAAGCTACGATTTGTTCAGCCGCTTCCGTAAGTGGTCCAATGTAGAACGCGGTCTGCTGATGATGATTGGAAAAGCATTGATTAAAAAGCTTGCCGATATTTCCGAATAATTTTATACCGTAATATCAACAAAGGCTGGTATGGACAACGCATACCAGCCTCAATTATTGTTTGATTTATTTTCTTATTTTAGAAGAACTTATCATGAACTGCGTTCATTGCCTTCTCGGTGTACTGTGCATCAATCAGTACGGTTACGCGGATTTCCGAAGTAGAAATCATCTTGATATTGATGCCTGCATCATACAATGCTGCGAACATATTTGCTGCTACACCAGGGTTGGTCATCATACCTGCACCTACGATGGAAACCTTTGCTACATTCTCCTCTACGTCTACCTTATCGCACTTTAAGGAAGTGTTGCGGTGACGCTCGATGGTAGCTACTGCCTCCTCCAAGTCATCTCTTGCTACGGTAAAGCTGATATCCTTTGTACCGTCACGACCTACGGACTGTAAAATAATATCTACGTTGATGTTGTGTCTTGCAAGGTGGTCAAACAACTTGAAAGCCACACCCGGCTGATCCTCTAATCCAATTACTGCAATACGTGCTGTATTCTTATCACTTGCTACTCCGCTAATAAGCATTCCTTCCATGTCTACTGCCTCCTTCACTACTGTTCCTTCTGCTAAGCTCAAGCTGGAACGTACTACCAGCTGAACACCATATCTCTTTGCCATTTCTACTGAACGATTGTGCAATACACCTGCACCTAAGCTGGCAAGGTCAAGCATCTCATCATAGGTGATTGCATCCAGCTTCTTTGCGTTCTTTACATAACGTGGGTCTGCGGTATATACACCTTCTACGTCCGTATAAATCTCACATGCATCTGCATGCAGTGCAGCTGCTAAAGCTACTGCGGTCGTATCCGAACCACCACGTCCCAAAGTAGTATAGTTATCCGATTTATCTACACCCTGGAAACCGGTAACCAGTACAATCTTACGGCTGTCCAGCTCGTTGCGGATGCGCTCGGTATCCATCTTGGTCAGACGTGCATTGCCGTAGGCCGAGGTCGTATGCATCTTTACCTGGAATGCATTCAGGGATACTGCCGGTACTCCGAGACTATCCATTGCCATTGCCATCAATGCAACCGACTGCTGCTCACCGATGGTGTACAGCATATCCATCTCTCTCTTTGGAGGATTTGGATTGATATCCTTCGCCTGACTTACCAGTACATCGGTAAACTTACCCATAGCGGACAGAACGACTACGACATCATTTCCCTTCTTATAATCCTCGATACATCTTCTGGCAACATTGAAGATTCTTTCCTTATCAGCGACAGAGGTGCCGCCGAACTTCTTTACTATTAACATAGCTGCCTCCTATATAAATAATTTAAATAACTTTCTTGCCGCCAATGCTGTTGTGCCTGCTTTTATTCTGCAAACAGCTGCTCAATTAAGCGATAGCCCTCCGGCTCTACATTGCCGGACTGCGCTGCCTCTGCTTCGTTGTAGTGCTGCACCATCTTGCGCTCTCTCGTACTGTCATACAACAAATACGGAACCGGATTCGACGTATGTGTACGCAGACGAATCGGGGTCGGATGATCCGGCATAATCAGAATACGGTATGGCTCTCCGGATGCGTCCATCTCCTTCTTTACCACCGCAATTACCTTCTGGTCTAATGCTTCGATTGCTTCCAGTTTATTCGCAAGACTACCCTGATGACCCATTTCATCCGGTGCTTCTACATGAATATATGCAAAATCGTAACCATCCTCGGTCAATGCCTTGACTGCTGCCATTGCCTTGCCCTCGTAGTTCGTATGCAGTGTACCATCTGCGCCCGGCACAATGATATTTGTCATCTCTGCGCCTACCGCAATGCCCTTGAGCAGGTCTACTGCCGAAATCATAACGCCGCGCTTACCGGTCTTTTCCTGAAAGGAATCCAGATTCGGACGGGTGCCTGCGCCCCAGAACCAAATGGAATTTGCTTTATTCAAACCGCGCTTTGCACGCTCTACGTTCAACGGATGATTGTTCAAGATATCATAACTCTTTTTCATCATTTCTGCAAGCAGATTTTCCTTCGGCAGATATTCGCCGATTACCTTGCCCAGAATGTCGTGTGGCGGAGTCAGCTCAACCACCTCACCCTTGTCCCAAATCAGCAGGTGTCTGTAGCTTGTACCTACATAATATTTAAACATCTCATTCTGCAGCTCTGCACGCACTGCCTCTAACAATACCGCCGCATCCTCCGTCGAAATCTCGCTGGAGCTATGGTCGATAATAGTTCTCTGCTCGTAAGGTACATCCTCCTCAGATACTGTTACGATATTGCAGCGGATTGCAATATCAGTTTCCTTCATCGGTACGCCAATACTGAGCGCTTCCAATGGAGAACGTCCGGTATAATATTTTCTCGGATAGTAACCAAGTACCGCCAGATTTGCAGTATCGCTGCCCGGACTCATGCCCTCCGGAATCGTGTGTGCCAGACCAATAACACCCTTTCCTGCCAGCTCGTCCATCATCGGAGTATTGGCATGTGCCAGCGGAGTCTTACCGCCAAGGCTTTCGATTGGCTCATCTGCCATTCCGTCTCCTAAAACTACGATATATTTCATATCACTTGCCTCTTTTCTCTCTAAGTTACCGCAAAGCACTGCGAAACTCACAAATTCTTCTATTTTTTACAGCTCAGCACGGATGCGGTTCAATACATTGAGCTGCTCTGCTGCCTTCTCAAAGTCTCCCTCTGCCATCTCTGCAGTCAGGAATGCGAACTCGCCGGTTACACCCTCTGCGGTCATAACCTTCTCAATCTTAAACAGCTTTTCTGCTGCTGCCTTCTCTGCCTCCGGTACACGCACAAAGAACTTGGTTGCCAGCGTTGCCTTGTCTGCAATCTGCTGCTTCTTGTTGCTCCAGATGGTCATAATATTCACGCCCTGATGCTTTGCTGCATCTACTACATCGGAAACCACTGCACTTGCGGTCGGAAGCTTACCTGCGCCCTTACCGTAGAACATTACATCACCGAGGAAGTTTCCGCGCACCAGAATTGCGTTAAATACATCGTTTACTGCGTACAACGGATGCTCCTTGCCGATCAGCTTCGGTGCTACCATTGCATAAATCTTGCCATCCACCGACTTGCTGGTACCAAACAGCTTGATTGCTGCATCTGCTGCAGTCGCGTAAGCAATATCATTCTCCGTAATCTTGGTAATACCCTCGGTATAAACATCCTCGTAATCTACCTGAGAACCATATGCCAAAGAAGTCAGAATTGCAATCTTTCTACCTGCATCAAAGCCATCTACGTCTGCGGAAGGATTTCTCTCCGCAAAGCCCTTTGCCTGCGCGTCCTTCAATACAGTATCAAAATCCAGACCCTCATCTCTCATCTTGGTCAGAATGTAGTTGGTTGTACCATTTAAAATACCGGTAATCTCTTCGATTTCATCTGCCGTCAAGCTCTGGTTCAGCGGACGAATAATCGGAATACCACCACCAACACTTGCTTCAAACAGGAAGTTTACCTTCTTCTGCTTTGCAATCTCTAAAAGCTCTGCACCATGCTTTGCTACCAGCTCCTTGTTGGATGTACATACGCTCTTGCCCTTCAGCAATGCTTCCTTTACGAAGGTGTATGCCGGCTCTACGCCACCCATTACCTCTACTACGATATCCACCTCAGGATCGTTTGCGATAACACTGTAATCATGCACCAGCACCTTCTCTACCGGATCTCCCGGAAAGTCTCTCAAATCAAGAACATACTTTACTTCGATTTCCTGTCCTGCTCGTCTTGCCAGACCCTCTGCGTTTGAATTTACGATTTCAAACACTCCCGAACCTACTGTACCATAACCTAAAATAGCAATCTTCATATCTATCTCCTACCTTTCTATAAATGTGCTTTTTTATCTTAACTGCATGTTTGCGCCATGCGCAAACTGCGGATGTGAAACTTAGAAATTCTTAATTTGTGTCTTTTGCAAATTTAGAATTTCTAAGTTTCACATTATTCGCGTCCTAATATTTTTATATAATGTATTCCACCAATTTCCGAAATCAAGCCCATCATTTGTGATGTCTCCACCGTCTGCGGCAGTATCTCTATACCCAAGGTCAGAGATGCAATACCTCCTATCGGAATCGACTGATGAATCGTCAGGATATTCGCATGTGCCTTTGCAATTTCATTTAATACCGTGGAGAGCAGACCCGGCACATCATCCATCTGCATCATGAAATTAATCGTCTTTCCTCGATTGTTCTCATGAAACGGGAAAATGTCATCCTTATACTTATAAAAAGAACTCCGGCTGATTTCCACTGCATCGGTCGCTTCCTGAATCGTATAGACCCGCTCCGAATCCAGCAGACGCTTCGCCTCGACTACCTTTAACAGTACCTCCGGCAAGGCTTTCTTCTTTACAATATAGTACTTGTCATCCTCCATCTTATTCTCCATTCCAAAATGCTTTCGCTTGAGACCCTCGAAATCAATCCAATATTCTCGATGATAAATCTCAAATCCATGTTCCAAATCCTCTTGTGTACTTCCACCATGAACAAGTGTCCGTATCAAGAAGATATGCTATCACAGTTTGAAAGGAAATGCAACTACTTTTTTAGAAATTTTTCTTTTTTTCGGGTTTTTATGATTTTTTCTATCATTATTCAATATGCAATCCTAAAATAATCCAGATACCTTTTATATCTGTCCTGTGCCGTCAGGCAGGTATCTGTCAGATAACCCTTGTCATTGTTCCATTCCTTCAATCCGCGGTAATAGAACATTTTCAGATTGTCTTCGATGATAAACGGAACAATATTATACTTCAAACATTCCTTAAACATAATCAGTCTGCCTACACGTCCGTTCCCATCCTGAAACGGATGAATCCGTTCAAACCTCACATGAAAGTCTAAAATATCCTCAAACGTCTTTTCTTCCTTTGCATTGTATTCCGCCAGCAATGCTTTCATTTTGGCGGCAACTTCTTCCGGAAGGGCAGTATCCATGCCGCCCACCTCATTCGGCATTTTCTTGTAATCACCTACAGCAAACCAGTCTTTTCTGGAATCACTGGTACCGTTCTTTAAAGTCAGCTGCAGCTCCTTGATAAATTTCTCTGTCAACGCTACTTTTGCATTGTCAATAATCATATCAATGCAGCGAAAATGATTTGCTGTTTCAATCACATCATCCACATTCAGCACTTCATTCTCTACGCCTATTGTATTGGTTTCAAAAATATATCTGGTCTGATCGTGTGTCAGTCGGCTCCCCTCGATGTGATTGGAATTATAGGTCAAATCAATCTGCGTTTTGTGGTAAATACCGCCGGAATACCTGTTTGCTTTCTGTTCTTTTAGAATATCCAGCAGAGTAATCGGAGTCTCTTTTCTCTTGTTGGTCCGCTCCGGTTTCTCTGCATTTTCCGGAATGTTCCACGTCTTTCCGGTAAGGAATGCACCAATCACACGCCCCTTGGCACAATAATTTCTAACACTACGCTCCGACATATTCCATTTTTTTGCTGTTTCAGTAACGGAAAGGTACCGCATCTGCTATCCTCCATCATAAATTAAATCCAAACTACACCAACCTATAATATAGTATACCATGTTATCGGCAAAAATATCAATGCGCTTTTCCGATTTGCAATATATTTTTGCCGTTACCGGAAGTTCTTTTATAATCGCATCAAATTACAAAATCTCTTGTGCGCTTTCTGCCCAATCTTCCGCAACCATTGCCTTGAACCTACTATAAGCAGCATGATATAATGTTTACGAAAAACAAAACGAGTGTGGTGCTTTGAGTCACTTGTGAAACATGATATAATATCTGCAACAAACCTAAAATGCTCTCGGAATGGAGGATTATTATGAAGTCATTCAAACATCGAACCATATTTATAATCTGTTGCATACTCTTTTTCCTTGCGACCGGTTCTGTTACCACTTTTGCGGAGGAAACCACTGCCGACCCGGCTGCTCCGGTCTTTTCGGTAGAAGCAGGCTTTTACGACGATACACAATCCTTGGCTTTGACTGCCCCGGACGGCTATACCATCTATTTTACTTTAGACGGCTCCCTGCCTGTTCCCGGTGCTTCTTCAACGAAACAATATCAAAACCCGTTGGTACTTGCTGATGCCAGAGGCGGCTCCTCTGTTACCAAGGGTACCGTCGTGCGCGCCATCAGCGTGTCTCCTTCCGGTGAAACCAGTACGGTCATCACCAAGACCTACTTTGTCGGTGCCAAGATGACCACACGCTACTACATACCGGTCATTTCACTGGTTACCGACCCGGACAACCTCTACAATCAGGAAACCGGTATTTTTGTCAATTACGAGGGACGTGGCGACGAATGGGAGCGCCCGATGCATTTTGAATATTTTGCTGCCAACGGAGATTTGGCAGTAGCGATGGATTGCGGTACCCGCGTTCATGGTGGTGCCAGCCGCACAGCAGATACCAAGTCCCTGCGTCTGTACGCCCGCAAGGAATACGGCGCGCAAAAAAAATTTGTTTATGACTTCTTTTCAAACGGTCTGGTGCCGGCAACAGATATTAACGGCGAACCAATCACCGAATTTAAACGTCTGCTGCTGCGTGGCGGCGGCAATGAAGCAACCGCTTGGGAGCGCACCTATTTCCGCGATACCCTGAGTGCGTGGCTGATGCAGGATACCGGTCTGGATATTCAGGCAAGTACGCCTTGTATTGTATTTTTGAACGGAAAATATTACGGTATCATGAACCTGCGTGAACGTCAGGATCAACGTTATATTGAAGAGCATTATGATTTAAAGAGCGAAGAAATTGCAATTTACGAATTCTGGTATGATGAGCAGGGTAATCTGAATGTTTCTGCTGATGCCGAAACCTGGGAGCTGGTAGAACAGGCACAAAATGAGTACATGGAAATCTATCAATTTGCCACTACTTCAGATTTGAGCATAGATGCCAATTACGAAAAGGTCTGCGGATTTTTCGATATTGACAACCTCATCGATTATTACTGTATTGAGCTGTACAGCAACAATACCGACTGGCCGGGCAACAACTGCAAGATGTGGCGCTATATGGGTACGGACACCGGAGCCATCGGCAGTGACGGAAAGGCGCGCTTTCTGCTGTACGATACCGAATTCGGCTATGGTCTGTACGGCGAATTTGCCAATTATAACGCAGTGGCTGACGTTCTGAACGAGTACGCCACCGAATGGCCGAACCAGCATGGCTCTACCGCTCTGTTCCGAAGCCTGCTCAAGAATCCAACCTTTTTTACCAAATTTCTGACCCGGATGTGCGATTTAATCAATGAAACCTACGAATCCACCGCGGCCTGCAAAGAGGTTGATGTCATGGCGGCACGTTACGCCGGATTTATCAAAGAAAACAAAAACGCCGGCAACCAATATTCCGATTATTCCGATAATGTAAATATCGTAAAAACCTTTTTGCGTGACCGTCCGGACTATATGTATCTGCATTTGAGCGAAGCATTTGATACCGGCAACGAGTTTACCTTTCATGTACTGTTCGATGCGAGCATGGGCGAAATGGAAATTAACTCCCTGCACATTACCGGCGATTCTAATTCCTATAACAAGGAGGACGGCGGTTTTGAAGGTATCTATTTTTCAAACTGCTCTCTTGATGTAAAAGCTATTGCAAAGGACGGCTATCGCTTTACCGGTTTTACCGGCGAAATTACCACCGACGAAGCTCACATTTCTGCCGACAATTCTGCCGGAAAGCCTATTTTTGTGCTGGAGGCTTCCTTTGAAGCACTTCCGGTCACACCAACCCCGGCTCCGACCGAAGTACCGGAAGCTCCTGCCGACTCCACCGGAGACAATTCCACGCCGGATAACTCCAGCACCGGAACAACCGGTGCAGGCGACGTCCCTGCAAATACCTCGGATGCAGACAATACCACCAATTCCAAATACCTGACCACCGGCATTGTATTGCTTACCGCAATCGCCACAATCATATTGTTACTCGTAATAAATAAGCGACAAAATAAAAAGTAAGTTCTGCATCCTTAATACTCAGTAACTTCCGGCGTTTTATCATACCCATGTAACCAATTTGATTTCAGATAATAAATCAGATAAATGACCGAGCTGATGCTCCACGTCAACGGATACGCCCAGTACACAAACTGGATTTTATTTACGAAATGCATAATTGTCGTAATATAGGCAATTCGCAGCACACACCAGACGGACAGCATGATCACCATCGGCACGATTGCCTTTCCGGCACCGCGGCAGATACCTGCAATCACATGCGAAAATGCCAGCAGAAAATAAAACAGCGACACCGTTCTTGCGTGCTGCACGCCGTAATAAACGACCTCCGGGTCACGATTAAACAACGCAATAAGCTGTGGCGAAAATAAATAAAACAATACACCGATAAGCTCTGCCAGACTGAGGGATGTCACGATGCCAAAGCGTGCTCCCTCCTTTGCCCGCGCATGCTTTCCGGCACCCAGATTCTGACCGATATAGGTTGTCAGCGCCATCGCAAAGCAGGTCACCGGCAAAAATGCAAAGCCCTCAATCTTGATATAAGAGCCGTAGCCCGCCATCGCCTCTGTACCAAAGGAATTGATGCTGGATTGTACCACCACATTGGCAATCGAAATGACCGAATTCTGAATACCGGTCGGCAGACCATATTTCACAATTTCCCGCAGCATATCCCCATGAAACCGTATTTTCGACGGAGTCAGCTGATACACGGTTCCCTTTTTAAGCAGCTGGCGCAGACAAAGCAGCGCACTGGCCGCCTGCGAAATCGTCGTTGCCACCGCTGCCGAACCGACCCCCAGTCCAAATACTCCGACAAAGAGCAAATCCAAAATCACATTCAAAATCGACGAAAAAATCAAATACTGCATCGGCTTCTTCGAATCACCGACCGCATTCATAATACCGGTAAAAATATTGTACATGACATTCGCCAGTACACCAATAAAATAATACCGAAAATAAATAATCGACTGCGGCAGCACCTCCGGTGCCGTTCCCATCCAACGGAGAAGCGTCGGTGTAGCAAGCACTCCCACCACCGTCAATAGCAATCCGCAAACCAGACCAAATGCCACATTGGTATGTATCGCGCGTGTCACGCGCTTATAATCCTTCGCACCAAAATATCGTGAAATCACGACTCCGGCACCCATCGCCGTACCGGTAAAAAAGCTGACCAGCATAAAAATCAAATTGCCGGATGAGCTGACCGCCGCCAGCGCTTCCTTCCCCAGAAAATTTCCTACAATCAGGGAATCCACCGAATTGTACAACTGCTGAAACAGCTGACTAATAAACACCGGTATCGCGAACTGAATAATCAGTCGCTTCGGATTGCCCTCTGTCATATTCAAAACTGATTTATTCTGACTCATCCTCTGCCTCCATGGGGCATCGCCCCTTTTCTTATCAAATCCGTATTTCAGACAAACGCACTCATTATAGCACAGCAAAAGAAAAAAGAAAAGCGGTGGTTTTATCAAACTCCTGCCTTTCTTTGCATACTTATCATACCACAAAACCCGCATTTTTTCAAGTCTTGTAATCCGGACGCCCCTATAATACAATGAGTGTCCAACGTTGTTCTTATCATCTTACGCATCAATCATTTCTACGAATGGAGGTACATTTCTATGAATCATCAATTCTTCGAATTAATGCAGGCAAGCCGCACGACTCACGAGGTAGCACTGGTCAATTCCTGCAACGAAAAAAGTGAAGCCTTTGGTCTGGCGCTGACCAAGGAACAGGCGCGCGAGCTGGTCACCAGCCACCACATTAGCCTCGCTAAACACCAACGGGTCGAGTTTGGTCACAGCATCCTGAAACCTCTGATTTTCGCCTTCTGCGATTCGCCCTATGTGGACCGGGACGATTATCTCGACACATTGAAACGCCTGCAGGATATTTTCTACGAATATAAATCCGAGTGTGGTGAGGCACTGACGGATGCAGAGCTTTTGACCTTTATGCGGGAGCAATTCGACCAAACCTGCCACGGCGATATGGATTATCTGGAAAGCACCTGTTTGGAGCGTTTTGCCCGCAAAATTCGAAACGGCTATCAAGGCTTTCACGATACCGAAGGACATGGTGAATACGAGGATATTGACGAGGACGGACACTGGGATAAAGCCGCCTATTATGAAGCACTGGCAAGACTCTTCGAATAGATACACACCTCAAAGCATTACTACAATATACCATTCGTTTCTTCACACACCCTCTGAAAGGAGCCTTTCATGAATATCTTTTTCTCACAGCATACCAACGAAACTACTGAAAACACCATATTTGACGAACGTTATCTGGAGGAGCTGATACCACTCATCGCCCGACTCTCCGAAAAATACACCTCCAAGGAAAGCTGCTCCATCAGCTACGAACGTGCCGCTGCCCTGACCGAAGCTATTCATTATTGTATTGAGCTTGCTGTTACCGAAAGAAGTGATACTACACTATCCGTTACTACCTCCGATACCCATCTGCCACTCGCTGCGCTCTACGAGCGCGGCTCCCTGCTGGTAATGGAAAAAGCCCGCCGGGCGCGCGAGCTTTACGATGAACTAATGAACGATTTTGATGATTTCGGCTGCCGCCACTATTTTGATACCATCCGAAAGGCCATGCCGGAATTCTTCCTGCACTATGACCCACTCTTTGCACCACAGAACCATCTGCTCACACTCGATTATCCTTCCCTCGGTGCCAGACCGTCGAGCTGTGGCGTAGCGCTGATTTTAGACTATCTGGAAGATATTATCGAGGAAAACCGCTTTCTGCACTGCTTTACGCCGCACGCCGTCACCCGCCTGCTGCGCGGCATCCTGCCGGAATACCGCACCCTGTACCTCGACAATATCTGCGAGGCAGTCCTCCTACAGGCAATCGGCTGCGTGATTGCCGAGCGTCCGGTCACTGCCTTGGAGCTGCAAATTACGGACCTTCCTGTGCTGCAGGCATGGCTTGATGATGCCCGAGGTAACCTTAACGAGCGCTTACGCGCACTGATTCACCTTATCTGCACCAAGGCAGCAGTCGATGAAACGCATTTCCTTCCGATGGCAGACTATTATGCCACCAGACTGCAA
The DNA here is from genome assembly GCA_017462755.1 of Lachnospiraceae bacterium. Lineage (GTDB taxonomy): Bacteria > Bacillota > Clostridia > Lachnospirales > Lachnospiraceae > RGIG4057. The sequence goes on along the minus strand of JAFTQM010000026.1, from coordinate 24,190 downwards.
CACGCCGCTGCCATGTATGTATTCGTTGTGTAAAAAAACAGATATATTTACGTTTTTTGTTTTTCGGTGTAAGATTTTCATGATTTTTTCGTGTATATAGGTGAAAGGAAAATCCAAAGGAAAGGAGCATTTTTATGGAAGATAGTGAAATCGTTCAGCTTTACTGGGACAGAGATTCCCGCGCCATCAACGTCACTGCTGAAAAATACGGCAGCTATTGTCATGCCATTGCTCTCAATATATTAGGAAATCAGGAGGATGCTGAGGAATGCGTCAACGATGCCTATCTCGGTGCATGGTATTCCATACCGCCACAACGCCCTGCGGTTCTCTCCACCTACCTTGGTAAAATCATTCGCAATCTTTCGCTTGACCGCTATCGCTACTACAATGCCCAAAAACGCAGAAACAGCGAAATCAAATCGGTGTTGGATGAGCTTTCGGAGTGTATCTCAAACACCTCCTCCGTCGAACAGGAGCTTGACCGCAAGGCTCTGATTGCGGCAATCAATGCCTTTCTCACTACACTTTCTGCAGAGCATCGCGATATTTTTCTCTATCGCTACTGGTACACGATTCCGGTCAAGCGGATTGCAAAAAAGTATCACAAAACCACCGGAAATATTTCCGTGATTCTGAACCGCACCAGACAGAAGCTAAAAGATTATTTAAAGGAAGGGGGCTTTGAGCTATGAAAAGCGAAGAATTATTTGGATTAATAAGTGAAATCGACGAACAGAAGATACCACCTGTCGAAACCGTATTACTCACTCCGATACGCCCATCCTATTTTCGCCGGATTTGCACAGTTTTGATGTGCGTATGCCTGCTCGGCTTTGGTATATTTTTGATTTCTTCCGTTACTTCTCCGAAGCAAAATCCTGCCTCCACCCTAAAGCAGGATTCCGCTTCCGCTCCGACCGATGAGTTCGCTTTTTTGAAAGACGGATATTTTATCGAAGATATCCTCCATCCTTCCTTTGCCATTTTATCTGACCATTATCAACTACCTGAGGCAATTACCAAAATCCAAGTGCTTACACGCGACTATGAACTTGTTTCCGAGTTTACCGATTCTGCAACGATTACTGCGTTTTACGATTTATTCTCCGACAAAGAGCATACCAATCTCTCTTCGCACCGACGTGAACGCTTACACTACGAAACCGCACAAAGCTACAAGCATACCATTATCATCCGTTTAGAAAACAACGCACCTCTGGTAATGTGGTACTACCCTACCGAACGAATCCTGGAATGCTATGGCACTTATGATTTAACCATGGAGGAAGCCAATACCTTGACTTACCTGCTAGAGATTCCTTTTGCATATGTGACACCGGAATAAGCATACTACCATCTACTCCAGCATTTCCAGCATGACCCGATTCCACTGATACTTTTCCAAATCCACCCTGCCATCCTCCAAACGAACCCCTTCGCCCTCCAACAGGGCAATCTGGCGGTTTTCGCCACCGAATGCAAACGCCTTGGACACCTCTCCCAAGCGGTTTACTACCCGATGACAGGGAATATGCTCCGGGTCAGGATTGGCATGCAATGCGTATCCCACCACACGCGCCCACCTGCGGTTTCCCGCAAGCGAAGCCACCTGACCATAGGTCGCCACCTTCCCCTTCGGTATCTGTTTTACTACGTCATAAATTAATTCAAATGTAGACTGCGGCATAAAATATTCCTCATTCCTCTAGCTTTCCCTTATTACTCAAAACATTCTTTATACCTTTCATCCTTTCGCAGTTCTTCACAAAGCCTTTCCGGCAGCTGCTGCATCTGGAACTGCCAAAAATGTTCCGGCACCGGCGGGAATTTATCCGCAGAAACAGTAACGTTTGCCACCAAAGGAGCCGAATATTGATACTCTTCTAATGCCAAAATGCGGCAGTATTCTTTGTGATGCTCAAAACCCTTTTCAAAATAAGCAAGCGCCTGCGCCAAATCATTGCCATGACGAGCCTCCAATGCCGCCAAAGTCAGATACAAATACCGCAAATCCGTATGCTGATTTCCGCATCTGCCATCTACGCATACCGTTTCGAACAGGTTGACAAGAGAAACCAACACCGCTCTTCCGTATTCCGAAGAAGAAATCGTAGTTTTTGTAAGCACAGCCTGGGAAATCACTCCGGAAAGCTCCCTAAGAAGCACAAGAATAAGCTCCCCATGATATTGGTCTGCTTCCTCCCCAATCGTAGCAAGCGGAAGCAATATCTCTTTGCAAAGAATAATAGATGGTTGCTCGTTCGCAAGGGCTTTGGCTTTGTCATACTTGCCCATGTATTTACATAGATTTATCATTGGCAAAAGGGCAAGCTCTCGAAACTTTGGCGCAATATCCATGCCAAACAGCTTATCGTACACTTGCAGCGCTTCCTGCCAATAGACATTCTTTGCATTGTACTCTACATCATCACAGACATACTCCGAATCATCCTTTACAGTTACTTTTGCGCCGTTTTTCTGCCATCCAAAAAAGAACAGTGCATCCGCAAGCTTTATCATAAGCTCCGGCTCGTTCGGAAATTCCTCTACGGAAGCGCGGAGCATTTCTACTGTTTCAGCCAAATTGCCGTTTCCCTGTCCTAAGAAACCGCCCACCGCGCGAAGCTCTGCATCTGCCCTATCCAAAATCTCCCGAATCCGGGCTTCCCGTTCTCCGTGATATCCAAACAATTCATCAATAGTAACATGAAAATAATTTGCAATAGCAGGTACGATTTCCATATCCGGATAACCACCATTTGCCTCCCAACGGGAAATCGCCTGACAGGTCACACCAAGCGCCTTTGCCAAATCCTCCTGCGTTCTGCCGTCACGGTGCCGTAATTCTCTGATTTTCTTTCCAATGCTTATTTGCATAAAATCCCCCATTTCTAAGCGACTTGTCGCACCGAGCGACGCAGCCGCAACTCTGTTATTATCACCGGTGTGATTTTAGTATAACATGGGGTCAGAGAAAAACAATTATCAATTCGTTGTGGAGAGGTAAAGGATTACTTGATATACATAATACTTTGTCTTTTCAATTTGTTTATAAGTAATAAAGCCATGCATCCTCAAACATTTGATCCAGCATTTCTTTTCTCCGCTTTCGTTCCAGTTCCTTTAACGCCGCCACATCCCTTGCCTGCAAAAACTTCTTCTGATTCGTTTCATGCTCCGCATTTTGAACCAATTCCAGCGCCTCATACAAATAGCACCACTTTACCGTCAAGCCATCCCTTTCCTCTGCCTCCGTCAAATGCAAAGCATTTCCCTGTGCTTTGGTATGTACAACAAAATAATACGACAGTGCCGTATAATCCTGATGGTATCGATTTTCCGACACAATTCCAAGCGGCTCTATCGTATCACAGGTGCAACCGGTCTCTTCATATACCTCCCGGATTAATGCTGAAATCTCGTCCTCTCCTTCTTCGATGCCTCCGCCCGGCAGAGAATACAGCTGAAATTTCTCAGTATATATAACCGCACATCGGTTCTCTTTATCTAAAACAATCGCCCGAGCGGTTTTTCTCGGCGGCTTGCTGCTCAAGCCATCCAACCCCAACACGCTCTTGTCCGTCAACTCACATATTATCTTCCATTCCTCTGACATAATTTTCTCTCCCTGTTCAATCCTCTACATTTCTCGCAATGCTTCTTTGCGCTCCTTCCAATCCGGCATCATACTTTCCACCAATGCATAAAACTGCTTTGAATGGTTCGGATGAATAAAATGCGCAAACTCGTGCAGCACCACATACTCCGTACAACGCCGTGGCGCGTCCAGCAAGCGGCTGTTTAAGGTAATGATACCTCGCATCGGCTGACACGAGCCCCAGCGCGAGGTCATATAACGGATTTTTACCTGCGGATATGCAACACCAAATGGTTCAAATAACGGATAAATCTCTTTACAAACCGTATCAAACAACTCTCTTTGCTGTCTGCGCGATTCTGCAGTTGCATATTTCTCTCGGTTCTCCGGCACCTGCTTCTTTTCCATTGCCGCAAAACGTGCAAGCGCCTGCCGAATTATCTCCTGCTTTGACTGTACAAAGGCATCAATGTATGCCACAGGTACACGCCGATTCGCCGACACAACTACAACTCCCTCCGGCTTGATGCGGAGATTAATATTCTTAACTGATTTTCGAATCAGGGTATAGGTAAGCATCCCTCGCTCGCACTGCACCTGCCGAAGCTCTGCCTGTGTTTTCATCGTCTCACCTTCTTCCTCCGCAAATGCGAAGTATCATTCTTCCCTCTACCTTACCACACACACTTCCTCTATCCCATAGTACTCCAGCACTCTTACCGCATCCTCACCAATGCGCTCGCCACTGACCACCACCGGTATCGCCGGTGGACAATGCACCGTTGCTGCTGCCAGTACCCTGCCGATTGCTCCCGCTCCGACCGATATCCATTCATGCGGTGCAAAGGTCGCTTCCCTTACAGTACAAACCACCTCCGGCGGCTGCATGCCTGGTATCGTATGCGCCACCGCTTCTCTTACCGGTCGCTTCGCAAGACATTGATACAGTCGCTCCATATCCTCTGCCGAATTTTCCGGAGTCAGCATCAGCACCAGAAAATCCGGGTCTGCATATTCACATTCGATTTTCTCCCTGCGTAATGCTGCCGCAAGCTCTGTACCTGTGTAGCCACACTCTGCTGCCGCAATCGTCAGCTTGAGCGGGTCACTCGCAACAAACTGCCAGCCATATTCTTTTAAACGTTCTTTCAACTCATCCAAAGCTGCTACACACTCTGCCAGCCGTTCCCGATAGCCCTCTGCCAAATAACGGTTTGCCAAATCAAGCGACTGCATAATCAGATACGATGGGCTGGTTGAGCCGAATAGTGCCAATGCCTGTCTTGCTTCGCCAATCAGTTTCTGCGGAGCCGTCCTCGCGATATGCAGATATGCTCCTCCGGTCAATACCGGCAGGGTCTTATGCGCCGAATCACAGCAGATATCCGCACCCAAATCCATCGGATGCTTTGACACCGGCAGAAAGTGCTGGTATGCTCCATGCGCATCATCCACCAGCAAAAGTGTCCCTGCCTCATGCGCCACCTCTGCCAGCACTGCAATATCTAACTGCCCGCCCAGATAATCCGGACTGGTCAGATACACTGCTGCCGGAGGCACCGAAAGCCCGCCAAGCGTATGCCGAAGCTGCTCTTCAGTAACTGTGCAGGCACAAATCGAGTGTAAACCCTGCCCTGCATTTTCCGTTTGCTTTGCCCTCTGGCTATTACACGAGCCATCATCATACGGAACTACAGATACCTTTTCTTCCTTCGAATTTTGTTCTCCCATCTCCTGCTTCTCGCTCCACAGCCACACGATATCAAAGTCCAACAATGCAGCTGCCACAAGAAACGCTTTATGCGCATTACGTGCGGCTACCACAACCGGACGTGTTGATGGTGCACCTACACTCATGCCCTCACGCTTCACCGTATTTTCCGCTACCCTATCGGCATACCTTTCTCTCCAATGCAGCAGTGCCAGATAAAGCATTGCACGAATGCATTGCGACGAACCCTCCGTCGAATAAAAGGTTGCTCCGGTATCAAAAAGAGCGGAGGCATTCTGCTCGCTCTGCGCAATAATGCCCTCCGCTTCATACATCGAATCCGCACCGGAGATTTCTGTAATGTCAAGAGCTTCCACACCAAGCATGCCGGTTCCCTTATGCCCCGGCATATGCAGACGTGAAACACCACTCTTTGCGTACTGTCTTACAAAATCATAAATCGGCGTATTCATTTTAATCTCCATTCCGAGAACGTTCTTTGCATCAGCATTATTTTTCACACTCTCCTCACTCTTCCAGACTCTGTGCTACCTGAATCATAACTGCACATTCCATTCTCTTACGGAACAATTCACAACCATACTCATAGATGCCCTGTACCGTACCGGTCGCATGGTACGCATTTGCTGCACAGCCACCGGAACAATACAGCTTCGCCCAGCAATCCGCACATTCCTTTCTGGTATATGCATTGCAGCCGCGGAACTCTGCCTGAGCTGTCTTGTTGCTCACACCGTTCCAGATATCACCCAGCTTATATTTCTCCTCACCGACAAACTGGTGGCATGGGTACAAATCACCCCAAGGGGTAATTGCCATGTATTCCGTTCCTGAACCACAGCCGGAAATACGCTTATAGATACATGGACCTTCCTTCAGGTCGAGCATATAGTGATAGAAGGTAAAGCCCTTGCCTTCCTTCTCCTTCGCAAGCATCATCTCTGCCAGACGCTCGTACTCCTTTAATACAATCGGTAAATCCTCCTGCGTCAGTGCCGCCGGATCATCTGCCGGACAGACTACCGGCTCCATGCTAAGCTCCGTAAAGCCAAGCTCTAACATCTTCTCGATATCCTTCGTAAAATCCGGATTGGCATGCGTAAAGGTACCGCGCATATAGTAATTCTTGCCCTCACGTGCCTGCACCATCTTCTGGAATTTCGGTACAATGCGCTCCCAGCTTCCGTTGCCCGCATAGTCCACACGCAGACGGTCATGCACCTCTTTCCGTCCGTCCAGACTCAGTACCACATTGCTCATTTCCTTGTTTGCAAACTCAATCACATCATCATCAATCAGCATACCATTGGTGGTCAGCGTAAAACGGAAGTTCTTATTGTGCTGCTTCTCCACACTGCGGGCATACTCTACCAGCTGTTTTACAACTTCCCAATTCATCAGTGGTTCCCCACCAAAGAAGTCAACCTCAAGGTTTCTTCTGGTACCGGAATTCTCGATCAGAAAATCTAATGCGCGCTTTCCTACCTCAAAGCTCATCAGCGCACGTTCTCCGTGATACTTTCCCTGACTGGCAAAGCAATAGGAACAGTTCAGATTACAGGTATGTGCCACATGCAGACACAACGCCTTAATCACGTCACCGCTACGCTCCTTAAATGTATCTGCAAGCGGAGCATATGTATCCGGTGTGAACAGCTTTCCCTGCTCCTTCAATGCGCCCACATCTGAAATGCAAAGACGTACTTCTTCCTCCGTTACATCCTCACGATCCTTATATTTCTCTAAAATCACCGCCAGAATTTCCTCTTCCGTCTTGTCCTGATACATGGCAATGATATCATAAGCAACCTCATCCACTGCATGCACCGAACCCGAACAGGTATCCAGCACGATATTATATCCATTCAACTGATATTGATGTACCATAGCTTCCTCCACTCTTTTTTAGTTTATCTTTAACACCAGAAATCAAGAGTCCTTTGTGACTCTTGCGCGCCGAACGCGGTCACAACGTGACTATTTCCTTCCGCGTGAGTGCGCATTTCCCCAACTCTTTTCTTGTGCCTTTAACACAAGAAAAGAGTCCCGTTTTTGCGGAACTCTTTCTCTACAACATGAATTACTTTCTGTTGTTCTCGCACTTCTGATTTGCAATACCACAGCTGGTCTTGCATGCGGACTGGCAAGAAGTCTGGCACTCGCCGCAGCCACCCTTCTTTGCGGTTTCACAGAGATTCTTTGTCTCTAAAGTCTGAATTCTCTTCATCGTATTCACTCCAATTCTTAATAACAATATTTGAGCCAAGTATAGCATAGGACGTGCTGAAAGTCAAGACGGCAACTGCATCGTTTGCTACTCTAAGCACGCAACAAGCGGCAATTACTCCAAACTTACCCAGATGGCAGGACGCACTACATGATTTATCTGAATTGCACGTCCGCCTGCAAAATACAGTGCTCCGTATTCTACGAAGCCACCAATCATATTTACTTTTCCGCTACTGCTCACACTCATGGCACTCTCGCTGTCCGTTCCCGGTGTGCGTAATCACCACCAGCCGCAATAATAATGGTCCGCATTTTCATATCCGCCCTGTGACTCGGCATAATTGGTCAGCTGTGCGCCGCGTTCGGAAGCCCAATCCTCAGGATCAGCTTCATAATACATCTCTATTTCTTCCAGACTAAGCAGAAATACCTTATCCAGTGTGTCATTACCACCCTCAGTTCCACTCTCGGGATGATCCTCGTTTTTCAATAAGGTTTCCATGATATATTCGCGCTCACGGTCATGAAATGCCGTCGTATAAAACTCATCATTCAGCCAGTCACGCAGCGTACAGGTCTCCCAAGTGACTGCCTCTCTGTTATCATTGTACGGCTTGCAATCCAGTGCATATCGGCTGAGCAATAACACCTTATCCTCCTGCTTATCCAATACCAGCCACTCAATCGGTTCTTTTTCATTTTCCAAATTAGTATCCTGCTCATAACGTCCAAAATCTACGGAATCACCTACGGATGCTTTACGAAGCGTCTTAATAGAGCTAAGCAATTCTTTCGGTTCCGTTACCGTCTCTTCATCCGCATCGGGTACCAATGTCTCTGCAGCCACCCACACGGCAGGACGTACAGTAACTGCATTATCTCCTACAGACGCACCATAACGGTCTACTTCACCGCTCTCGTCTGCCTTCATTGCCATCCCGTTATTTCCTCCCGAGGAGCGTAACCACCATTTGCTGTTTCCATCATATTCTGTGGTGCCATACCAATCATAATTCTCGTCACGATACTCTTCTCCGCCTTGCGCTTTCGCATATTCCGTGATTTGCGCTCTTCGTCCGGAATCAAAAGCATATGGGTCTTCCAGAAAATAAGTCGTTGCTTCCTCATAGCTCAGCAAAAACACTTTATCAACGGTAGTACTTCCTCCTGCCGCTCCAAAGACCGGGTTATCTGCATTTTCATTCTGTGTATTCAAAATACAATTTCGTTCCGCATCCTTAAATGCACTACTGTAAAATTCATCATTCAGCCAGCTACGCAGTGTGCAATTCTCCCAGGTTACATATTCCGACTCCTCATTGTACGGCTTTGCATCCAGAGCATATTTGCTAAGCAGCAATACCTTACCATCCTGCTTATCCAATACCTGCCACTCGATGGCTTCTGCTCCGTTACCGCTATCGTTGTCCTGCTCATAAGCACCAATGCTTACATAATCCCCCACCAGTGCCTCACTAAGCTTCTTTGCGGAAGCATCTGTTTCTCCGGTATCCGGTACGGAGGTTGGAAGCGGTATCGGTGTTGGAGTTGGTGTTGGCTCGGGTTCCTCCGTTTCCTCCGATGCGGAAGGAATACTCAGCCAGAATGCCGGCTGTACCGTAACCTCCTCGCTATTCACATATGCACCATTGTATATATTACCGTAATAATATATCTGTCCGGCACATTTGCTCATTCCCACAGAACGCAGCCAGCACAGGGTATTGCCAACATAACCGTTATTGAAGCACATCGCTCCGCCTTGACTTTTTGCATATTTGGTTATCTGCACCCTGCGTGCGGGCTCATATTCACCATAATCTGCACCAAAGTACAGCTCCGCTTCTTCCTGGCTTAACAAAAATACCTTATCCCAAGTATCATTGCCGCCATCCGTTCCCCAAAAATCGTTGTCGTTGTTTATTACTAACGTTTCTTCAATATAAGCCTGTTCCTTCGCACTGAATGCAGTATTATAAAATTCATCATTTAACCAACCACGCAGGGTACAGTGTTCCCATGTAACATTCTCATACGTTTCATGATACTTTTTGGTGTCCAATGCGTAAACACTCAGAAGTAATACCTTGTCCTCCTGCTTACTTAGCACCTTCCATTCAATCGGCTCTGTACCGTTATATTTATCACCGTCCTGCTCATAAGTACCGAAGGTTACATAATCTCCTTCCCATGCCTCACCAATCTCCAAAACAGTACGAAGTGTTTCGTCCAACGCAGGGGTTGGTGTTGCCGTTGGCATCGGTGTCGCGGTCGGTTCCGGGGTTGCGGTCGGTTCCGGGGTCGCCGTTGGTTCCGGGGTTGCGGTCGGCTCCGGGGTTGCGGTCGGCTCCGGGGTCGCGGTCGGCTCCGATGTTGCAGTTGGCTCCGGGGTTATATCCGCTTCCTGCTCTTTTGCACTACTCGCCGCCTTATCCTCCTCTGCCTCGCTTTGAGCCGCTTCCTTACCACAGGAAGCTAATAAAATTCCGCACAACATCAAACTCAAGAAACGCTTTGTTTTATTCCTCATGCCCTACTCCTTTTTCACATTTATCGACTAAGTGCCTCCAGTACCTTATCTAACTCCTCCAACTCCTCTGCCGTGGTTCCCCAGCTGGTCGTAAAGCGTACTACCATGCGTTTTTCATCATAGCGACGATTTACACTGACCCGTACCTGCTCCTGCAGCTTCTTCAAAAACTCGTTCTCAACCAATACAAACTGCTGGTTGGTCGGAGAATCCAAATAAAACTCAAAATATTTCGTTAAAATTCCTTTTAATTTCTCTGCCATCTCCATTGCATGACGACTGACTTCAAAGTACAAATTGTCTGTAAACAATGTATCAAAGGAGATACCCACCAGACGCCCCTTCGCTAACAATGCACCATGCTGTTTTACCTGCGCCGTAAAATGCTTCGGCATATTGTGCTTCGGAAATACCAGTGCCTCGCCACACAGCGCTCCTACCTTCGTACCACCGATATAAAACACATCACAATACTCCGCAAGCACCGGCAGTGTCACATCTGTTCCCGGTGTACACAAACCATAGCCCAGTCTCGCTCCATCCAAAAACAGCTTGATTTCATACTGCGCACAAACTTCCGCAATCTGCGCCAGCTCCTGCTTCGTGTATAAGGTACCGTACTCCGTCGGATGGGAAATGTAGACCATACCCGGAAATACCATATGCTCCTTGTCTCCGTCTGCCGCAAACTCTGCCAAATATTCTGCGAGCTCCTTTGCATCCAGCTTGCCGTCATGCTCCGGCAGTGACAGTACCTTATGTCCTGTCTTTTCGATCGCTCCCGCCTCATGCACATTTACATGACCGGTGTCCGCTGCAATCACACCCTCATAGTCTGCAAGCATTGTATCAATTACAATCTGATTGGTCTGCGTACCTCCGGTCAGCAGGTACACCTCCGCCTCCGGACATTCGCAAGCTGCTTTTATCTTCTCCTTTGCCGACATACAATACTTATCCTCTCCGTAACCCGGCAACTTTTCCAGATTTGTCTCCATAAAACGCTGCAAAACCCTCTCATGACAGCCCTGATTATAATCACATTCAAATGCTAACATCACAATCCTCCTATTGTTTACGATATAATCTGTAAAATATTATATTCTAAAACAGTAGCGTAGTAAAGTCTATTTATTTCCGAACAATTCAGTTTTTTGTAGACAAAAAAACGACATCGTGCTATAATTTGTATGATAACTAATTTCACAAAACCTATTTTAGGAGTACAAAAGATATGAACTATATATTTGCTGTATTTTTGCTAATCAGCGGTGTGCTGTGCGGCTATTTTGCCATAAGCTTCTGCTGGTCAAAAGAAAAAAAATACCTCGAAAATTTCCTGCTGGCTGTGTTTTGCTTCTCGAGCAGTATCTGGTGCTTCGGCTTCGGTGCCCTGCTGCTTCAAACGAAGCCGGAAATCGCTTATTACTGCCGTTCTTTCGGTATGATTGGCGTATTTTTGTACTTGATGATCGCACAGCTTTTGGTTTCTTATGTCTCTGAAATCCCAAAAAGATTGCGATATATTTTTACTGCACTTTCCTTGACTGCCATCCCGATTTATTTTCTTCTCATTCAGAGAGGAGAAACGGTTTATTACCTATCCGACATGGGTATGACCTATTCCTTCAAACCGGGTCTTGCCAACAATCTTTATACTACCTACAGTATCGGCATTGCTGCAATCATTTTTTCTATTACAATTTATATGATTCGCTGCTCGAAGCTGAAGCGTATCCGGGTGTTTGGTAAATACTTTCTGCTTACCGAAACCTTGATTTTGTTCGGCATGATTTTGGATACAATTTTTCCGCTTCTCGGTATCTCCGCGATTCCGGGCAGCTCCATCACTCAGGTTTTCGGTGTAATTGTACTATACCGTGCCTTCTCTGTGATTGACCGTTCGCGAATCAATATCTCCAATATGTCCGAGTTTATTTATTATTCACTGTCCATGCCTGTACTGGTCTACGATACCGACAAACGGCTTCATATCATCAACGATGCCGCTGCCGAATTTTTTGACCTTTCCCAAGACACGTTGGCCGAGCATAATGTACCGCTGGCTACGTTGTTCGATTTGGAGGAAAGCACTGCGTTTGATTTTACCGGAAAGGATTACAGCCTTGATACCGTCTGTCGCAAGAATCAGATTTACTGCAACCTTTCCATCAGCAAAATTCATGACAAATATCAGGATACCATCGGCTACATTTTGATGGTAACCGATTTGTCCGAGCGCGTAAAAACTCTGCAGCATTTGCAGGATGCCAAGCAGGAGGCGGAGCTTGCAAACAAAACTAAGAGCATCTTTCTTGCCAATATGTCGCATGAAATCCGGACTCCGATGAATGCCATTATCGGTCTGTCGGAGCTTGTACTCAAGGAGGACTCCAATGCTACCGTAACCGAGTATGTGACAGATATCCGCAATTCCTCCAAAAACCTTCTTGCCATTATCAACGATATCCTGGACATTTCCAAGCTTGAGGCAGGACGCATGGAGCTGCAATGCGAGAATTATTATCCTGCCACCTTGTTTCAGGATGTGCTTTCCATCATTGAGACACAAGCTGTCAAGAAGGGCTTGGACTTCTCCATGAATCTGGACGAAACCATTCCGAGCATTCTGTATGGCGACAAGAGCCGCATTCAGAGCATTTTGATAAACCTGTTGAACAATTCCGTAAAATATACACAACGTGGCAGCCTTTCCCTTACCGTATCCGTACTGACTAAGGATGCAGATACGGTTCAGCTGGAATTCCGCGTGTCCGACACCGGCAGAGGCATCCCGCCGGAGAAGCTAGCAACTATTTTTGAAACCTTTACTCAGATTGATACCAACGCAAACAAGGGTATCGAAGGCACCGGTCTCGGACTGCCTATCGTCAAGGGCTATGTTTCTCTGATGAACGGCAGTATTTCCGTCGAAAGCGTATATGGTGAGGGCAGTACCTTTACCGTTGTCCTTCCGCAGCCTGTTATCGATGCCAGCCCAATCCAATACCTTGCCGGTTCTGAACACGAGAACAAGGATGAGTTTAGTCTGGGCGAATTAAAAATCCGCGACACCAAGGTACTCTTGGTAGACGATAATTTGATTAATTTGAAGGTTGCAAAATACAGTCTGGAGCATTATGGTCTGCAGGTGGATACTGCCATCAGCGGCAAAGAAGCCATCGCACTGTGCGAGAAGCAGGATTATCCACTTGTCTTCATGGATCAGATGATGCCTGAAATGGACGGTACGGAAGCAATGCACCTTATCCGTCAGCTGCGTTCCTACTATGCCGCAAATGGTGCGTGCAAAATCATCGTTCTGACCGCAAATGCAGTAACCGGCGTCCGCGACCAGCTGCTTTTGGAGGGCTTTGATGAATATCTTTCCAAGCCGATGAGCTTTATCCAGCTGGAAGCATTGTTAAAGCAATACATTCCACCGGACAAGCTAATACATCCATCTGCTGTGAAAGAACTCCCTACCCTTGCTGATACCGCTCCGGTAGCAGACTCTTCCAACGCACTTTCCGATGCAGAACGCCTGCAGTCCTACCTGCCACAGCTCAACGTCTCACACGGACTTTCCTGCTGTGCAGGACAGCTATCCGCCTATTTGGATGTTTTGCAGCTGCTACACCAATCCGGTGCAGAACAGCTTAAGGAATTGACAGATTTCCTGCATCAAAAGGATTACAAGGAATATCAGATTCGGGTTCATGCATTAAAGGGACAAGCCTTAAACATCGGCGCCATGCAGCTATCCGAGCAGGCAAAGGCACTGGAGCATGCCGCCAAGGAACGGGATTACGCTTATATCACAGCGCATGAAATCGACTTTGAAGAGGATTACCGGCTTCTGTTGCGTCAGCTGCAAGCCTTCTTCCTTCAAAATCCTGCGAACGATATCACATCTGCGTCGACCGAATCTTTACAGACATCGTCCCCGCAGAGTTCCACGGATGCAGCGGATGCTTTCCCTTCCCTCCTGCAACGGCTGAATCACTTGATTCAGGACTTTGACATCGCTTCTGCTTCCGAGCTGCTCCGGCATACCAAGCCGGCACAATTTTCTGCTGAGGAACAAGCCATTCTGACGCAGCTGCAGGTTTGGATGAAGGATGTTGATTTAGTCAAAATAACGGCTCTGCTTCAAGAGAGAATAAAGTAAAAAATATAAGCGCATGAAAAAGCAATACTACTCACTTTTTCATGCGCTTCTTTCTATTCTGCTTCCTCGTAGGTTTCCCCAAAGACATTCTTCTTGATGATATACAAATCCTTTGCGTCTCCCTCTGTGTAGCAAAGCATATCTCCGGCTTCTCCTGCCATGTACTTCTCATAATCCCACTTCGTAAATACCTTCGTATCCTTACAAAGCTCTCTCGCAAAAACTCTAACTTCCTCCTGCACAATGCATTGCTTTGCAAACGGAAGCAGCTTCCTTGTCTTGCCATCTGCCTGCGTAATCAACGTCGGCGGATATTCAAAAGACTTCTCAAACGATGCGTCCAGCACGCGATATTTGCGTTCAAAAACCACACGTTCAATCGGATAGACCTCTCCAAAATAGCCAATCATCAAATAAATATCTTCTCCTGCTGTTACCGTAGCATCCCCTTCTAACGTCCGGATTCTGCACACCGTCCCTGCCGGAACCACCTCTGTCGTGCGTACAAAGCCGCAAATATATGCCTTTTTACGATATTTGCAAAAGCCGCTTACATCCTTCACACCATCTTTGGCATAAATCACATCATAGCTGTCGTAATATTCATCCACCCGCTGAAAGAAAAAGGACTCGATTCCCTTTTCCCCGTAGCGCTTTTCGTACTGTCGTTTGCTGATAAAACCACCGGCCTTATCTAGATGACCGCCACCGTCACCGATTCCTGCGGTAAGAAATCTTGCCAGCTCATTTGCAGCCACATCTGGCGCACAGCTGCGCACCGAAAGCTTAAAGCCGCCCGGACATTCGTTGAAGATAATACATACGTCAATGCTGTCCACCTGCAAAACCAAATCACCCACCAGTCCCAGAATATTCGGGTCACAGGGATTGGATTTGATAATCGAAAGCCGCTTGTTCTCATCATAGCTGTGACGAATCATTGCGATTCCCGCCGTCTCCATCTCGTCAATCGTAAAATTCGCATGGTTCAGCCGGCGCACCAAGACACGGTCATAATGCAGAAAATCAATCATATCCCGCTCCAGCGGATGACGAATTTCGGACAATTCCTTGCTGTCCATATACAAGCCATAGTAGAGCGCCGTTGCAATCCGTATGTCCGCGTTGACATCAAAGCCCTCTGCCAGCAGAAGGTCATAACAAATCGTAGCACAGCTCACAATATGGCTGCGAATCTCCGACATCGCATCCGATACACGTCCGGTGTTATGATGGTCAATCATTGCAATATTCTGCGCCTCAAAGCGCTGTACATTGCCCTCGCCGTACTGACAATCCACTGTCAGCAGAAGCTCCGGAGCTTCTAACTCCTGTACATACTCGACCGGAATCGCTAGCTCCTGTAACAGCAGCTTCATATTGCTTTTGGTAATCGGTTGTCGTCCTCCGTAAATCAGACGCACCCTTTTCCCCTTTGCCTGAAAATAGCGGTAAATCGCATAGCCGGAGCCCACGGCATCCGCATCCGGATTGTCATGCATCTGAATTACAATATCATTGTATTTTTCCAGTGTTTCCAGCTTCATACTGCCATCCTCTTCTTGGGTCTTATTTTGCCAGCAAGCCTACCTTTTTCTTTACCTTGGAAAGCGTTCTCTCCGAAATTCCGGTCGCCATCTCGGCACCCTTACGATAGGTCTCCTCCAAATATGCCTTATCCTTGCTGATACGGTTAAAATTCTCGCGAATCGGACGCAGCTTTTCTACGACTGCCTCTCCGACTGCAAGCTTGAAATCTCCATAGCCCTTGCCTTCAAAGTCCTTTTCAATCTGCTCATAGGTCAGACCGGTCACTACCGAGTAAATCGACATCAGATTGTTGATACCGTCCTTACCCTCACGGTAGCAAATCTCCTTCTCACTGTCGGTTACCGCACGCTTGAACTTGTTGATAATCACATTCGGCTCATCCAAAATCGAAACAAACGCATTTACATTTTCATCCGACTTCGACATCTTCTTGGTCGGGTCCTGCAACGACATAACGCGCGCGCCTTCCTTCGGAATATATGCCTCCGGCATACGGAACACATTGCCGTACAGGTTATTAAAACGAGTCACAATATCTCTCGTAAACTCCAGATGCTGCTTCTGGTCTGCACCTACCGGCACAAAATCCGGCTGGTACAACAGAATATCACCCGCCATCAGTACCGGATATGTGAACAAACCTGCATTCACATTGTCCGCATGCTTTGCAGACTTATCCTTAAACTGGGTCATACGGGACAATTCACCAAACTGAGCATAACAGGACAAAATCCAGTTCAACTCTGCATGGCTCGGTACATGACTCTGAATAAATACCAGACTCTTCTCCGGGTCAATGCCGCATGCCAGCACCAACGCAAATGCATCCAGCGTCTGCTTCCGAAGCGCTGCCGGGTCCTGTCGTACCGTCAGGGAATGCAAATCTGCCACAAAGTAAGCACAGTTGTACTCATCCTGCATCTTATCCCAATTTCGAATCGCTCCGATATAGTTTCCCAACGTAAATACACCCGTTGGCTGAATTCCGCTTAATATTACTTTTTTTCTCTCTGTCTTTACTGCTTCTTCCATGATACGCTCCATTCTCGCCATCCCCCGAAAATCAAGGTAACGGCACCAATTTCTGTACAATCAATTAATGTATCAATTATAGATTCCCCGCGGAGTTTTGTCAATGTGTATGACGCTTGAGTTTCCGCATTTCTCGCCTACCACAAACGGTTGATTACGAGATTCGCAAGAAACGATATCTCCGTCAGACAAGTTAACCAAAACCAAAGCAGGTACTTGAGACCCGCCGGTACTTAGACGCTGTATTTTAGCGTCTTATGTACCGCTGCGAGTGTCGAAGTAGCGGGAGCGTGCCTGCGTGCGTTTTAGGTTAAACTTGGCTGATGTTAGCAAAAACTGCATTTCGTAATCAACCGTTTGTGCAGGCGAGAAATACAGAAACGCAAAATATAAACGCAAAGAATCCCCACGCCGAATGTACGTGGGGATTGCCTCATCTAATCGATATCAAATCAAATCTTAACCTCTTCCTTTAACCATGCCAATGCTTCATCAAGTGTAGCAAAATGTCCTTCCAGAACTCCGGTTTCCGAACGCTGCGTATTCTTCTGCGCCTGAATCTTCAGCATAATCGAGGTACCCTCTACAAACGCAAATGCCTGACATCCTGCCTCTACAAACTTCTGGGTCATAACAACCAGCTTACCGCCCTCAGAAGGCGACACCGGCTTCATCTGCGAGCAGTCTGCAATATAGGCCCATCCGCTCTGCTTCCATGCCTTCGCATTCGCCAACACTGTTTCTGTCAGCCAATCCAACTCTGCTTCATTCGTCTTTCCTACACCTGCGGAAAGTACAATCTTTCTTCCTGCAATCACTTCAACCGATTG
The DNA here is from genome assembly GCA_017462755.1 of Lachnospiraceae bacterium. Classification (GTDB taxonomy): domain Bacteria; phylum Bacillota; class Clostridia; order Lachnospirales; family Lachnospiraceae; genus RGIG4057. The sequence goes on along the minus strand of JAFTQM010000026.1, from coordinate 6,514 downwards.
TGCTCCATTCACCTGTGCCATATTGTTTCCTCCTTGATTGTAATCTGTACTTCTCGCTTCTCAAAAACTATCTTTCTGTTTTATGTTTTTATGATGTATTTTCAGAATATATAGATTTTTATTATTTTATATCAGAAATAAGTTTTTGTCAATTACATTGGAAGATAATCCTCACAAAAGCGCAAAAACATACCCTCAGGCAAGTCCATAAGCAATTTCTGCCTCACAATAGATATTGGCAGCATTGCCGGTCACAACCAGCTTTAATTCATTCTCTCCTTTGCGCAGAACAGTGCCGATTTCAAATCGATGTGGCCCCCAAAAGCTGACATCCGCCAGCGTACCGTTGCAGTAACACTCTACCATCTCTTCTCCCCTTACCTGAAAGCTCTCTGTCCCCAAGACCGTCTCCGCATAATGGGTGTAAGTATAAATTGCCTGATTCTCTGCTTTCTCCTGCAAAGTAAAGCGGTTCGTCCAATCTCCCGAAAGCTCCTGTGCTTGTGCCAATTCCATTGCTTCTGCCTCTGTAGCATCTGCCAAAATCAGCAAAACCGTCTCTCTCGGTGCCAGACAAATCGGAATCCCTTCTTGTCTCTGCGCTTTGTAGCATTTTGCGCGCCACAAATCCACCAGTATCGGCGTACCTGCCTCCGGCACCTCCACACAAGTCGAAATCTCCTGCTCGCCTTCATTGGAAAATAAATACATATCCGTATCCAGCTTGCGTAGCTTGGATACCCGCAGATTCGGACAAGACTGAGCTGTCTTGACTGTTCTAAGCTGCAGCAAGGCTTCCGGCGCGTTAACTACCACAACCTGTGAACCATCCTCGCCCACAGGCAGTTGCTGGTATGGTGCCCCCAACACATTCAGCACTACATCGTATTGATACTCTCCAATACTAAGCCTGCCACCTTTTACACAGCATTGCGCCAACAAAGTCACCGGCAGATAATTAAATTCTATCTGCTGTTCATACAATGCCGCCACCTCTGCATAAGGCACCCGGTTATTATCACAAAGCACCGCTACTCTGGCTCCATTTACCGAATCCGTCATCAGATAGGATAAGCGTTTCATATAGTCTGAAAATCTGCGATAATGCTTCCACCAGATATTATTCGGACCCACATCCGGCGGACGCTCCTCTTTCCGTTTGCCTGCCACACTGTAATAAAACGCATGCGGTACATACAAATTGACACCACGAAGCCCCAGCCAGTCAATATACCATTTCATATCCGCACCGGTAAAGTACCAAGGGATTTGATTTCGAAAGCATACCCCAAAGCATTCATTTGCATTGCGTCTGCGCCCTAAATGTCTGGCGATATCCGCTGCAAGCTTCGCCTGTACCGAATCAAATTCGCTGATGCCGCCGGTCTCCGGAGACACTCTGCGCATAATCAAATCCTGTCCCGGAATGTGAAAATACAATTCCTCCTCCACATCATCACTCGCCTCTGGATGCCCCATCAGCGCAATGCCATGCTGCTCGCACCACCGCGAAAGTGCGGCATAAAAAATCTCACGCAGATGCTTTTTTATCAACTTGTGGTAAAGTTCCGTAGTAGTATTCTGCTCTCCGGTAAATAACCCTTCCAATTCCTCCGGCCTGCCGCCCGCTGCCACAAGCTCCTGCTCCATTCCGGACACCCATTCGCGAAATCCGCGTGCGTTTCTTCCCAAGGCACAGGGCTCGTCGGTAAAGAACGCAATCACTGTATTGCCGAAATATTCCCGCAATGCTTCATAATATCGGTCATGTGTCAGATGGATAAATTCCTCTACTGCTGCCGGATTCAATATATCGGCAGATGCTGGTGCACCTGCCTCCCCATCGTCCTCTCCGAAGTGAATCCCTCGGATGGTTCCGTGGGTAAAACAGTACACCAGATAGTTTCCCTCGGCAAACTGCGTAATGATCTCTCCTTCCGCCGGAATCTCACTTTCCCTCTCTACCAATCGAATGCCCTTAGAGGCGTAGTCCGGATTGGCTGCGACGACCAGACCATGCGCAGAACCGGAAGGATACATTCCCTCATCATACAGTACCACCTTCATCTTCAGCTCTGCTGCCGTTTTTACGATAAAACGTACCACCTCAAAATACGCTTCCGACAAATAAGGCAAACTCTCCGGTACCCCGATTCGCGGATGCAGTACAATGCCGTTTACACCCTTTTCCACATAATCTCTCAGCTGTGCCGCAATACGTTCCTCGTCCGGTACATCATTAAAAAACCAAAAGGGAATCGGTGTGAATTCTTCGGACGGATGCTTGATTTCTTCGATTAGTCTTATCATATTCCCCATTGTTTGACCCCTATTTCAGCGTTTTCGCTACCTCTGCACACATCAGTAAGAATGCACCTACACCATGCAAATCGTTCACGGACACCGGACGCTCACAATAATGCTTGTAATCGCCTACACCGGTACCGATGCACACATGACCTATTTGAACGTCCTCTCCTTCCCAGGTAAGACTGGCAATGACTGCCTCATAAGCTCTCTTCGCATGCTCTAAATAGATCTCATCCAGAAGCCCTTTTCGTACCGCCTTACAAATCGCTGCCGTATAAAGACTACTGCAGGAATTTTCCAGCCAGTTTCCTTCACAGCCGCCCTTATTCACTACCTGATACCAGCGACCTTCCTCCGACTGATATCTGCAAAGCGCAGTCAATAAATCCACTACCAGCTGACACATCTCCTCACGCTTTGGATGCTCTGTCGGAATAAAATCCAACTCATCCAGCACTGCCACCGGTACCCAGCCCATGGATCTGCCCCAAAATTCCGGCGAAAGCCCAGTCTCAGGGTCCGCCCACTTTGCTTCCTTAGAACAATCCCACGCATGATACCACAGCCCTGTCTGCTTGTCCTCCGTCATCCTGCGCATAAGCAATGCCTGCTCGATGCAGCAATCCAAAAATTCCGGTCTTTTTTCCCGATGACCATACTCCGCAATAATCGGTCCGCCCATATACAAACCATCCAGCCACATCTGATGCGGATGCCAATCCTTATGAAAAAAGCCTCCCACCTTGTTCCGTTTAAAATGCAGCACTACCTCTGCCAGCTCATCCAAAGCCTTCTGATACCGCACCTCTTTGGTACGCTCTAACAACGGAAACAACAAAATGCCCGGCTGAATGTCATCCAACTGCCCCGGGTCGTACTCATGAATATGACCTTCTTCGTCAATGATGGAATCCACCCACTCCTTTATGTACTGAAAATATTTTTCCTCCTTGCAAAGCTCATACGTCTGATACACGCCCGACAAAAACACGCCCTGATGATAGTGAAAATGTCCCTCCGGCGGCAGCTTTGCCGCTTCAAATTTGCGCATCATTGTGTCACAGGCCGCCTTGGCATAGTCTAATGCAGTTTTCTTATTTTCCATGTAAACCTCCATAACATATCAACTATTGTTAATTACATCTGTCATTATACCAGATTCGCAAGAATGTTAAAATAAATTTCTCTAACTAAAGCTCTATAGAATAGCAAATCAACAGAGGACCTATGCACTTATATACATCTTTATAATGAGAGATAAAAAATCAGGGATTTAATTATGAATGACGTATTATAACAGTTTATGATAAAGCAATTCATTATGAATATAAATATAATAAACAGACAAGAGAATAGACGAAACTATCATTAAAGTACCTTGGCTATCCGCAAAAGTGTTTCTAATTTAGCATTATCCATATTCTTAACTGTATTAAACAATTCTTTCTCAGTTGCAGAAGTAGGATTATGATATTCATTTTCTAATAAATAATCAACAGTTATGTCTAATGCATTACAAATACATACAAGCAGAGTAAGACTAACCTTAACCTTATTATTCTCTATATTACTGATGTGTGATACATTTACCTCTACTTCATTAGCAATATATTCTTGAGTAATTTTTTTCTCACATCTAACCTCTTTAATCCGTTGACCAATTACAGAAAAATCCAGTTCTCTCATAATGATATCCCCCCTTCTTATCGTTAACCCAATTATATTATTGGTTTAGTTACAGATTAATAATCCAAAGCTCAAAAAATATTAGTGACAAATAAATAAAAAGTGGTATAATATAAGTGATAAGCCAAATATCATATAGGAGGATTACAAACATGAATCAAATTATACGAAATTTTAAAAGATTTTTAGATAATCACGGATTTCGATATCAAACTGTACCTGATAACAATAATATTGTTGTGATTAGGAATGCATTAGACAAACATTCTTCCGTATTAATGACGATTATAGTATCATCTGATGACGATACCTCAAACGTTATACAGATAACAGCCGGAGGATTAGGAGATATTGATGAAGCAACATATGAATCTATGACTATGCTTAATGAGCTTAATTCTTATTATCGATGGTTTAAAATTTATACTGATGATAATGGTAGAATTATACTTAGTTCAGACTTTTTGGCAGGAGAAGATAGTAACGAACTCATTATGAGCTTAATTGCCAGAGTATTAGATATTGCAGACGATTGTTATCCAAAAATAATGCGTTGTCTTTGGGGGTAATAAAAATGGCTAATTTTTACGAACTCAATTCAAATCAAAAAGAATATTTAACAAAACGCATTTGGGTTTTTGAAGGAAGAGAACCTTTCGTACCTACTCATATAACATTTTTAGAAGATCCTGAACAATGTTGGTACGTCGTTACTTTTCTAGCAAGAAATCAAAAAGGGATACAATACTTTCTTAGCAGAAAAAAGGTAGATGCTTACTTCATCTCTAAGGATAGAACAAACGAATGGATAGATGTTTTGGAAATGATGTCTTATAAAAAACAACATTTTCCACCCTTGCCAGAGACAATATACTTTAACTTAATAAATCTTCTTAAATAATATCTTTTGCAATTTTTATCCTTTTCGTTATAGCAAGCATAGTCACTAAATATGCATACCTTCAACTTAATGGTTAAACATAATGATTAAGAGGTACTTCGGTATCTCTTTTTCTATATTCCATTTTTTAAGAAAGGATGTGATAAGTTAATTACGCTCAGAGCTCCACCCATTAAAAAAATTACCAAATATCAAAAAACGTGTAAACAAAGGTATTCAACACCCAACAGCGTGCCACATGAGGTTGATTAAAATGCTATTTCAGACCATAAAAAGAGATAGCCCCCAATACAGGAACTATCTCCAAAAAAATCTTATAAATCAATGGTTTAAGGATTAGCCGAAGTATCTGTTTAATAATCCCTCAAAAGCCTTACCATGTCTTGCTTCGTCATAGTACTGGATTAAAAAGTCTTTATTTATGCGGGTTTCAAAACTTCGATTTTTGAGTCACACCAGTTTGCACACTATTTGCAGTTTGTAGTTCTTTGCTTTTTATGATGAAGTTCTCTTATAATTTGGATGTTGGTAAAGCGTAATACAATCATTGGAACTGATTTTTTCTTTTAACATCCAATATAAAGAGTCCCCACTATAAGTAACAGTGTCTTTCTTGAAGAAGGAAGTTACACAGTATGCGTCAGGATTTTCTTCTCGCTGTTTTAAGAAAATATAAACAATATCCTGCGAACCTTTGAATTGGCTTTCAATAATATAGTCAGCAGTTATGTAAGAATGAAGGTATTTCATATTTTTGGTACTATAAATTCGAATTATATTATCGGTGTCTAAGTATTCTTCCAGAAAACGTAATTCTTCGATTCTTGATTTTATATCCTTATCTGGTTCGGGATTAGTAAAAAATCGACTTCTGTATAACAGGGAATCTGTTATCTTCTTCTTTTCAATAATGTTTTTCAGAGTTTCTTTTCTGTTTCTGGGAATACTGATATCTGTGAGATGATGTAAGCCTGCCAGATGGAAGAAGTCACTATCGCAAAAGGTTAAAATAATTTCCCATGTTTTACGGTTTTTAGAAACGATAAATTTATATTCATATTGTTCAAGAAGTATGAATTTTACAGCACATTCATAGATTAAGTCCATATAGTTCTCCGTATGAAAAAAGCCTTGCATAGACTGCAAGGCTTTCAAATCCTTTAGTAAATACAACTTTCTTTCGCCGAAGCTAAGATGGATTATGGTAAGTTGCCACCTTTGTAAACCTCCATAGTCCCCGCATTCCATCACGGATTCTACTTCAAAGGCAAGGAAAGCATTTTCTACGAGTGTGCTTCTCGAGAAGTGTCCTTCTATAATTATAATATGCGTATTTTGCTGAAAAGTCAATCAGTTTTTGAAGAAAATGTACATGGAATGATTTGGTTTCAAATAAAAAGCATAGAATAAAAACGTAACGACATTATAGGCCACACGGATGAATGCCACATTGAATGATTAATAACCAGTAAATGAGTAAGCCATGCCACAATCGTGCCACATGAGGTTGATTAAAATGCTATTTCAGACCATAAAAAGAGATAGCCCCCAATACAGGAACTATCTCCAAAAAAATCTTATAAATCAATGGTTTAAGGATTAGCCGAAGTATCTGTT
>JAFTQM010000025.1 GCA_017462755.1 Lachnospiraceae bacterium | reverse complement strand
TTATTTCACCATTGTAGTGGTGATACCGATGTCTGTGTTTTTAAAGCCGGTTGCTTATTATCCGATTCAGCTGTGTGGTGCATTGATTGTGTATCCGATTATCATATGCTGTACCAAAGAGCATCAGGCGGACAATCTGACAAATTTTACGATTTGTATGCTGATTTCGACGGTTTCGGCTACCTCCTTTTACAATGCCCGGATAAAAAATTACAAGCAGCTGCTGGCATTGGAGGAGTTGTCGGAAAAAGATCCGGTGTCCGGTCTGTATAACCAGCTAAAGCTGGAAGAAAAATCCGAAGAGATTTGGAAGGAATGTAAGCAGAAGGGACAGGTAATCTCCTGTTTGTTCTGTGATATAGATGAATTTAAGAATCTGAACGATTTGTATGGCAACCGTTTTGGGGAGATGTGCATCAGGAGTGTGGCAGATGCAATTCGGGAGATTCCGAGTAAAGAAAAATTGTATGCGTTCCGTTATCGGAATGATGAGTTTTTGGTGATTCTGCCGGGCGTAAATTATGCGGATGCCTGCCGTTGGACGGAGCAGGTAAGAGATGCAGTAAGTCGCAAGCTTTGGAAAAAAGAACGACAGATGGCAATGAATTTTGGTGTTTATACCGCTTGTCCGTTTGAGGACAGCAGTCGGATGGAGCAGTATATTTTGCAGGCAGACCGCCTGCGTTATCAGGCGAAGCAACAGGGGACAAACTGTGTTTGCAGTAAGGACGATACGGAGGATACGGAGTAGTAGCCGGTCCGGAATGGAGAAGGTATGAGGTATGTTCAGTTAACAAAAGCAGAGCCGGGAATGATATTGGCATACGATATCTTTGATTCCCATGGGCGCACTTTGGCAGGACATAATGTAATATTAACGGAGGGTTATATTGAAAGGCTGAAATCCTATGGTTTTGATGGGGTTTATATACAGGATGAGCTGTCGGAGGATATTGAGGTAGAAAGTGCGATTCCGTCCGCGTTACGGACGGAGGGAATTGCTTGCATTAAGAATAATAATATTGATGGCTGCAAGAATATTGCAAAGAAAATTGTAGATGAGATTTTGTCAAAGGATCAATTGTCCTTAGATATGACTGATTTGCGTTCCTATGATGACTATACCTATGCGCACTCGGTAAATGTAGCGGTGCTTAGCTGTGTTATTGGTACCGGTATGAAGCTGAATGAGGAAGAAATGGAGTATCTGGTAACGGCAGCCGTTTTGCATGATTTCGGTAAGCTGACGATACCGCAGGAGATTTTGAATAAGCCGAGCCGGCTGACGCAGGAAGAATTTCAGATTATGCAGTCGCACGCAATGCGTTCCTATGAGATGATTTGTGACCGGACTGACCTTTCTGCTTATGTAAAGAGTGCGGTACTCTGTCACCATGAAAATGTGGACGGCAGCGGATATCCATTGGGAATTGAGGGTTCGGAACAGACCTTGTTTACAAAAATTTTGCATGTGGCAGATGTATATGATGCACTGATTGCAAAGCGTCCGTACAAGGAGCCGTATTCGCCGTATGAGGCGACGGAATATCTGATGGGCGGTTGCGGTATTATGTTTGATCAGGCGGTTGTGACGACCTTGCTGAATTATGTGCCGTTGTATCCGAAGGGAACAGAGGTAGTGTTGTCGGACGGACGCCGGGCGGTAATTTATGAGAATGCAGGTATTTACAATCTGCGGCCAATTTTGAAGCTTTATGACCATACGATGCTGGATTTGACGGCACCGGAAAATTTGAATCTGACGATTCGGGATGCCAGAGAGCAGGAGAACTTAGAAGAGCAGGAGCAGGAACGCAAGCAGATGATAAAGCCGCTGCGGCGCTATCGTATCATGGCGATTGACGATATGAAGCCAAATCTGTTGTTACTGCAGGATATTTTGAAGGATTATTATGACGTGATTTTGCTGCGTTCCGGTACACAGGCAATTCACTATATGGAAAAGTATTCACCACCGGATTTGATTATTATGGATATTGATATGCCGGATATGGATGGTCTGGAGACGGCAAAGCGAATTCAGGAAATGACCAATCAGAGAGTACCGATTTTGTTTGTAACGGTTCTCTGCGACAAGGTTACTGTAACGAGATGCCGCGAACTGAATGCGGCGGGATATATTCTTCGCCCGTACAAGCCGGCATATATTAAAACGGAGATAAAGCGCATCTTAGAAAATTGGATGGATGTGTAATATAAGCTGCGGGGGCAGAATGGAGTGCTTATGTTAGGATTGCAATGTTTTTGTTTGTTTATAACGCTTTTTGTATTATACAGTTATATGACATCCGGAATCAATACGCGAGCACACCGACTGCTCCCGTTGTATTTAGGTTTGATTGGAGTGGTAAATGTTTGCCTTATTATCCGATGTTCGGTAGGTAATACATTGGTGTTGAGGCGGATTGAGGATTTTTTACTGTTACAGGGAATGTATATTTTGTTGCATTATGAGCTGGATTTTTGTAATGTCCGGTTGCCAAAGTGGGGAGAGGCGCTTGTAGGAATTCCTATTTGGGTAGGAAGCATGGTTATCTTTATTCCAAGAGAAGAAACGGAGTGGTATCGGCCTTATCTTTTTCAATTTGCAACAATCTATGTATTATTTGTACTGGGAATCGGCATTTATGTATTTACCAGACAAGCTCTTACACAAAGAGAGCATTGGGCAGCAAATTTAACGTATTTGTCTTTTTTGCTTCCTATCGTTACACTGCAGTGCAGAAATCTTTCGTTTATAAAGGGTAATGTGATACTTCCGTGTATTTTGGTTGGTTCGTGTATTATTATTTATTATTTATTAAAGACGGATCAACTGACGGATACCACTGCATATATGCAGGAAAATTTGTATGATACCTCGGAGATTGCTACGGTTTTGTTTGACCGCAGGTTTTATTATTTGTCGGCAAACCATGTAGCAAAGGAATTGTTCGAGGGAGAAATGGTGCGTAAAAGAAAAAGAAAGAGTGAGCATCTGTATCGGGAGAAGATTAAGTATTTACAGCAACAGCCGGAACAGATGCAGGAGGTCGTGTTTGGCGGAAAGGATTACCGGTGTCAGCTGAAAACGGTGTATAAACGCGGAAAATGCAGCGGTTACATTCTTTCAGCTGTGGATATTTCCAAGCAGAAGCAGGAGCTGCGGGAGTTGGAGCGGTTAAAGCAATTTGCGGAAGAGCAGAATGTAATGAGGGGAAAGTTTCTTGCCAGTATCAGTCATGACTTGCGCAGTCCATTGCACGCGATTATCGGTCTGAGTGACAGTTTGATTGTAAAGAAGGATTTGGCAGCAAGAACCAGAGCGGCGGTTATGCAGATTAAGGATTCCAGTCGGATGCTGTTGCAGCTGGTAAATGACATTTTGGAATATTCTAAGCTGGGTGTGGGAAAGCTGGAGTTTTCGCATCAGCCGTACAGCTTGGAGCGGTTGTTGAAGGAAATTGCGCAGATGTGCATTATCAATTTGAAGGACAAGCCGGTAGATTTTCGGGTACATTTTCCGAACGGTTATCCGAAGATGCTGATGGGCGATGAGCTGCGTGTGCGCGAAATTTTTCAGAATCTCCTTTCGAATGCGGTAAAATATACGCATGAGGGAGAGATATTTTGTGAGCTTTCCTGCCGAAAGGAAGGCGAGGAATGCGTTTGTTTGGAATGCAGGATTTCGGATACTGGAATTGGTATGAGCAAGGAGCAGTTAGAGAAGGTATTTTTGGAGTACGAGACCTTTGCAAGTGAGCAGGGCGGCATCGGACTTGGTTTAAATATAGTATGGCAGCTGGTAATGCAGCTTGGCGGTACGGTGCGGGCAGAGAGCGACGGAGTCTCAGGCTCCACGTTTTATGTAACCTTCTATCAGGACTTAGCAGGTGATGAGTGGAAGCCGGAGCAGCAGTTTACGAAGGAAATGCTGCTGACGAGTGAAAACGGGCTTTTGCGTCCGACGCGGCCATCCTATGTGTATCCGACGGCGAGAGTATTGCTGGCAGATGATTTGAAGGTAAATCGTGAAATATTTGAAGAGCTGTTGGCGCAGTGGCAGCTGCAGGTAGATACGGTAGAAGGCGGTGCAGAAGCATTGGAGCAGGTGCAGCGCGAGAACTATCATTTGATTTTTTTAGACCAGATGATGCCGGGGATGACAGGTATCGAAACGGCGCGGCGGTTGAAGGAAGCGGGAAATCAGGTGCCGTTAGTATTGCTGACGGCAGATTTGTCCGACCGGACAAGGCAGGAAAGTCAGGCTGCCGGTTTAAATGCATTTTTAGGAAAACCGATTTCCTTGAATAAATTGAATCAGCTTTTGGAACAGTATTTACCGATGAGCTGTCGTCAGAGGGTTGAAAATACCCTTAGCACAGACCGGCGTGAGCAAAAGCTGTATCGACGAATGATGGAGTCCGTTTGCAAGGAGCTTGAGGAGCTGGTGGAGAAGCTGCCGGAATATGCTACGGAGGATATCGACCTATTTCGGATTAAGGTACACGGTATCAAGGGCTTTTGCAATCAGATTTCCAGAGAAGCGCTGGCAAAGACAGCTGAAATTATGGAGATGGCGGCAAAGACGGAAAATCACAGGTTTATTGAAAACTGGCTGCCGGATTTTCTCGCAGAGATTCGGGAAACGGTGGAAGAGATTTCACTGGAGCTGATGCTTTTACCGAAGGAGGAAGAGCAGGCAGAGGCATTCGCGGCATCGAAGGAGGAGCTGTTTGCACAGCTAAAGGAAGCGTTTGACAGTTACCAGCTGGAGCAGGCACAGCAGGCGATTGCGGCGTTGAGTGCATTGCCGGAGGCAGCACTGGTGTCGGAAGAGCGTGAGCGGTTAGAGAAAGCAAGGGATGCCTGTGAGGAAATGGATTACGAACTAGGAAGCAGTTTGTTTTAAGAGAGGTCTAACATGTTTTTTTCAATTACATTAATGGCAGTGGTGGTAATGCTCCTGTATGCAGTGCCGGGGTATTTGCTGGTAAAAACAAAAATGATAGGCGAAGGCTCTATTTCGGCATTTGCGAAGGTGCTGATGTATGTCTGCCAGCCATGTCTGACGATTTACTCCTTTTGGAAGGTGGATTTTTCGATAAAGCTGGTGCGGGATATGCTGCTGTTTTTTGTAATCACGCTGGTTTTGCAGGGAGCGTTGCTTCTGGCATTTTACCTCGTATTTCGCAAAAAGCATGCGGACATCAAATATCGCATCTGTACGCTGGCAACAACGCTGGGAAATTGTACGTTTATGGGCGTGCCGCTTTTGGAGGCGTTGTTCCCGGAGCATCCGGAGACAGTACTCTATTCACTTTCATTTTTTCTCGCAATGAGTGTTTTGAGTTGGACGGCGGCCTCGTATATTATTACGCAGGATAAAAAATATATCAGTGTGAAAAAGCTGGTATTAAATCCGGCGGTACTGTCGATGGTTGTGGCAATTCCGATTTTTGTGAGCGGGATTACCTTTCATGAGCAGATAGAGGGAATGATTACGCTGCTTGGCCGTATGACGACTCCTCTTTGTATGCTGGTCATGGGAATGCGACTGGCAACCATGCGGATTCGTCCGATATTTACGGATGCGCTGCAGTATGCCGTGATTTTTGTTAAGCAGATTGTTATGCCTTTGCTGGCGTTAGGTCTAGCAATGCTGCTTCCGGTTGACCCGATTATGAAGCAGACGCTGTTTGTGCTGGCAAGTACGCCGGTAGCGAGTGTGGTACTGAATTTTGCAGAGATGCTGGAGCAGGGGCAGGAAACGGCGGCAAATATGGTATTGCTGGGAACGCTGCTCAGCGTAGTGACCATACCGGTCATGAGCCTGCTGCTGTAAATTCTTTAAGCAAACTTTAACTTGAATATAGAAGCGGATGCCGTTACAATAAGGACAGAAGGGCGCATGGCGGCAGAAGAATCGGCCGCATGCGGGAAGATGTGCGTAAAAGCAATGCAGAAATGAGGTAAAGTATGGCAAAGATATTGGTTGTAGAGGACGAGGCGAAGATTGCCCGTTTTGTAGAGCTGGAATTGAAATATGAGGGGTATGAGGTTGAGATAGCGAGCGACGGAAGAACCGGTCTGGACAAGGCGCTGCACGCCGGAGTGGATTTGGTGCTTTTGGATATTATGCTTCCGGGATTGTCGGGCATCGAGGTATGCCGCAGAGTCCGTATGGAATCGGAGGTTCCGATTATTATGCTCACGGCAAAGGACGATGTGACGGATAAGGTAGCAGGACTGGATATGGGTGCAGATGACTATATGACCAAGCCGTTTGCGATTGAGGAGTTGCTGGCGCGTATTCGTGTGGCGTTGAATCGTCATGCCAAGAAGGGCAGCGCAGAGCCGGTCAAAACCGATGAACTGGAAGTCGGTGAACTGAAGCTGAATCTGGCAAGTCACAGTGCGCATTATGGCGGAGAAGAGCTGGCATTGACCAAAAAGGAATATGAGCTGTTGGAGTATTTGCTCAAAAATAAAAATATAGCAGTAACGAGAGAGCAGCTTTTGAATAATGTCTGGGGCTATGAGTATTTCGGAGATACTAATGTGGTGGATGTGTATATTCGGTATCTCAGACAGAAGATTGATGATAAATACGGAGTACATATTATCAGTACAGTGCGTGGAGTGGGGTATATTATAAAGGATGAAAGATAAATTTGTAGAAGGATTGAGGCAGTTTCTGCTGAAAACGTGGGTGCCGTTGCAGAAGCGCAAGGATGCGTGGCTGGGACGGTTGCGCCTGTCGATGTCCTTTCGAATCAATCTGAATTACATGAAGCTGATGATTATCAACGGAGTGATTTTCATGGCTGTATTTATAGTGTTATATATGGATGTGCAGAGCGAGGATTATCAGGAGCGCGCAGAGGCACTGTTGGTCAGTGTGCAAACCGGAGATATGGATTTGACGACGTTAGAGAATCCATACCAAAGCAAGGGAGTCCGGGTCTGTTTTCTGGAAAAGGAAAGCGGCAAGGTATTGTATGATGACCGGGATTTTCAGGTAGAAGGCTTTTTGTTTCTGAAAAACATACATATTGACCCGTGGGATTCGGAGCATCGTGTTGTGATACAAAGCACGGAGGAGCTTTTGAAGCAGGGAGTTTTGTATGAGGCGGTCTTTCATTATAATTTGACGCCGGAGTACAATCAGATGCTGCGTTTGCTGCTGAACATGATACTCCTGTATATGATTATCGTTATTTGCATTTTGCAGGAGGCAAAAAGTCAGAATGCACGTCTGCTCAAGCCGATTAAGGAAATGTCGGATACGGCAAATCGTCTGACGATGAATAATCTGCATAGTGAACGGTTAAATATTCAGGGAACCAACGATGAGCTTAGGGAGCTGGCAGAGGTCTTTAATGATATGCTGGACCGTATGGAGACCTCCTACGAAAGCCAGAAGCAGTTTGTGTCCGATGCGTCTCATGAGCTGCGGACGCCGATTGCCGTAGTGCAGGGTTATGCCAATATGTTAAAGCGCTGGGGCAGCCGGAACCAAGAGGTGTTAGAGGAATCGGTCGAAGCGATTTCGAATGAAGCAGCGCAGATGCAGGATTTGGTTGAAAAGCTGTTGTTCCTCTCGCGCCACGATAAAAAGACGTTAAAGCTCAAAAAAGAGTATTTTAATATGCGGCCGATCGTGGAGGAAATGGTAAAGGAAACGAAGCTGGTTTCGATGAATCGCAATATCGAGGCGCCATATCTGCAGAATGTCCGGGTCTATGGAGATAAGCAGGCATTAAAGCAGGCGATTCGGGTATTTATCGACAATGCGCAGAAGTACACGGAGGACGGAGATACGATACGCATTTCTTGTCAGAATGTACACGGAGATTGCGTGCTGACGGTAGAGGATACCGGCATCGGTATGAAGCGCAGAGATTTGGACAATATTTTCAGCCGATTTTATCGTGCGGACGATGTCCGAGATAAGAAAATAGAGGGACATGGTCTGGGCTTGTCGATTGCAAAGCTGATTATCATGGCTCACACCGGAAGAATCAAAATCCGGACACAATATACGAAGGGAACCAGTTTTATTGTGACTGTTCCGCGGATACGTTAAAAATGAATGATGTGATATACCCAAAAAGCCGTTGCATATGCAGCGGCTTTTTGAAATGGTTCGTTTTATTATTGTTATTTAAAATATATTTTGTTACTGAGGCAGCTTCAAGATATCCGCAATACGTGCTTCAGCCTCCTGCAGCTCGGTCTGCTGGTCTGCTCGTTCAAAGGAATGAGTATTTGGGACGATAACATGCGGTTTTCCGTTCAGATAACCAAAGACATGGCATGGAAGGATGTCCATGGATTCCGCAGCAACGATGTCTTCGTTGCGGTGCAGGGTTACTGTCAGTAATACCGTATCGTTGTTGATGTCACGAGCCATACTGGATACCAAATTTCCCAAAGAATAGAAACAAGGAACCGAGCGGCCGTCTGCGGCTTCCAATGATTCGAGCTCCTGTAGGCAGTGAGGATGCGAACCGATGATGAGGTCTGCGCCGGCATCTGCCAATGCCTGTGCGTGGGTACGCTGGTAGCTGCGTACCTCGTGCGTATTTTCGCTGCCCCAGTGATTGTAGGCAATGATAAAATCGGCGCCTGCAGCACGGGCAGCGGCAATTACTTCGGCAGCGAATTCCTCGCTATAGCAGTTGATTACCTGCTCTAACTCACTTACCGGAAGGGAATCGCGTTGGTTGATTAACTCAGTAAAAGCTACCAGACCGATGGTGATACCGTTTTTTTCGAGGAGAATAAAGCGTTCGGTCGTGGTGTCGTTGGAGGCATAGGTGCCGGTATGGCAAAAGCCGTATTCATCCAAATGCTGCAATGTCTCATCAATACCTGTTTTGCCACCGTCCAGCGAGTGATTGTTTGCAGTTACCAGTGAAGTAAATCCGGCTGCCTTTAGTGAAGCCAAATAATCCGCCGGAGCGTTACAGTTTGGTGAGCCGTTTACCTCTTTTGCAGCAGTGGTATAAGGATTACTCTCGGAAAGCAGGGTTTCCAGATTTCCAATCGCGAAGTCGCAGCTTTGCAGGTAATCCTGAATCAACGCAAAGCTTCCGCTGTAATCGTGACTTCCGTCCGCAAGCTCGGTCGCAAACTGCTGTCCGGCAAGGCACATCAAATCTCCGGTCAGACAAAGGGTTACGGTATCGGCATCCGGTGCAGGGGTCACATCAGCATCTGTACCCGGTATTGGAATTGGTGTAACGGTCGGTGTGTCAACCGGAGTTTCGGTAATCGGAGTAGGTGTCGGAGCATCGGTCGGAATCTCCGTATCCGGAGTAGGTATCGGAGTGTTGGTCGGAGTATTCGTATCCGGTGTTGGTGTCGGAGTGTTCTCCGGTGCATCGTTTCCGGTGGTTGGTACTGTGGTTGGCGTCGGAGACGCTTCGGCAGGCAACACTGTGGTTGGTGTAACCGTCGGAAGGGTAGGATTGTCCGTATCGGCAAGCTTCTGCTCACGCATATACCAGAGAATAGCACCGAAGCAGACCAAAAACAGACAGGTCAGCACGACAAGTCTTATGATAGAAGAATTTCGTTTCATATGTAATAAGCTCCATTCTGCCAAGAGGCATATTTGTTGTTTCTTTATTGAGTATATAGTGAGTGGAAATAATTTGCAAGCAGTACTTGTTTGAGTTTGTTAAGAAATTCTTTCGTTTTTTCACCGTTGAATTGTCAGAAACACCTGTTATACTAAAGAAGTAATAAAAAATGTGGAAACAAAGCGCGCGGAAACGAGGAAAGAAGATGGGAAAAGAATATCATGTGTTAGTAGTAGAGGACGATAAGGAGATTTTGGAGGGTGTCCGCATTTATTTAAAGAATCAGGGCTATGTGGTTTTTGGTGCCGGAAACGGACAGGAGGGACTGGAAATCATGGAGCGCGAAACCATACATCTGGCGATTGTTGATGTCATGATGCCGGTCATGGACGGTATCACAATGACGATGCGCCTGCGAGAAAAATACGATTTTCCGGTTATCATGCTGACAGCAAAATCGGAGGAAATTGATAAGATTACCGGTTTGAATGTTGGGGCGGATGACTATGTGACCAAACCGTTTGCTCCGATGGAGCTGCTTGCCAGAGTCAATTCACAGCTGCGGCGATATAGCCGCTATCTGGAGGTATTGGAGGGCAGACGGGAGGAACGAAACGAGACCAAGTATGTGATTGGCGGTTTGGAATTGGATGAGGAAAAGGTGAGTCTGACCGTGGACGGGGAACCGGTCAAGCTGACCCCGATGGAGTTTAAAATATTGACGCTTTTGATGAAGCATCCGGGAAGGGTGTTTTCGGCAGATGAGCTGTACGAGCGAATCTGGAATGAAAAAGCGATTACGACAGACACGATTATGGTGCATGTGAGAAGAATTCGGGAAAAAATCGAGATTGACCCGAAGAATCCGCGGTATCTCAAGGTGGTCTGGGGAGTTGGATATAAGATGGAGGACAGCTATGAAAGAAATAAAAAATGATGCGGTGCGACCGGGCAACCGCGGAACCAGAATTTTGGGAGTTCTGCTTTGTATTTTGCTGGCAGCAGGCTTGGGATTGGCAGTGGTAAGCTGTTATCCTGTGCTGTGGAAGGAAGAAAAGAAAGTCCTTGAAGTGGATGAGAGTAAAGAAGCAGAGGAAGCTGCAGAAAGAGAATTGGCGAAGATACAATATGTGCGGGCAAGTACGGCAATAGCTGCGGGTATTTATATGGACTGGCTGGCGGAGCAACAGGCAGAAGCAGTGGACCCATGGAAGGTATTGGGTGGAGCTGATTATGCAGAAACAGTAGAAGGACAGCTGTTGAATCCGGTACCGACACCCAAAATACCGGGAGATGCTAGTGATGAAACAGATTATTATGTAGTTCCGGAGGATGAAGAGAATTACTCGGCAGAGAGTATGCCTATGACATATGTTTCGGAGGAATATCGGGAAAGTTATCAGGAGTTGTACCGACAGAAACGGGAAAGTCTGCGCAATTGGTATTATGGTCACTATCCGGAGGTAAGACAGTGGATGAATCTGCAATATTCGATTCAGGACGATGTGACCGGAAAGGTAAAAAGCTCTGCGGATTATGATGCCGGGCAGATTGCGAATGCACCGTTTTTGCTGACCGTTCAGTATGATGAAAACGGAAAGCCGACGGTCTTAGAGGAGCGAGGTGTTTCGGAAGTACAGTCGTATTTTAACGAGGTATATGGTATTCGGGGAGAAGTAATTACCTGGACAGAGAATGTTTTGATGGTGCCTGTTTTATATGGGGAAGAAAGTTATTACGGAGAGATGCTTCATCAGATATATACCGACCGGATTCGGAATGTGACCATTACCATGGTTTGTATGGATGAGACATATCAGGAGTATTACCGGAATTATTATAATCATTATGGTAAAGCAACATATTGGAGATTGCGGGATGCGATTGTAGCGGATTATGCATTTGTAGCACTGATTGCATTTGCAGTACTTATTCTGGTGGTGCTGATTCTGAGCTTTGTGCGTCCGCTGGCACTGCCGAGCAGCCGTCTGGCAAGGATTCCGGCAGAAATTCTTTTTACGGTCATTATCAGCTATGTGGCAATCATGGGACTCGAAGGTGTAGATATGATTGTCAGCACGCAAATATTTGCAGAATCTGCGGAATCCATAACGGAATGGCAGGGTATTTTTAAAAACATGATGACCAAGGAGCGCGAAAATACCTTGTTGTATGCGGCCAACTGGGCAGCGTGGAGTGGTATGTTCCTGTGCTGTGTACCGGGTGTGCTTAGCATTCGACAGCTGTTTGCGGTAGGCTTGCGCCGATATCTGAGGGAGTATACGCTTATTGGAAGATTTTGTAGCTTTTGCTGGTGTAGCTGCAAAAAGCTGGTAGCGTCGGTAAAGGAAATTGACTTCGAGGAAAAGGGAAATGCAACGATTGGCAAAGCGGTTCTGATTAATTTTGTAATTGTGACTCTGCTGTGCTGTATCTGGTTTGCGGGCATCGTAGGAGTAATCCTGTATTCGGTATTGCTTCTGGTATTTCTGACCTCGCAGTATAAGAAAATCCGGCAGCAGTATCAGTCGGTAAAAAGTATGGCTACGCAGATGGCAGACGGCAAGTTGGATGCGGTGTATACCGGAGACTGTGGTATATTTGCAGGGCTGTCCGAGGAGCTGACGCAGGTACAGCAGGGATTTTCGAAGGCAGTAGAGGAAGAGGTAAAGAGCCAGCGGATGAAAACGGAGCTGATTACGAATGTATCTCATGATTTAAAGACTCCGCTCACTGCGATTATAACCTATGTGGATTTACTGAAAAATCCGGCGCTTCCGGCAGAAGAGCGTGAAAGCTATATCGAGATACTGGAACAAAAATCCGGTCGTTTGAAGGTGCTGATTGAGGATTTGTTTGAGGTAAGCAAGGCAAATTCGGGTACGATTGCACTGAATCGAACGGAGATTGACTTGGCAGCGCTTTTGCAGGAGGTACAGATAGAGCTGGAGGACAAAATCATGCAGTCCGGCATTGAGTTCAAGACCAATCTGCCGTTAAATGAGGACGGTAAGCCGGCAAAGCTGATGCTTTCGCTGGATGGAGAAAAGACCAGTCGTATCTTTGAAAATCTGATAATCAATGTCATAAAATACGGTATGCCGGGCAGTCGGGCTTATCTGGATGTGACGGAGGAGGAGCTGACGATTTCGGTAACCTTAAAAAATATGTCTCGTACAGAGCTGAATTTCGATGCGAGTGAAATTACGGAGCGTTTTGTCCGCGGTGATGCGTCGCGCAATACCGAGGGCTCCGGTCTGGGGCTTGCGATAGCCAAAAGCTTTGCAGAGGCGCAGGACGGCAGTCTGGAGGTGCAGACGGATGGAGATTTGTTTAAGGTAACGGTACGGTTTGCAAAGCTGGTGCAGTACGAGATTGCGAACGAGATAAAGGTAGAGGAGGAAGAAGCGTAAATGTTGGGGACAAAATTTAAGGGGTTTTCTGCGGCGCAGCTCAAGGTAATTGCTTTGATTGCAATGACGATGGATCATTTGGCGGCGTATGGTTTTCCGATTCCTTTGTTTGGGGAAAATGAAGCCCTGCTTCGTGCCATTGGACGAATCGCTGCACCCGTCTTTCTGTTTGTTTTGACAGAGAGTATCCGATACACCAGAAGCAAAGGAAAATTCCTGCTGCGCCTGTACTTAGGCGCGGTGGGGGTCGGATTGTTTACTACGATAACAAATGCGTTATTTCTGGACACAATTGGAAAATTCCGTCAAAGCAATATACTGTTTGATTATTTTTATGTTACACTGTATATTATTTTGCTGGAAGAGCTGATTGAGGCAATAAAAAAGCGAAATTGGAAAAAGGGCATTTTGATGGTTGCGGGGATTGCAGCTACTTACATTCCGCATTATTTGTCTGAGCTCGTGTATACACTTCCGTTGGCAGAGCATGGAATTGGCTTTCGGCAGGCGTGGATATTCTATGATGTTGTGGAAAGCTTTGTACAAAGCCCGATTCACGGAGAATATCCGGTTGCTTTTGTGATTGCAGGCGTTTTGATGTATTTTGTAAAAAGCAAATATCCGAAGGCAATTATATTGGTACTTTATAGTATTGTCTATTTTGTGAACAGCTATATAGGTATTTTGCAGGGTTTGTCCTTGTCGAATTTTTTGGGAAGCATGGAATTTTATACGATATTCGCGGTACCAATTGTGTTGCTATATAATGGAGAGAAGGGGAAGGGAGGAAAATATTTCTTCTACCTGTATTACCCGTTGCATCGATATGTGATTTCCATTATTGTGTATCTTTATGGAATATGGAGTGGTATGTAAAACAAAGCCATACTGCCTTCCGGGTTGTCCGGAGGCGCAGTATGGCTTTGCTGTGTAATAAAAATTTTTTCAAATTTTAAGAAATGAATTGTGTAATAATAGGGAAAGGTATGGTATAATACAATACCGCAAGGAGTTCTGACAAAACAAAGTGGTCAGGATGGATTGCAGCCCTTTGAAAAGGTGGAGGGTGATGAAATGGATGAAATCATACTTTGGGATTTGAAGCAGGATATCGGTTATGTCGATGAGTGTGATTTGAAAATGGTAGAGTTGGCGTGTTGCTGAGAAGCAGAAGCCTTTAAGAACAGGCTTGCGCTATGGTACAAGCCGGAGAAAGCGGCAACAAAGAAAAGGAGTTTGAAAAGATGAAAAAGAATGCAAAAGCAATGTTATTGTTAGGATTGGTGGCTGTAATGGGTATGACTGCCTGCAGTAATAAGGAACTGCTTGAGCAGGAGCAGGCAGACGGAGCGCAGTCCGGAGTTATAAATGCAGACGGAGCAGGTGCAGCGGCAATGGAGCAGTATGCGGCGTTTATTGAGGAGATAAAGGCGGCATTTAAGGATGATTTCAAATCCAAGACAACAGAGGAGTTGGACATCAGCTCGGTGTTTAACTATGGTGCGGATACGCTGGGTTATACAATGTCGGATTTGGATGATGATGGTGTGATGGAGCTGTTGCTGGGTGAGGATGGCGATATCGGTGTCATTTACGATATCTACAAGGTAGAGGACGGTGAAATGGTGCATGTAGTCAGCGGTGGAGAGAGAGACCGCTATTATCTGATGGAGAACGGACAGATTGCAAATGAGGGTTCCTCCGGTGCTGCAAATTCGACCTATGCATATTATCATTATTTGAACGGGGAATTAGTATTTGTCGAGGCGCTCGTATATGATGGAGAGAAAAATCCGGAGTATCCTTGGTTCCACAATAATTTAGAAGTTTCTTCCGAGGGCGAGAATGCAATCGAGATGTCCGAGGAGGCTGCAGAGGCAATCATTGACCGTTATGCGTATGTGGATTTAGGGTTTACGTCGTTTGCGGAGTAAAGGATGAAAAAGATTGGTATCGTTTGTTGTTCGAATGGGCAACGTAAATTGTATGCGGAAAAGTTAAATATTTTGCGGGATAGCCTGCAGTCCTTTGGGCTGCAGGTTGTGTTTAGTGACTGCATTTATGAAAAGGATGGTGTTTCCTGCGGCACGGCGCGCGAACGCGCGCAGGCACTGATGCGCTTTTATGAGGACGAGGAAATAACCGAGATTTTTGATATTTCCGGCGGAGATTTGGCGAATGGGGTATTACCATATCTGGACTATGAACGGATTGCAAGCAGCGAAAAGCGGTTTTGGGGTTACAGTGATTTGACTACTGTAATCAATGCGATTTATGCTAAAACCGGAAAAGCGTCGGTGCTGTATCAGGTGCGCAATCTCTTGTATGAGGATAAGGAACGTCAGAGGGTCAATTTCTACAATACGGTAATAGAGCGAGGGAAGCAGCTGTTTCAGCCGGAGTACCATTTTGTTCAGGGCAGCAGGATGCGAGGCGTTGTTGTAGGCGGAAATATCCGCTGTTTTCTGAAATTAGCCGGAACGGAATATATGCCCGATTTACGGGACAAGATATTGCTTTTGGAGGGACGCAGCGGTACGGCAGCGCAGATGGAAACATATCTGTGTCAGCTACAGCAGCTGGGAGCGTTTGACAAAGTTGCTGGGGTGTTGCTCGGCACCTTTACCCAAATGGAAGCAGAGAACTGTGTGCCGACGATGGAAATGCTGGTAAAACGTATGGTGCGCTCGGATTTGCCGATTGCAGTGACGCGGGAGATTGGACACGGAGCGGATTCGAAAGGAATCGTCATAGGCGAGGAACGAGAGTTTTGAATGCTTTGAGCGCGAGGACAAAAGTGATTTAAAGAAAAACCGTCAAAGGTAGGAGAGGAGGCCGGGAGAATGTTGCGGTTGTTTCATGTGAGTGAGGAAGCGAATATCGAAGTATTTGAGCCAAGGCTACCGAGTCGCAAGGATTTGGACAGAACCGTTGGTTTGGTGTGGGCAATTGATGAAGCAAGGCTGCCGAATTTTTTGACTCCGAGAGATTGCCCGCGGGTAACTTATCATGTGAATCCGAATACGACGGAGGCAGATAAGAAAAGGTTTTTTACCTGCGCTGCGGCTTCTCATGCAGTGGTTATTGAAAGCGGATGGTTTGAGCGGATGCGCAACACGGTATTGTATTTGTACGAGTTTGATACCGCAGACTTTGAATTGCAGGATGAGGTCGCCGGGTATTATGTGGCGAAGACGACACAGGTGCCGAAGGCGAAATACCGGGTGGACGATTTGTTTGCAGAACTGATAAAGCGAAACGTGGAAATTCGAATCACGGATACACTGTGGGAGATAGCAGAGGAAGTAAAGGCATCTACGCTTAACTGGTCACTGTGCCGGATGGGAAATGCGAAGTAAAGCGAAAAGCAGAAACTGTAGATTTCAACCAGAGGATACGTTGCAGCTGGTTTTAGAGGCGGAAACGGAAGAACAAAAAGAATTTTTTGAGTTGATAGGAGATTATTTGTTACAGAAGGCGCAGAAAAGGATTATCGAGGAGTGTCCGTATTAGTGAAGAGTATGTATTGATTGCAGGGATAAATGGAGCCGGAAAATCGACGTTGTATCAAGCGTTGCCGGGATTAAAGAATATGCTACGAGTAAATATTTTGAGATGGGTATTTCGTTTAACCAAGAAATTACTTTGTGTGGGAAAACAATATTGAAAAATATTGATAAAGCAAAAGAATTAGGATATCATGTGGAATTGTACTTTGTTGGAGTTAATTCTGTAGATATTGCTAAAGAACGTGTGAAGAGGCGTGTTACCAAAGGTGGTCGTGGTATTCCGGAAAAAGATATTGAGAAGAGATATTATGAATCTTATGAAAATCTTAAGAAAATAATGCAAAAGTGTGATTTGGCTGCATTTTATGATAACACAGAAGGGTTTCGGCGATTTGCAATATATAAAAAAGGAATTCAGGTAAGAATTTCTCAAAGGATTCCGGAGTGGTTTGAAAAGTATGTTGTTGGATAGGATGCGAGGATTTCAACGTGCATGAATAAGTGAGGTGATATTAGTGGCAATTTTATATCTTGTACGACATGGAGAAGCGGATTACAGTGAGATGTTAGAGAAGGGCTTTTTTGGGTTTGGACGCTCGTTTGCACCGTTATCCGAAAAAGGAATAAGTCAAGCAGAAGCAACAGCGACGGATGAACGGTTAAAATCAGCAGAGTTCATTGTTTCCTCGCCTTATACGAGAGCGTTGCAAACAGCAGCGATTATTTCGAGAGAAACCGGATTGAAAATATGTGTGGAAGTTGATTTGCATGAATGGGAGCCGGATAAGTCAAATCAGTATACCACTTCGGAGGAAGCATTTGCGTTGACCCATGAGTTCAATTTGCATAAAGGAGTGTATCCGGAGGGCAAGCAGATGAAGTGGGAAACGTTAGAGGAAGTAAGAAAAAGAATGCGGAAAGTTGCCGATAAATACGCAGATTATAACAAGGTCATCTTTGTTGGTCATGGCATGGCTTTTCGAACACTTACCTACATAGAGCAAATGAAGCCTGCGGAAATCGTGGAATGTACTTACAATTTGGGGCAAGACGATTGTGTATATTCGTTTTATTAAATTCTAAGGAAGCACTGATTAATTTAGTGCTTCCTTAGAAGCCTCTGGCAGATCGCACGAATTTGCAGAAGAAAGCTGCGCAAATTCGGCGGGGAAACGCTTTAATCAGCGTTTCCCTAAATACAGAGGTCAGAAGCATTTAAATTACGGGGGGAAGCGGATGAAGACAGTAAAGTGAAAATCAATGGGAACACATCAGACAAAAGACGGAAAAAAGGATGGCATTTCGTATGCTGTTGTTAGAGGAGAAGTTGTAGATGTGCCTGTCTTGGATGAGAGCCAATGGGTATATGAATGCGAAGCAGATAGGGAGAAACAGTAGCTTGCTTTGATATAGCAAGCATAATTGATTGGGAGGAAACAGGTATGGCAGAATATTGGGATTTATACGATGCGAACAGAAATCCGTTAGGGAGAACGATAAAGCGGGGAGAGGCGTTTGCAGATGGTGAATATTATGTTTGCAGTGAAGTTTGGATTCAAAATTCCGAAGGAAATCTTCTTGTGACACAGAGACATCCGGACAAAAAAGCAGGCGGATTGTGGGAATTTACTGGTGGTGGAGTGCTTGCCGGAGAAACGACCAAACAGGCGGCTGTGCGAGAGTTAGAAGAAGAACTTGGTGTCAGGGTGGATGAATCGGAATTATCGTTGTTAGAAGTTTACCAACAAAGAAATTACTTTATGGATATCTTTGTAGTAAAGAAGGATTTGGATAAAGGGACATTCATGTTGCAACCGGAGGAGGTAGTGGATGCGAAATGGGTATCACACGAAGAGTTGCTTCAAATGATTGAGGAGAAGCAGGTGGTTTGGTCGGTTGGACTTAGATATGGGAAGTATGGGGAGATGCTACGCGGTTAAAATAGAATTTCTTCCCCCCACGATATTTTTCTTCCCCACAAACTTGACAAAACCCGCAATTTATACTATGATACATCTATTAATAAGAAAAAAGCGTTGACGAAGACAGTACGTGTCAGGGAAAGCACACAGCGAGCCGGGGCAGGTGGAAGCCGGCAGGAGTAGCTGATACGGAAAATCACTTCTGAGCTGTGTGGCTGAACATTCAGTAAGTCATGCCGGTATCCCCCGTTACATGGATAATGTATAAAAGCAGTGGTTCTGCGGAGTACATGAAAAATAGGTGGTCAAATAAGACGCATAAGCCCTTATCCTGTTTGGATAGGGGCATTTTTTGTATGACGCGCGAGCAGTAGATGTCACTTTGTGACCGCGCGTCAGCGCGAGAGTTTGCTTTGCAAACTCTTTGTTCTTATGTTTCATTTACAGAAAGGAGACACGGATGGAACTTTGGGATGTGTATGATCATTGCTTCCAAAAAACAGGCAAAATCCATGAGCGGGGCAATCCGCTTGCGCCGGGAGATTATCATCTGGTTGTAGCAATCTTTCCGGTAAATTCGGAAGGGCAGATACTGATTCAGAAGCGAAATCCGGATTTGAAGCTGATGCCGGGCATCTGGGCGGCGACCGGCGGAAGCGCAATACAGGGCGAGGAGCCTTGGGATGCTTGCCAGAGGGAGCTAAAGGAAGAGCTTGGATTAGTTGCCACAAAGGAAAATGCGGAAATGGTGGCCGCATTCAAGCGAATTGACAGCTATAATACCATATGGCTGGTACATACGGATGTGACGGAGCAGGAGCTGGTGTTGCAGCAGGAGGAGGTTTCCGATGCGAAGTGGGTCAGTGTTGCAGAGCTGCGGACGATGGCGAGAGAAGGAAGCTTCCACTATTACCGTTATTTAGATTGGTTACTGGATTATATTACCGGTACCCAGCAACAAGTAAAATAAAACAGCCGTAATTACGGCAGGATGGAGGAATATATGTACGATAAAGTATCAACCGATATGAATTTTGTGGACAGAGAAAAAGCTGTCTTAAAATTCTGGAATGAAAATCAGATTTTTAGAAAGAGTATGGATACCAGAAAGCAGGGACCGACCTACACCTTTTATGACGGACCGCCTACTGCAAACGGTAAGCCGCACATCGGTCATGTATTGACCCGTGTTATCAAGGATATGATTCCGAGATATCAGACGATGAAGGGCTGTATGGTTCCGAGAAAGGCAGGCTGGGATACGCACGGACTTCCGGTAGAAATCGAAGTAGAGAAGCTGCTCGGCATCAACGGAAAGGACCAGATTGAAGCATACGGTTTGGAGCCATTTATCACGAAATGTAAGGAAAGTGTTTGGAAGTACAAGGGTATGTGGGAGGATTTCTCCGGTACCGTTGGTTTCTGGGCAGATATGGATGAGCCATACGTTACCTATCATGATGATTACATCGAGTCCGAATGGTGGGCATTGCGCCAGATTTGGGACAAGGGACTCCTTTACAAGGGCTTTAAGATTGTACCTTATTGTCCACGTTGCGGAACTCCGCTTTCTTCCGCAGAGGTTGCGCAGGGCTATAAGGATGTCAAGGAACGTTCTGCAATCGCACGCTTTAAGGTAAAGGGTGAAGATGCGTATATTTTGGCATGGACGACGACTCCTTGGACATTGCCATCGAACGTGGCACTTTGTGTGAATCCGGTAGAGAGCTATGTGAAGGTAAAGGCAGCTGATGGTTATACCTATTACATGGCAGAGGCACTTTGCGATACCGTACTCGGCAAGCTGGCAGTAAAAGCAGATGAGGAGAAGGGAATCGAAGCAAAGGCTGCTTATGAAGTATTAGAGCGTTACACCGGTAAGGATTTAGAGTATAAGGAATATGAGCCATTGTTTGATTTTGCAAACGAAACGATTGCAAAGCAGAACAAGAAGGCACATTTTGTAACCTGTGACAGCTATGTAACACTGACCGACGGTACCGGCGTTGTTCATATTGCACCGGCATTCGGTGAGGACGATGCGAAGGTAGGACGCAACTATGACCTGCCATTCGTACAGCTGGTAGACGGCAACGGTGAGATGACCGCTGAGACCGCCTACGCAGGTGTATTCGTAAAGGACGCAGACCCGATGGTTCTGACCGATTTGGACAAGAAGGGACTGCTGTATGAGGCTCCGAAGTTTGAGCACAGTTATCCGCATTGCTGGAGATGTGATACACCACTGATTTATTATGCAAGAGAGTCTTGGTACATCAAGGAGACTGAGGTAAGAGACGACTTGATTCGCAACAACAATACCGTAAACTGGATTCCGGAATCCATCGGTAAGGGTCGTTTCGGTAACTGGTTAGAGAACATTCAGGATTGGGCAATTTCCCGTAATCGTTACTGGGGTACTCCGCTCAATATCTGGGAGTGTGAGTGTGGCTGCAGACATTGCGTAGGCAGCAGAGAAGAGCTGTACAAGATGAGTGGCGACGAGAAAGCAAAGACTGTCGAGTTCCACCGTCCGTATATTGATGAGATTCAGTTAAATTGTCCGGAGTGTGGCAAGAAGATGCAGCGTGTACCGGAGGTACTGGATTGCTGGTTTGACTCCGGTGCGATGCCATTTGCACAGCATCATTACCCATTTGAGAATAAGGAGCTGTTCGAGCAGCAGTTCCCGGCAGAGTTTATCTCTGAGGCAGTAGACCAGACCAGAGGCTGGTTCCACTCTTTGATGGCAATCTCTACGCTGTTATTTAACAAAGCACCATACAAGAACGTTGTGGTACTTGGTCATGTACAGGATGAGAATGGTCAGAAGATGAGTAAGAGTAAGGGTAACGCGGTAGATCCGTTTGATGCATTGGAGACTTACGGTGCTGATGCAATCCGTTGGTACTTCTACATCAATTCCGCTCCGTGGCTTCCAAACCGTTTCCACGGCAAGGCAGTGCAGGAGGGTCAGCGTAAATTCATGGGTACGCTGTGGAATACCTACGCATTCTTTGTACTGTACGCAAATATTGATAAGTTTGATGCAACAAAATATACACTGGATTACGACAAGCTTCCGGTTATGGATAAGTGGTTATTGTCCCGTCTGAATTCTACGGTAAAGGCAGTGGATGAGAATCTGGCAAATTACCGTATTCCGGAGACTGCAAGAGCATTGCAGGATTTTGTGGATGAGATGAGTAACTGGTATGTACGCCGCGGCAGAGAACGTTTCTGGGCAAAGGGTATGGAGCAGGATAAGATTAACGCTTATATGACTCTGTATACCGCTCTGGTAACCATCAGCAAGGCAGCAGCACCGATGATTCCGTTCATGACCGAGGATATTTATCGCAATCTGGTATGCAGCATTGATAAGAGCGCTCCGGAAAGTATCCATCTGTGTGACTTCCCTGAAGTAAAGGAAGCATGGATTGATGCTGAACTCGAAAAGGATATGGAAGCAGTGCTTGATATCGTAGTTCTGGGTCGTGCTTGCCGTAATACTGCAAACACAAAGCAGAGACAGCCATTGGCACATATGTATGTGAAGTCTGATTTGACCTATACGGATGCAGCCGGAAATACGGCAGAGGGCATGTCGGAATTCTATAAAGAAATCATTGCAGATGAGCTGAATGTGAAGGAGGTTCTCTTCACATCGGATGTACGTTCCTTTACGGACTACACCTTCAAGCCACAGTTAAAGACATTAGGTCGTCGCTTCGGCAGCCGTCTGAATGCATTAAAGGCTGTGCTTAGCGAGCTTGACGGCAATGCAGCGATGGATGAGCTGAATGCAAAGGGCACTCTGACTGTGACCGTAGAGGGCGTGGCAGAGGAGCTGGCAAACGAAGATTTGCTCATCGAGACCGCTCAGAAGGAAGGCTATGTAACCAACGCAGACAAGGGTATGACCGTTGTATTGGATACCAATCTGACGGAAGAGCTGATTGAAGAGGGCTATGTGCGCGAAATCATCAGTAAGATTCAGACGATGCGTAAGGATGCAGGCTTTGAGGTTATGGATCATATCAAGGTCTATGAGACCGGCAGCGCAGAGATTGAAGCCATCTTAAAGAAGAATGAGGCAGAGATTAAGCAGGTTGTGCTTGCGGACGAAATCGTACTGGGCAAAGCAGAAGGTTTTACAAAAGACTGGAATTTGAACGGAAAAGATGTTACACTTGGTGTGGAACGGGTATAATATGAACTATCATATGATATAAAGAACACGAGAGAAATGGGAGGAATGTTATGAATATCAATAAAGAAGAATTCAAAAAGAATGTCACCTCAAACTTAAAGACCTTATTCCGTAAGGAGATTGAGGAGGCAAGCAAGCAGCAGATTTTTCAGGCAGTAGCATATGCAGTAAAGGATTATATTGTAGACCAGTGGATTGCAACTCATAAGCAGTATGAGGAGCAGGATGTAAAGACAGTATACTATCTGTCCATGGAATTCTTGATGGGTCGTGCATTGGGTAACAATATTATCAACCTGTGTGCGGATAAGGAAATCAGAGAGGCATTGAATGAGCTTGGTCTGGATTTGAACGTCATCGAGGATCAGGAGCCGGATGCGGCTCTGGGTAACGGTGGTCTGGGTCGTCTGGCTGCCTGTTTCTTGGATTCTCTGTCTACCCTCGGTTATCCGGCATATGGCTGCGGTATCCGCTATAAGTATGGTATGTTCGAGCAGAAGATTGAGAATGGTTTTCAGGTAGAGGTACCGGATAACTGGTTGAAGGATGGTAATCCATTCGAAATGAAGCGTCAGGAGTATGCAGCCGAGGTTAAGTTCGGTGGCTATGTACGCATGATGCGTGATGAAAACGGCAGAGAGCGTTTTATTCAGGAAAACTATCAGTCCGTTCGTGCAATCCCTTATGATTTGCCGGTACTTGGTTATGGCAACAATGTAGTAAATACCCTTCGTATCTGGGATGCAGAGGCTATTAATACGTTCAATTTGGATTCCTTTGATAAGGGTGATTATCAGAAGGCAGTAGAGCAGGAGAATCTGGCAAGAACGATTTGTGAGGTACTTTATCCGAACGACAATCACTATGCAGGTAAGGAGCTTCGTCTGAAGCAGCAGTATTTCTTCGTATCTGCAAGTATCCAGCGTGCAGTATCCAAGTATATGGAGAATCACGATGATGTCAAGAAGCTGCATGAAAAGGTTTGCTTCCAGTTAAACGATACCCATCCGACCGTAACCGTAGCGGAATTAATGCGTATCCTGATGGATGATTACTATCTGACTTGGGATGAGGCATGGGAAGTAACCAAGAAGAGCTGTGCATATACAAACCACACCATTATGTCCGAGGCACTGGAAAAGTGGCCGTTAGAGCTGTTCTCCAGACTGCTTCCTCGTATCTATCAGATTGTAGAGGAGATTAACCGTCGTTTTATTCTTCTGATTCAGGAGAAATATCCGAATGATTACCGTAAGATTGAGAAGATGGCAATCGTTTATGACGGACAGGTAAAGATGGCTCATCTGGCAATTGTAGCAAGCTTCTCGGTAAACGGTGTAGCAAGACTGCATACGGAGATTTTAAAGAACGAGCAGCTGCATGATTTCTATGAGCTGTGGCCGGAGAAGTTTAACAACAAGACCAATGGTATTACCCAGAGACGTTTCTTACTGCACGGCAATCCATTGTTGGCTCAGTGGGTAACTGACAAGATTGGTTCCGACTGGATTACCAATCTGCCGCATCTGAACAATCTTGCAATTTATGCAGATGATGAGAAGTGCCAGAAGGAGTTTATGCATATTAAGTATCAGAACAAGGTGCGTTTGGCTGCTTATATCAAGGAGCATAATGGAGTAGAGGTAGATCCTCGTTCCATCTTTGATGTGCAGGTAAAGAGATTGCATGAGTATAAGCGTCAGTTACTGAACATTCTGCATGTAATGTATCTGTACAATGATATCAAGATGCATCCGGAGAAGGAGTTCTATCCAAGAACCTTTATCTTTGGTGCGAAGGCTTCCGCAGGCTATCGCCGTGCAAAAGCTGTTATTAAGTTAATTAACAGCGTAGCAGACGTTATCAATAACGATAAGACCATCGAGGGCAAGATTAAGGTGGTATTTATCGAGAACTATCGCGTATCCAATGCAGAGCTGATTTTTGCTGCAGCAGACGTATCCGAGCAGATTTCCACTGCCAGCAAGGAGGCAAGTGGTACCGGTAACATGAAGTTCATGCTGAACGGTGCGTTGACGCTTGGTACAATGGATGGTGCGAACGTAGAAATCGTAGAAGAAGTAGGCAAGGAGAATGCATTTATCTTCGGTCTTTCTTCCGATGAGGTAATTGATTTTGAGAAAAATGGCGGCTACAATCCAAGAGAGATTTACAATACGGATCTTGAAATCCGCAATGTATTGACTCAGTTAATCAACGGATACTATTCTCCGCAGGATCCGGATTTGTTCCGCGAGCTGTACAATTCGCTCTTAGACAGCAATGGCTATGAAAGAGCAGACCAGTATTTTATCTTGAAGGATTTCCGTTCCTATGCAGAGGCACAGGAGCGCGTAGAGGCTGCATACCGTGATGAGAAGAACTGGGCACGTTCCGCAATTCTCAATGTAGCAAAGAGCGGTAAGTTTACCTCCGACCGTACGATTGAAGAGTATGTACAGGATATCTGGAAGCTTGAGAAGGTAAAGGTAGAGCTGTAAATAAAAAGAGTTTGAATTATTCTATTAAAATAATAGAATGGAAAAATAAAAGGAAGCGGGCTTAATAGCCTGCTTCCTTCATTTTTTTCATGAATACGTCCTCGGTCATACCGGCTTGTTCAATCCTACATCATTTTGATGTTTTCAAATATTTATGATAAGCGCACAATCTGGCGGCAAGTGCAAGGGCGAAGCCGACAATCAGCACGATAAAAAGCCAGTGCCATTCGTAGGTAAAGCCATACAAGTCGTAGCGAATACCAAGCGAGCTTTCACCAAGTCCACGGTACAAAATAAAATAAGCCGCGAGAGGAGAAATAATGATTGCTAAACCGGCAATGATTCCATATTGCATGATGACCTCATAGCAATGCATATTGCGAAGGCTTTTTGAGGTTGCGCCAAGCTGATGAAGAATATGGTACTCTTTTTCGTTATTCCAGATATGGTACTCGGAAACGATAAAGCGCTGCAGTATTTCAAGAACCAAAAACAATACTGCATTAAAAACATAAATGATTCTATTGATATTCAGGTAGTCGTTTATTGTGGTACGTTTTATCGTGTAGTCCTGGACCATCTCAATCTGATAAGGGAACTGACTTATTTCGTTCCGGACGTTTTCAAATTGTCCTTTTTGGCTGGTTATGAGATAAGTACCGTCTCCGCGGTCAACGACAGTATCGACTCCGGTGAGGGCTTGCAAATCCTGCTCCGTAAGAAATGGCGAGATACCGTCATCTGTTTTTAAAGAAACCAGACGAACGAGAAAATCTTCCTCCGGTAAGGCTTCTGCACTTAATATATAATAGTTTGGCATAACCAACAAAAAGGCAATGGCGCAAAGGCTGATTAACTGTAATAGATTCGGTAAAGCCAAAGACCATTTTCGGCGTATGGTATGAAGACATGCAAGCCAAAAGGAAGGATGACGGTACAGCCGTGAGGCACTTTTGGACTCCAATATTTCATATTCGGTCTGTTCGTTGGTGTCTGCGAGTAATTGTAGCGGTAGCTTGTGTGCAATCCGGTACATTGTTGGAAACACACCAACGACGAGCAATAGAACTGCCAGTACGAGCATAAAAAGAATGGTATATCCACTCAGGTAAAACGATGCATTAGAAAAGTATGCCAAAAACGGCTTTTTAACAAAAGTAACAAAAAAGTGCCCCAAAACAATGCCGATAGGGAAAGAAATCAGCAATAGGATGCCGGAGGGAAGACAGCCTATTAATAATAGAAAATTTCTTGGTATACCGAGGGACAGCAGGATTCTTGCATCGTCCTTGATTTCGCGTGCCAGTAGGCGAAAATTCATAAAGATAGTACCGCCGCCGACAAGAAAGCAAAATGCTAAAACAAATTTTAAAATAATGCGGACTTTCACCATAAACATTTCTGTAACCTCATCGGCAGAAGTACCTCTTACGGAAGTGGCATCATAAAAAGAATAAGCAGCGGACATATCCGCGTAAAAACAAGGATTTACTTCAATGGCATAGATTTGTTCCGCTAATTCACTATCCGAGGTGGGATAAAAAACGGAATAGTATACCGGGATGTGGTAAGTATCGACCAATTCCTGAAGGGTTGTAGCATGAATCAGACTCGCCATAACATGAGGAAGATTTTTGGTTGCTTTTAATGAGTTAATATGTACATCTGTTGAAAATAGGACAGAAAAATCCGGGTAGCTTCCTAAAGGAGCATAGGAATATTCATGATTATAGTTGTCGCATAGATATACTTCGTTTTTGGACGGAAGTTCTTCCGATGTTAAGCCGAAGAAAGGAGCGATTTCTGCGGTTGCGGCAATCAGATGTTCCGGATTGGCATAGGTGTCGCTATGGTACATGGCGATGCTGTATGTGGTGAAGTAGTTGTCGGTAGGAGATTGTTGTACTAATGTTTGATATTGTGTCTCATTCATACCGAGAACAGAAAAATATCGGTCAGAAGCAGTATCCTTATGTTGATAATGTAATTCGCTTTGTGTTTGAGCATTGGTCAGAGTACCAAAAGCTAGAATACCGCTGTAGACGATAGTAGTAAAGGAAAGTATCATAGTAATTAACATTAATATATATTTTTTCCAGCGTTTTTGTAAACTGCGCCATAAATAAATTTTAATCATGATGATGTGAGTCCTCCGTAAGTTCTTCCGTTTCTATTATAACAATGTTTATTTAATATGCAAATAAAAATATTATTTTAGAATAAAAATGCTTTTTTAATTTTGGATTATATGCTAAACTAGGTTTAGCAGAAATAAGAGGAGACCACAATGGAATTACTTAGAACAAAAAATTTAACCAAGGTATATCAGCAGGGAAAACATACGGTAAATGCGTTGACAGATTGCAATATACGCATAGAACAGGGAGAATTTGTAGCAATTATGGGACCAAGCGGCTCGGGAAAGAGTACGCTGTTGCATTTGCTTGGAGCATTGGATAAGCCTACGGATGGTAATGTATGGTTCGATGGAAAGGATATGTATTCGCTTCCGGCGGAGGAGCTGGCGCGTATTCGCAGGCAGGAGATAGGACAGGTATTTCAGGATTTTCAATTGATTCCGATTATGAGTGCGTATGAGAATATTATTACGCCGGTGCTTTTGGACAAGCAAAAGCCGGAGAAGGAATATGTGGAGGCATTGGCAGAGCGATTGCAGATAAAAGATCGGTTGCATCATTTTCCGGCAGAGTTGTCCGGCGGACAGAAGCAGAGAGTGGCGATTGCAAGGGCATTACTTATGCAGCCGAAGTTGATTTTGGCGGATGAACCGACGGGAAATTTGGATAAGGAGTCGGCGGAAGAGGTTTTAAATTTATTCATTCAGGCTGTAAAAGAAGCGGGAAGTACCTTGATTATGATTACTCATGACGCTGCGATAGCAGAACGTGCGGGGCGAGTGCTGCGGATTGATAATGGAAGAGTGACAGGATAATCCAAAGAGGTCAGGCGAATCGCCTGACCTCTTTTTTTGAAAAAATCAAAGCTGGAATAACCATGTAATTCTTACAGCTTCAAGCCCTTTAACAATGCGCCAAGGCTGGTAGCAGCTTCTTCGCCGGAGGAGTATTCCATTGGTACTTCTTCGATTTCTTCGGCAACTTCGTCCTTCTCTTCAGCGGCTTTGATGCTGAGGCTGATTTTGCCGTCCTTTACGTCAAGAATCTTGACCTTGACCTCTTCGCCTACTTTAATCACTTCATTTGGAGATTTGATTCTCTTCTCGCAAATCTGAGAGATATGCACGAGACCGGATAAATTGTTGCCGAGATTTACAAATGCGCCGAATGGCATAATCTTCTCTACGGTGCCGGTGGTAACGGTGCCGATAGGCAGGCGGGAAGCACGGCTGGTCTTTTCTGCCAGTGCCTTTTCAAGTGCGACATCCTTTGCGGAAAGCACAAGCTTCTTATTTGCCTCGTCTACGGTAATCACGTTGACGGTTAATTCCTTGCCGACGTAGGCTTCTACGTCCTCTACATAGTTTACGTCTAACTTGGATGCCGGAATAAATGCGCGAATTCCCTGCAAATAGGTCACGACACCGCCATTGACTGCCTGTGATACCTTGACAACGGCGGTCTTTTTTTCGTTCATCATTTCCTTTAAGGCATCCCATGCAAGGATATCGTCTGCCTGCTTGCGGGAGAGCAGCAGATTGCCCTCGCGGTCCTCGCGGAGTACAGTAGCGGAGATGGTTTCGCCGATGGTTACATCTGCCTTGATGGAAAAACGTGGGTCATTGCTCAGCTCTTCCAGCTTAATGATGCCCTCTGCATAGCTACCAAGGTCAATTGTTACTTCGCTGTCAGAAATGCCGATAACTGTACCGGTTACGATGTCGCCCGGCATATACTTGTGGAAGGAGCGATTCAGCTCGTCCTCAAACTCTGCCATGGAAGGAATGACCTCCGGCTCTGCGACAGGAGCCGATTCGGCAGCAGGATTCTGATTTTCTAATAATTCTTCGTTTGTCATGTAGTAAAACCCCTTTCTGTATGTTTTGATGTGAATATATCATACCCCTTAGATATGATTTCATTCGAACGCTTTGATTTTATTTCGTTCCCTGTAGACATTATACACTTAACTATTTCGTATTGTCAAAAAGTTCGAAATAAACACGCTATTCATGGGAAGCAGAGTGTTTTATCCTTCTACACTTGCCGGTACACCCTTTAGCGCCGGATTGCTTCGAATCTTGACAATCAGCGGAATGACCATCAATATCCACACAATCGGTTCCGCAACGATGATGCCCCAGTAGCCGATGCGCGGAGCGAGAAATAGGGCAATCAGCACCTTGCCGACCAATTCGATAAAGCTGGAAACCAGCGGTGTGATACGGTCGCCAATGCTTTGCATGGTATTGCGGGTCAATGTGATGACTGCCGGAACAAAGTAGAACAGAGTATCAAAGCATTGGTAGCGTACCGCTGTATCGATGATTTCCTGTACCTCGGTAGCGGTAATCAGCTGAATGATTTTTGGTAACAAGGTATACGAAATCAAAATCACAAATAAGCACCAGACCCAGGTAATCAGAATGCAGCTGCGTAAGCCGTACTTGATACGTCCGGGCTTTTTGGCACCAAGGTTCTGACTGCTGTAGGTGGCCAGTGCGGTACCTAAAATGCTAAACGGCAGCATAAAAAATTCCGTTGTTTTGCGGGCAGCGGCATGAGCTACGATGGTGTCCGAGCCGAATTCATTAATTGCACCCTGCAGGGCTACGGTACCGATGGAAACCAAGGAGAGCATCATACCCATCGACAGTCCGGTACCCATTAGCTTGGAAATCAGGATACTGTCAAACGAAAAATCACTTTTTTTCAAATGCAGCAATGGGTATCGCAGTTTTATGTAAATCAGGCAGAGCAGAACCGAAAGAATCTGCGAAATCACAGTCGCGTAAGCGGCGCCCTCTGCCCCGGTATGGAATTTCAATATAAACAAATAATCTAGTCCGATGTTGACAAGCGAAGAAAATACCAAAAAGAGCAGCGGAGTCACGGTGTCGCCGATGGCTCGCAGGATACCGGAGCAGACATTGTAAAGCATGGCGGCGGTACTGCCGAGCAAAATGACACGAATATAGTCGTAGGCTTCCTCAAACACATTGGCAGGTGTATTGAGAAGCTGCATCAGCGGACGAAGAAAAGTAACGCTTAATATTGTAACAAGCAATGCCATAACAAGACCGAGGGTAATCGTGCCTGCTACGGAACGTTTCAATTCCTTTTCTTCTTTGGCGCCGAAGTGACGTGCTACAATCAGGGAAAATCCGTTGGTCAATCCGCACAGGAAGCCAATCAACAGATTGTTGACCGGACTGGTGGCACTGATGGCGGCGAGAGAGTCTTCGCCGAGGGTTTCACCGACAATGCGGGTGTCCGCAAGGGAATAAAACAGCTGAAACAGGTTGCCGATCAATAGCGGGATGGCAAACCGGATAAGCAATCGGATGGGATTGCCTTTGGTTAAGTCTTTCATAGGATGCCTCATTTCTACGCAATAGCTTGCGCATTTTGTACTTTGGTAAAGCATAATTTTTAATCGCGTCTTATTTTACATCAAAGAGCGTGGAATGAAAAGGAGAATTGAAGAATTTCTAAAAAACTGGAAAAAAGTTATTGACTGCTAATTGAGGTTAGTATATACTAACAAGAGTAAGAGGGACTAAATTTGCAATAGAGTTTTGCATGGAGGAGAAGATGCAGCAGAAATCAGGTACCGACTTGCACGAAAAGGCAAAGCGGGAAAGCTACCATAGAACAGAAATGCAGCGGGAGCTGGTACTTCAGAGACTGAAGGAGCGTGGCTGCCGGATTACCAGACAGAGAAGAATGCTGTTGGATATTATATTATCTGAGGACTGCTCCTCCTGCAAAGAAATCTATTATAAAGCAGTGGAACAGGACGCGGGAATCGGTACTGCGACGGTGTATCGAATGATAAATACGCTGGAGGAAATCGGTGCTATTAGTCGCAAGAATATGTATCGCATTTTGTATGATAGAGAGAATTTTGGAGAAGGCAATACCTATACGATTGAGTTTGCAAACGGAGTGCAGGTACATCTTTCGGAACGGCGCTGGAATCAGGTACTGCAGGCGGGCTTGTCCGCATACGGTTATGAAACCGGACAGCAGGTTAGAAGTATTATGATTACTTAATGTTTGCAGATACAGATGAGAATAAGAGGATTGGAGAGCCTGTGGAAGCAGGCTCTTTTTGCTGATAATTTTTATCAATACCGAAGGAAGTTCTGTCTTTTTCATTTTTCTTAGGTTATAATTAAGGTTAACCTATTAACGTGTACAGAATGGAGGAAGAAGTTATGAACTTAAAGAATTTTGATGTAAAAAAGACCGGATTGTTTGCTGCAGGTGTATTGTTTGGCACTGCGGGAATCAAGCTTTTGTCCAGTAAGGATGCAAAGAAGTTTTATACAAATTGTACTGCTGCGGTATTGCGCGCGAAGGATTGTGTGATGAAGACGGTAACGACCATTCAGGAAAATGCAGAGGATATCTATGCAGAGGCGCAGCTGATTAACAGCGAGCGTGAGGCTGCAGAAGAGGTATACGAGGACGATAGCGAAGAAGTAACCGAAGAATAAGACCGAAACAGGTGATGAAGAGTGAGATTTAGAATCAAGCATGAAATCAAAGGGCGCCTTCATATTCATGTGTTGCAAAAGCATATGTCTTATCGAGAGGCAGATACACTGTATTATTATCTGATTTCGCAGAAAAACATTACTTCTGCAAAGGTACATGAACGGACGCAGGCTGCGGTTATTTGCTATGAGGGCAGTCGGGAAGAGATAATTCGGCTTCTGAAAGGTTTTTCGTATGAACGGACAGAGGTGCCGGAAAGCTTTTTGGAGAATTCCAGTCGAGAGCTGAATGAAAAATATAAAGAAAAACTGATTGGGAAAGTAGTTCTGCGAGCAGGACGAAAATTTTTGGTGCCTGCACCAATACGTTCTGCTTTTATTGCAATGCGGGCAGCAAAATATATTTGGCGTGGAGCACGCACACTGGCAAAAGGAAAAATCGAGGTGCCGGTGTTGGATGCTACGGCAATTGGTGTGTCTATGCTGCGACGCGATATGAAAACAGCAAGCTCGGTGATGTTTCTACTTGGCATCGGAGAGATTTTGGAGGAGTGGACGCATAAGAAATCGGTGCACGATTTGGCAAGCAGTATGTCGCTGAATGTGGAAAAGGTTTGGTTGCGCAAGGACAATCAGGAGCTTTTGGTGCCGATAAAGCAAATCGAGCCGGGCGACGAGATTGTAGTACATATGGGCAATGTTATCCCGTTCGATGGTGTAGTAGCAGATGGGGAAGCTATGGTGAATCAGGCGTCAATGACCGGAGAACCGCTGCCGGTGCGCAAGGGCAGAGAAAGCTACGTCTATGCCGGTACTGTGGTCGAAGAAGGCGAGCTGATACTTAAGGTAAAGCAGACCGGTGGGGCTAGTCGCTTTGAAAAAATCGTGACAATGATTGAGGAGTCCGAAAAGCTGAAATCCTCGTTGGAAAGTAAAGCAGAGCATTTGGCGGACCGATTGGTGCCGTATACGCTTTTGGGAACCGGACTGATTTGGTTATTGACCCGGAATGTAACGAGAGCATTGTCGGTACTAATGGTGGACTTTTCGTGTGCATTAAAGTTAGCGATGCCGATTTCCGTATTGTCAGCAATCCGGGAGGCAAACCAGTATCACATCACAGTAAAGGGCGGAAAATATCTGGAGGCTATGGCGGAAGCAGACACCATCGTATTTGACAAGACAGGTACGCTGACCAAGGCAGAGCCGGTGGTGGTAGATGTGATTTCCTTTAATGATAAGGCACCGGACGAGCTGTTGCGGATTGCGGCGTGTCTGGAGGAGCATTTTCCACATTCGATGGCAAAGGCGGTAGTGGATGCGGCGAAGCAGAAGAATCTGGTACACGAAGAGCTGCATTCGAAGGTAGAATATATTGTGGCACACGGAATTGCGACAACGATTGAAGGAAAAAGAGCCATCATCGGAAGCTATCATTTTGTTTTCGAAGATGAGCAATGCGTTGTTCCAGAAGGAATGTTGGAGCAATTTGCGCAGGTACCGGCGGAGTATTCGTGTCTATATCTTGCGATTGAGCAGCAGCTTGCAGCAGTAATCTGCATTGAAGACCCACTGCGTGAGGAAGCGGCAGAGGTTGTTGCTGCACTGAAGCAGGCGGGCATTGCCAAGGTTGTCATGATGACCGGTGATAGTGAGCGGACGGCGCATGCAATCGCAGGAAAGGTCGGCGTGGACGAATATTATTCCGAGGTGTTGCCGGAGGATAAGGCAAAGTTTGTCGAGCAGGAACGTGCAGCAGGACATAAGGTCATCATGATTGGTGACGGTATCAATGATTCACCGGCATTGTCGGCGGCAGATGTTGGTATCGCGATTAGCGACGGTGCGGCAATTGCGCGAGAAATCGCAGATGTGACGATTGGTGCGGATGATTTGCATGAGATTGTGACATTGAAAGCGATTAGTGATGGCTTGATGAAGCGGATTCAAAAAAATTATCGGGTAATTGTAGGCTTTAATGCGGGCTTGATTGCCGGTGGTGTAGCAGGAGTGTTGCAGCCGACGACTTCGGCATTGCTGCACAATACCTCTACATTGGTAATTAGTCTGGAAAGCATGAAGAATTTATTGAATTAGGGATTAGGAATGTGAAAACCTTTGTTATTTGACGACGCTGTCGAATAGCAAAGGTTTTTTGTAATCATGTAGCAATGCACGCGCTTGTGTTGCAAGTTCTTTTGGAAAGTCGTTCTTGACAAATAAAAAAAGAGTAGTAAAATAAGGTAAAAACAAGAGTTAGTTATAGCTAACGACAGTGAGATGAAAGAAACTTAAAAAGGGAGGATGATAAAGGAAATGGAAGAGTTAATACAGTTTAGAAATGTAAAAAAGTCCTATCAGATAGGCGAGAAGCAGTTTAATGCGTTAGATGGTGTGGATTTTTCGATTAATCGGGGAGAGTTTGTGGTTATTTTGGGACCATCCGGTGCCGGAAAATCGACGCTGCTGAATCTGCTGGGTGGCATGGACCAGACGACTAGTGGTGAGATTATCGTAGGCGGCGAGAAAATCTCGGATTATGATGAGGAACAGTTGACGGTTTATCGTGCGGAGCGCATCGGTTTTATTTTTCAGTTTTATAATATCCTGCCGACCTTGACAGTGTTGGAGAACGTAGAGCTGATTAATGATATTGTAAAGAAGCCGAAGCCGGCAATGGAGATTTTAAAGGATGTCGGGCTGGCAGAGCATGCATCGAAGTTCCCAAATCAGCTATCCGGTGGAGAGCAGCAGCGCGTATCCATTGCACGAGCCATTGCGAAGAATCCGTTGCTGTTGCTTTGTGATGAGCCGACCGGAGCGCTGGATTCGAAGACCGGTGTGGAGGTCTTGAAGCTGTTAAAAAAGCAGTGTGAAGGGAAGGAAGACGGCAATACAGTAATCATTGTAACGCACAATGCATTGATTGCGGAGGTGGCAGACCGTGTCATCCGCTTAAAGAACGGTAAAATTGTCAGCAATGAAAAGAATGAGGCACCAAAGGCAATCGAGGAGGTAACCTGGTAATATGTTAAGAAAAAAGATGTTTCGAGATATTCGCCAGAACCTGTCACAGTTTATTACGATTTTTTTGATGGTCTGGCTGGGTGTATTGGCATATGCCGGAATCCGTTCGTATATGGATGGCATGACCACGACGGCAGAGGTTTTTTACCGGGAAAATAATCTGCAGGATTTAAATGCTGTGGGAACCGGTTTTACGGATGAGGAAATGACTGAAATCCGGGCGATGGACGGAGTCAAAGCGGCGGAGCGGAAGCTGACCTTGTTGGCAACAATGGTATCGGAAAAGGATTTGACGCTGCAGGTAAATTTTATTGAAAGCAATGAAATCGCACAGCTTTATGTTTTTGAGGGCGCAGAGTTTGATGCGGATAACGATGGCATCTGGTTAGACCGCTTCTATGCGCAGAACAATGATTTGAAGGTGGGCGATACGATTACACTAAAGTATGGTGATTTGGAGCTTACCAGAGAGATTGCAGCGCTTGTGAATGTGCCGGATCATGTATATGATATTAAGGATGAGTCGGCGATTTTCCCGGATCATAAGGATTATGGTTTTTGTTATTTGTCGGCAAAGGAGCTGCCGGAGACAATGCGTGTATTTTCTACCTGTATGATTGATGTAGAGGAGAAAAAGCAGGTAGCAGAAGTAAAGACAGCGATAGAGGAACAGATTGAGAGCGTAATCGTTGTCACAAAGGCAGAGGATTCCACCTCCTATGCGGTTTATCAGGGAGAGGTCGAGGAAGGCGAGACCTATGTAGGTGTTTTTTCCGGATTGTTTTTGTTTATCGCGATGCTTTCTGTTGTTACAACGATGACCAGAGTCGTGAAAAAGCAGCGGATTCAGATTGGTACGCTCAAGGCATTGGGCTTTTCAAAGAAAAAAATTACCCGACATTATGTAGGGTATGGATTTTGGATTTCACTGGCTGCGGCGATTACGGGTCTGATTGCAGGGGCGTTAATCATCGGTAATCTTTTTATGAGCATGGAGATG
Organism: Lachnospiraceae bacterium; assembly: GCA_017462755.1. Lineage (GTDB taxonomy): Bacteria > Bacillota > Clostridia > Lachnospirales > Lachnospiraceae > RGIG4057. Next base: position 76,021 of record JAFTQM010000025.1, on the reverse strand, counting down.
GCTGTATTCCAGATACCGAACGGAGCACCGGCAGTTAAGGTAAAGAGTCTGGTTGTAGCAGCATGTGTAGTGCTGATTGTTTGTCTGGTAACCTGGCTGACCTGTCGCAAGGAGTTGAAGGAAAGTCCGGCAGAGACACTGCGTACAAAAAAGATTAAGGTAAACAAGGAAACACTTGCAATTACAACCAAGGGTGTATTCGGAAAGCTTGGTTTTGCATCCAAGTGGAATTTGCGTGATATTCTGAGAAACAAGCTTCGTACCTTTATGGGGGTTGCAGGTATTACCGGCTGTTGTTTGTTACTGGTATGTGCGCTTGGCATGTACGATTCGATACAGAGCTTTATTGGCTGGCAGTTTGATGATTTGTATAATTTCGAGTATAAGCTTTCGTTGGATGCCGCTTGTACCGAGGAGGAATATAATCAGCTCACGGCAGATTACGGTACTGCAAGCTCCATGATGTTAGGTATCGAGGTAGAGCAGGGAAATGAGAAAGAGGCAAATACTGCATTTGTAACAGATGCAGGGGATTATGTGCGTGTAACTGACCATGATCGTGAATTTATCACGATGAAGGATGATGGTGTCTACATAACAGAAAAGCTTGCGAAGCTTGAAGGCTACGAGCTTGGCGATACGGTTCGCTGGCATGTTTTTGGCAGTGATACATGGTATGAAAGTGAAATCGTCGGGTTTGACCGTGACCCGCAGAATCAGAATTTGAAGATGACGCGAAAGTATGCAGAATCCATTGGAGTGATTTATCAGCCGGATACCTTGTATACGAACGCGGATTTGAGTGAGGTAAAGGCGCTTGCGGGAGTCGAACTGATTCAAAATGTCGAGACATTAAAGACCGGTATGCAAAGCATGGTAAGTGCGATGACAACCATGGTGGTGCTGATTAGTGTTGTAGCGGCGGTACTTGGTTGCGTTATCATTTATAATCTGGGTATTTTGTCCTTTACCGAGAAGCAATACCAGTTTGCAACCTTAAAGGTGCTGGGCTTTGCGGAGAAGCGAATCCGAAAAATTTATGTATTGCAGAATAACTGGCTGACAATTGTTTCTGCAATATTGGGAGCTCCGCTCGGATATCTGATGACCAATTTTATTTTTACGATGGCACTGTCCGATGCATATGATTTTAGCGCGGATATCGGTGTGCTTTCCTATGTGCTGGCGATTGCAGGAACCTTTGTAGTATCACTCGCAATGTCGAAGGGCTTGGCGAAGAAGGTAAGAAAGATTGATATGGTCACAAGCTTGAAGGGAAATGAATAGAAGATATTTCCGGTTTTTAAGGTTAGTTAAATAATTTTCGATATTCACTAGGCGTCATATTCATTAGCTTAACAAATGCACGATTATAATAGCTGATATTGTTGAATCCGTTGGAGAAAGCAATATCGGTTATTTTTTTGTTCGTGCTTTGCAGCTCCTTGCAGCTTTGAAGAATGCGATACCGGACAATGTAGTGAAATGGTGTCATACCGGTCAGGCGCTTGAAGGCGCGGCAAAACTCCCCTTCGCTTAAGTGGACGCAGGCTGCAAGCTCACCGAGCGTGAGGTTTTGTGGATAATGGCTGTGTATATATGTGATGGCTGCGGATAGCTGCTCGACGAGTATATGAAGTGATTTTGTCGTGCCGGGGCCAGTGAGATGATGTGCAAAGAGCTTGTCCCACAGAAGTAAGGTCAGTCCGCGAATATAAATCTCACTTGGATTGGCGGAAAAGATGATTTGCTTTAGCAGAGCGAGAAGCTCTTGCTGCCAGACGACGGAAGGCAGCAGCGGTGTGGCAAGTGAGAGATTGTTGTGCATAATCGGAAGCACATAAGTATTGAAGGCGTGTGTATCGAAGGAGGAAAAAAGGAATTCCGGGGAAAGGACAAATGCGTAAAAAGCAACCGGAGCACGGTCGGCAGTGGTAGCATAGTGTAAAAGCTTCGGCGGAATGAAGATACCGTCTCCGGCACGAAGCATAAAAGCTTTGTCTTCGATATGAAAGGTTACCTCTCCGGCAGTAAGCAGCAAAAACTCCAACTCGTCGTGCCAGTGCAGGTAGAGTGCAAGCTCGCAGTCAGGGGGCAGCTCGGTGTAGTGAATCGAATATGGTGCTAAGGCGGTGCGGTGAGAAATACTTTCGTACAATTCGTGCTTCATGGTTTTACGCGGCCTCCTGTTCATGTTGGTTCCATTGTTTAGGCTTTAATACACAATATAAAGAGTTTTGTAATCGCCCAGTATTATTTCATAGCCACCATAGCATGCCTTAGAGAGAATGTCAAGATAGTGTAAGTTTTCGTTAAAAAAGGGCAAGCGGGAAAAGAAATGGAATGATACAATAAAGTGAAAGGAAATGAAGCGAAAACTACAAAATCAAGAAGAAAAGCATTGAAGGATAAGGAGGTCACCAATGGGAAAAATAGTGTTAGAAAAGAATAAGCTGGTCTTTCAGAGAAGGGACGAATTGGTTGTTATCGAGGCATACGGCAAGAATTGCTTGCGCTGTCGTGCAACGAGAAATGCAAAGGTATCGGAGGAAAATTGGACTTTGCTGCCGCCGGCAGAGACCGATGCTTGTACGGTAACAGGTGATGAGCGGTTTGCGACGATTGTAAATGGCGATATCAAGGCAACGATAGAGGCCGGATTTCCATGGTACGGCGGTGTGATATGCTTTTACCGCAAGGATAAGCTGATTTTGCGGACGAAGTGTGAAGGTGATTATGTCAATAAGTATGTTCATGCCGAAGGCAATCATTATGCGACCAAGGTAATCTTTGAAGCGAATCCGGGCGAGCACTTCTATGGTTTGGGACAGGAGACGGAGGATGCATTTGACCGAAAGGGCAGTACCTGCGAGCTGGTACATTATAATACCAAGTCTACCCTGCCGTTTTTGTATTCCTCGCTGGGCTACGGCTTTTTCTGGAACAATCCGTCACCGGGACGTTGTGAAACGACGCGCAATCATACGATGTGGTGCAGTGACAGCACCTATCAGGCGGATTATCTGGTATTTGTAGGTGATACACCGGCAGACGTGATGAAAACTTATGCGGATTTGACCGGTTATGCGCCGCAATTTCCGCAGTGGGCAGCGGGCTTTTGGCAGTGTAAGCTGCGCTATGAGAGTCAGGAGGAGCTGCTTGCAGTGGCAAGAGAATATAAGCGCAGAGGAATACCGATTGAGGCGATTGTAATTGATTATTTTCATTGGACGGAGCAGGGCGAGTGGAAATTTGATCCGAAATATTGGCCGGATCCGGCAGCAATGTGCAAGGAGTTAAAGGAGATGGGCATTCGACCGATTGTGTCGATTTGGCCTACGACCAATCCGAATAGCGAAAATTATGAGGAGATGAATGAGCGGAATATGCTGGTTCGCACAGAAAACGGACAGTTTGGTACGTTTAACTTCTACGGACAGCAGACCTTTATCGACCCGATGAATCCGGAAACGAGAAAATTTGTCTGGGATAAGATAAAGAAGCATTATTATGATTGCGGTATTCATGATTTCTGGTTGGATGAGGCGGAGCCGGAGGTACACCCGCAGCAGTTCGGACATTTGCATTTTTATCTGGGAAATGGTGCGCAGACAGCGTTACTCTATCCATATTATTATGTGCAGATGGTATACGATGGCTTGCGAGAGGAAGGAGAGGAGGAGATTATTTCCCTGACTCGTGCGGCATATCCGGGCAGTCAGAGGTTTGGTGCGGCAGTGTGGAACGGAGATATCATGTCGGATTGGACAGCACTGCGGCAGAGTGTGACCAGCGGTTTGTCGATGGGAATGTGCGGAATTCCGTGGTGGAACAGTGATATTGGCGGCTTCCATGCCGGAGATACGGAGAGTGAGGAATTTCGAGAGCTGCTCGTGCGTTGGTTCCAGTTCGGATTGTTTTCTCCGATTATGCGACTGCATGGTTCCAGACGTCGGACGGCGAACCAGCCGGAGCCGAATCCGGGTATCATTGAGCGAAGTGGCGGACCGAATGAAATCTGGTGCTTTGGGGACGAAAATTATGAGAGAATCAAGAAGCTGATTGAAACGAGAGAGAAGCTTCGTCCATATATTATGAAGTATATGGATGTTGCAAGCAAGACGGGTTCGCCAATCATGCGTCCGATGTTTTATGATTTCTATGAGGATGAGCGTTGCTATACATTAGAAGATCAGTATATGTTTGGCGAGGATATTCTTTTTGCACCGATTATGGCAAAGGGACAGGTAGAGCGTGAGGTCTATTTGCCTGCCGGAAGCTGGGTTTGCGTGATTGACGGAAAACGTTACACCGGAGCGCAGACGGTAACGATACATGCGGATATTGACCATTACGTTGCATTCGTAAAGGAAGGCAGCGAAGCGTTGGAAATGCTGGTGTGATGCGGTACAGTAACACTGGTATGGAAAGAAAAATAAAAAAGTTAGATAAAACCTATTGACAAAACTGTGCATCTGCTGTATATATATACATATACAGCAGATGCACAGTTGTTTTTTGCATAGAAAAGAGGCGGGTATGATACAGATAAAGGAATTGAAAAAACAGGTTGGAAGCTTTTTGTTGAATGAGATTACGTTTGAGTTACCGATGGGCTATATCATGGGATTGATTGGTCCGAACGGCTCCGGTAAGACGACGCTCTTGCATCTTTTGTTGGGGTTGTACCGGCGGGATGCAGGGGAGCTTGTGATTGACGGTAAGACTTATCCGGAGGCAGAGAAGGAGCTGCGCAATCAAATCGGTGTGGTGCTGCAGGAACGGCGGTTTGAGGATTACCGGACATTGCGTGAAAACGGAGTGTTTTATGGAAGGTACTATGAGAATTATCGGCAGGAGCGTTTCGAGGAGCTGTTGATACGATTTGAATTGGAGCCGGAGCGAAAGTACAAAGCACTGTCAAAGGGTGAGGAATTAAAGTTTCAGTTTGCGTTTGCATTATCCTATGCACCGAAGCTGCTGCTTTTGGATGAGCCGACCGGAAATTTCGACCCGGAATTCAGAGATGAGTTTTTTGAGATTTTAAAGGAGTTTATTGACGACGGTGAACACAGTGTGATTTTGGCGACGCATCTGACGCAGGATTTGGACCGGATTGCAGATTATATAACTTATCTGGAAAAAGGAAAGCTGCTGTTTTCAATGGATGTGGAGGAATTGCATGATACCTGGCGGCTGGTCAGTGGAGAGCGCTGGCAGTTGAATAAGGTGCCGGAGGAGGATTTAATATCGGTCGAGGAAGGCAGCTTTGGAGTGAAAGCACTGGTGCGGCACCACAGACGATATACCTACGAGGGCTTGCAGGTAGCGGTGCCGACGATAGAGGAGCTGATGTATTTTATGTCGAAGCGGAATGCGCCGCAGGAAAGAAGCCGAACCGTGCGCAACATGCACCTGAAGGGCTGGTCGTTTTAAATAGGCAGTTACGTTTGAGGATAATAAAACGTTAGGATAGAAGAGGCTTAGAAATTAACAAACAGTAGCGCAGAGAAGCGCAGAAAAGAGGGAACTATGTTTCAGAAGGCTTGGCATGATTATTGGGATTCGTTTCGTTGGAGAAACATAAAAAAGATATATAACAATTTTACGGCAGTATGGGCATTTATTTATTTTGCAACCATACCGGCAATAACCAGAGCGGATAAAAACATGATTGATTTAGGAACCTTTTATATTTGGCTGATTGCATTGTATTTTGGAATATTATCGGCAAGTGTCGTGCGGATTCGTTTGCCGAAGCAGATGTTTTTGTGTCCGATGAGTGCGACGGAGCGAAAGAGCTATTTGAAAAATGAGCTTTTCTTGAAGCTGACAGTACCGGTAGTCGTTGCTGTGTTGGTTACAGTTGTAAATATCCTTCGTGGAAAGATGCCGTTCGTTTGTTTGATGGTTGCATTGTTTTCGTGTGTTTGCATGACAATATGTCTTTCGATAACAACCTGGCCGGGCAGCATCTGGTATAACAATCAGATGACGGAGAATTTGCAGATAAAGCGTGTGAATGACCCGAGATTTAAGGGGCTGATGGTATGGAGCCTGACCGGCTTTGGTATTGGCTTGCTGATGCAAATGAGCATTATGATGTTTATGGAACGGTCAGATATGGAGAGCAAGCTTTTTTGGATATTTACCGGAATAGGCTGTGTGCTGCAGCTGTTGCTTGCAATTCGGGTGTTATGTTATACTCCGACCATTATCGAAGTAGCAACCGATTATGAAAAAACGTTTGATGTAGAGAGGATACTAGAGGTCGAAAAGGCTTGATGAAAGCAAAACAATTGCAGATAAATAATTAATAGAAGAAATGGAGAAATGCATGGGCGTAAAAATCATTATTCAGCCACAGGGAACGATGGCGATTTATGAGCAGATAGTCAATCAATTAAAAAATGCGATTGTGTCACATGAATTGAAGGCGGGCGAGGCATTACCTTCGATTCGTGCGCTGGCAGGAGAGCTACAGGTCAGTGTTATTACGACCAAGCGTGCGTATGAGGAACTGGAAAAGGAAGGCTTGATTCGTTCCGTAGCCGGAAAGGGCTTCTATGTATGTGAGTATAATACGGACTATTTGCGGGAAAAGCAGCTGATGATACTGGAGGAACGGTTGTCAGAGGTAATCATCGGGGCAAAGAGTGCCGGGCTGTCGTGCGAGGAGTTTTTGGAGATGGCAGAGGCGATGTATCGATGATGATAAAGGTTGGGAAGAAAATAACAAAGCATGACCAGTACAGTCAGGAGGGGAATCAGAATGTTATTAGAGTTTGAGCAGGTAACCGGAATAGAAAAGCAGTTTAAGTTGGAGAATATCAGCTTTGCGTTACCGGCTGGCTATATTATGGGACTTGCCGGAAAGAACGGCGCGGGAAAGAGTACGTTGATTGATTATATCATCAATCCAAATCAAAGGTATACCGGAACAATTCGTATCAATGGAGTAGATATTCGGGAAAATCATACAGCAATGCGAAATTGGATAGGACTGGTATCGGACGAAAATCCGTTTTTGGAGGAGCGGACGGCGTTGCAGAATGCGGAGATGCTCGGTGGCTTGTATCAGGAATGGGATATGGAGCTGTTTCGGAGTGCAATGAAAAAGATGGGAGTTTCGGTAAGTCGTACCGTGGGCAAGATGTCGCGTGGTGAACGGCTAAAATTTCAGATGGCGTTTGCGATGGCGCATCATACGAAGCTATATCTGCTGGACGAGGTGACTGCAGGTATGGACCCGGTGTTCCGCGTGGAATTCTTCAAAATGCTGAATGAAGTGATTGCACAGGAGGATGTGTCCGTCCTGATGACGAGTCATGTGCCGGAGGAAATCGAGCGGAAGATGGATTATGTCGGAGTGTTAAAGGATGGCAAACTGGTGTCCTTTGGTGAGAGTCTGGATGTAATGCGAGGGGGAACGGGCGAGAAGGAGTCACTTGAGAGCAATCGGACACAGGAGTTAAGTGTTGAAAGTCCGGCGCAGGAGAGTGTCAGTGAGGAGATATCGGTAGCGGAAGCGAAAGTATCCCATTCCCATAGAATCACGGTAGAAGAATTTTTTCATGAGTTTTTGTCATGGAGAGCAGAGAGCGTGGGTACTTGGATTGGATGCGGCTTTTTGGAGCTGATGTTTATTATCGGTGTGATAGTGCCGGTGCAGGAAGCAGAGTATGAGCTGCTGTTATGGGCGGCATTTATGGGTGTAATGGGTGTCATCGTGTATTTGCGTCCGTATGTCAATTTCGTGGAAAACGGAAAAGGTCAACGTATTTATCAAAAAATCAAGTATTTTCCGGTAGATTTGACGGAAATTCGCCAGTTCCGTATAGAGCGTCTGCTTCGTTTTACCGCAAGAATCGCAATCGGCATTGGTCTGGTTCATTTATTGATTGCACAATTTGCGTATGGCGGTATTATCTTAGAGAATATTCTGGTGGTGGTGGGACTTGGATTTTTGTTGCCATTTGGAGTAGGATTGTTGAGTGTGATGGTGGAGAAGTAAAGTAATCCCCCTTAGCAGGTAAGTGGAAAGCTATTGTGCTTTATTACACCTGCTAAGGGGGGATTCTGTATGTATCTTACCGTTCGTTCGGATTTTTCTGATATTCCTTCAGTCGTGCATACTCTTCCAACGTAATCGGCAGGATGGTGCCGTGCTTGTAGCCGTATGGGAATTGGAAGGAGGCATCACTGCGGACAAATTTGCCGGAGGCGAGGTTGTCTGCGATAAATGGGATGTAGCCCTGACCGGTCGCATCGCAGCCGTAGAAATCAAGGAACAGACACCAGCGACCATCCTCTAAGCGGCAGGCGGTTGGTGCTTCGTACAGCCCTTCCTGCAGTACTGCCATGCTTTCGTCAAAGGCTTCCACTCTGGTAAATGGTCCGGTGATATTTTCGCTCTTTACCAAAATAATGCGGGATGGGTTGCCCTCGCTCTTGATAAAGCAGTAATAATAGCCGTCCTCCTCGTACATAGCAGAATCGATTACACCGCTGTCTGCCTTGCGATACAGCTCCTCAGCTTTGGTAAACTCCTTGAAATCCTTGGTTCTGGAATAGTAAATTGCCTTCGGACCATAATCGTTTTTCTTGTGCGAAGAAGACCAGTGGATAACATAATCGTCATTCTTGGCATCATAAATAATGTCCGGCGCCCAGAGACAGCCGTAATCGTCATCACCAAGCTCGAGCATCTTTTGGTTCGACCAGTGGATGAGGTCATCGGATTCCCACATAACCAGAGACTTGCTGCCGTTGCGGGTAATTTCGCCCCAGGACTGCTTGTATTTGTATGGCCAGCCGTATGCCAGACTCAAATCGGTGGCAAGAATCACAAACCTGCCCTCTTTGGTTCGGGTAATCGTAAAATCTCTTACACCCTTATCGCCCTCGTAGCTCCATAATACCGGGTTTCCGTCGTTTACCTTTTCCCAGTGAAAGCCGTCGGTGCTGATGCCGAAATATACCTGTTCTCCGTCCGGAGTTCTCTTTTCCTTGAAATGTACAAATAAATATGCCTGTGCCATAATGGGATATTCTCCTTGTGTATTTTTTGAGTTTTGCAATCACCTATACTTATTTTGTGTTGGTGTTTTGGAAGCCCCGAAAGGTTTCAAGTAGATTATAATGTCCGAAGGATAAATTTGCAACTGGAACGAAGGGGAAATTAAAAGAATTTTCGTAGAAAAAACGCAAAATTTTAAGAAAAATGTTGATACATTTATAGAAAATATGTTATACTGTAGCTAATAAAAATATCGGAACATACGAAAAAGGAGGAAAATCAGTGAGACTAGTTACACGTTCGGATTTTGATGGTTTGGCATGTGGTGCCTTGCTTTTAGAGGCAGGCATTATTGATAGTTGGAAGTTTGCACATCCGAAGGATTTGCAGGATGGTCTGGTAGAGATTGATGAGAATGATTGTTTGGCAAATGTGCCTTATGTAGAAGGCTGTGGTTTGTGGTTTGACCACCATTCCAGTGAGCATGAGAGACTGGCGCTGGAGGGTAAGTATAAGGGCGAGAGCCGTATTACCCCATCCTGTGCGAGAATTATTTATGAATATTATGGCGGCAGAGAGCGTTTCCCACAGTTTGATGATATGATGATAGCTGTAGACAAGGTGGATTCCGGTAATCTGACCATTGATGAGGTTATGAATCCGCAGGGCTGGATTTTGGTTGGATTCCTGATGGACCCTAGAACCGGACTCGGCAGATGGCGTCAGTTTACGATTTCGAATTATCAGTTGATGGAAAAGCTGATGGAGGCCTGCCGTACCATGAGTACCGAGGAGATTCTGGCGCTTCCGGACGTACAGGAGCGTATCGCGGTGTACAATGAGCAGACCGAGAAGTTCAAGGAGATGGTTACGAAGTATACCCGCGTGGATGGCAATGTTATCATTACGGATTTGAGAGGTGTGGACCCGATTTATACCGGCAATCGGTTCATGATTTACAGTATGTATCCGGAGCAGAATATCTCTGCATGGATTGTCAGCGGACGTGGTGGACAGGGCTGCTCGGCAGCAGTTGGCTACAGCATTCTGAACCGTACCTCTAAGGTAAATGTCGGCAGTCTGATGTTAAAGTACAATGGCGGCGGACATGAGAAGGTAGGTACCTGTCAGTTCAGCAATGAGAATATGGATGTAGATATGCCAAAGATGCTGGCAGAGCTTTGCGAGCTGGCAAATAAATAATTAGATACGATATAGGATTGAGAGAAGAGGCTGCTGCGAACACGAATATGGTTTTGTAGCAGCCTTTGTTACACCGCAGCGAAAAGATGGGAGAATGTCTATGGAACGAAACAAGAGCAAAAAGATCAAAAAAATATTGGGTCTGCTGACAGTAGCAGCGTTAGTGGGGAGTGCGGCACCGACGACCGCATCGGCGGCGTATTATCAGTTAAAGAGTGAATACAAGGAAATGGCAAAGCTGAATGAAGCGGAGCTTACAATATATGCAGGGCAGACCTTTCAGTTGGAGTTAGAGGGAGCGAAGGCTTCTGCTTGGAAAAGTACGAATAAGAATTGGGCGACGGTGGACAAAACTGGTCTGATTACTGCCAAGGCAGTCGGTGAGGTCAATATTGTAGCAGTTGTGTCTGAGACAGAGTCGTATCGGTGTCATGTGACGATTAAAGCGCCGACCCTGAATCGGACGAAGTCAAATATGTATGTAGGGGGTAAGCAGACGCTGGAACTGTACGGAGCGAAGGTAAAGGCGTGGCGCTCGGACAATCCCAAGGTAGCGAAAATTAATCAGAAGGGTGAGATTACGGCGGTTGCTGCCGGTACAACCACGATTTATTGCAGAGATGTCAATAATAAGCGCTATACCTGCAAGCTGACGGTAATGAAAAAGAAAGGAAACGGCGGAGCGACACCGGAGGATATCGCGGAGCAGATTCCATACGAGATTAACAAGGTGTACGATGAAGGCGAAAAAATCTTTATGTACTACGCTACCAATGGTGCGTATGGTGAGATACCGGATTATATGGAGTGGGGCAGTATTCTGCGGGCTCGGTATCCGGGTTGTACAACAGAATGGAATCTGAATTGTGTAATTCAGGGCTGTGATGGTCCGGCAGCCGGAAACTGGGCAGGATATTCCATTTATTACACAGAGTATGTTGTCACGGAAATGGGCGAGCCGCCGGAGGATATGGAGAAATATTATATCGTTGACTTCAGCCATGGGGATAATGTTTCGAACTATTTTAGCGAGGAGCGGCGTGAAAAGGTCGTGCGGATCAATAATAAGAATTTTCCGCGCTTGTATAAGTTTATCGGCGTGTATGATTTGAATGGAGACTCCTATCTGAGCAAGGGTGAGATTGATCAGATTGGCGTATTGGAAATCGACGGTGCGATATCTGATTTGACCGGTATCGAATATCTGACCAGTCTTTGGAGCATGGATTTGAACGATTTTATCGGAACGGAGATTGTACTTGGTGAGGCAAATAAGAATCTGAAAAGGATGCAGATTACCTGTAATACCGCTTCGTTTACGGTGGATGCGCCGTATTTGGATTCCTTGTTGACTCATACCTATTACGGAGTCGGAGAACAGGAAGGGAAACGAAGAAGTGACGGAACCCCTTATATTGATGTGTCGAAGTGTACCGGAGCGACAAGTATTGTACTGCAAAACAGTAATGTCCAAACGTTAAAGCTACCGAAGAGTTCGACGGCATTAAAGGAATTGACGATTTGGAGCTCGGAGGTAACCAGCCTGAATATGAAGAAATACCCGAATCTGGAGAGTCTTACGTTGAGTTATAATGAAAAGCTGACGAAGGTGGATTTGAGTTCGAATAAGAAGCTGAAGTCGGTATGGGCAAAATGGAACGGACCGTTGAAGCAGAGCAATATCAAGCTGCCGAAGGGCATCGAAGTAGAGGTGACGTATGCGAAGTAGGCGCAAAGGCTCTGTTTGATGTGCCGGAGTGCAGATAGGCGCTAATGTTTTGGCAAAGGTTGCCGATATAAAAAAGAGAAGCTTGTATTTACTTTTATTTTGGCAGGGATGGATAAATGCCTGTAATTTCAAGGAGGAAGAAGCATATGAATGGAATCAGTGGATATCAGAAGTATCAAAGCAACTATGCCGATGCGACTTCGATTTACAAGAAAGTGAAGGAGCAGAAAGCAGACAAGAAACAGCCGGATAAGGCATCCGAGCAGACAGAAGCGATTTATCATAAGGGCGAGGCGGCGTTTTCGAAGGAGCCGGCAAAATTAAGTGAGAATGCCAAAAATCTGTTGGAAGAGCTGAAGGCAAAGTACGGCAACATGGATTTTATCGTTGCGGATTATAAGAGTGAGGCAGAGGCAGCACGCTATCTGGCAATGGGCAAGAAGGATTATACCGTATTGATTGACCCGGATACGTTAGAGCAGATGGCTGCGGATGAGGAAGTAAAGGCGAAGTATATCGGTATTATCGACGATGCGTTGGCGCAGTTCGGAGAGATTAAGGAGCAGCTGGAGTCAGCCGAGGAAGCACAGGATGTGGAAGTGACCAGAATCGGTATCTCGGTAGGAAGTGACGGTACCGTAACCTATTTTGCAGAGCTGCAGAAGGCAAGTGAAAAGCAGCAAGAGCGTCTGGAGAAGGGAAAGGAAGAAAAGGCGGAAGAAGCAAAGAAGGCCGAGAAGCAGGAGGAAAAGGACAAAAAAGCCGAAAAGCTTTTAGAAAAGCGAATGGAACCTGTGACTACGCTGCGCGTGAAAGCAGATTCGGTAGAGGCACTGCTGGAAAAAATCCGTCAGGCAGATTGGAGCAAGGAGAAGCCGGAGCCGGCACAGACGGGTACGAAATTCGATTTTAGTATCTAATTTCAGCCTTGGTAATTCAATAATGAAACATGTGAAAGAACCGGTGGGAATGCACCGGTTCTTTTGTGTGATACGAGAGTGCAAAAACTTTTGAAATGTAGAAAGTTTTTGTAGTGTAATACAAAAACTATTGATAAAAAGAAAGTTTTTGTATATAATAAAACAAAAGGAGGTGCAGTATGATTCAAAGAAAAGAATATTTTGAGAGATTGCTTGGTTATAAAGACAAAAAGATTATTAAAGTTGTGACAGGAATAAGACGTTGTGGGAAATCTACGTTGCTCAAATTGTTCCAAGGATATTTACTGGAACAAGGTGTAGCAGATAATCAGATTATTGCCATTAATTTCGAAGATTATGAATTCGAAGAGTTAAAGGAACCAAGAAAGCTTTATCAGTATATTAAAGAACGTATTGTACCGGAACGAATGAATTATTTGTTTTTGGATGAGATACAAAATGTAAATGAATTTCAAAAGGTAGTAGACAGTTGCTTTTTGAAAGATAATGTGGATATTTATCTGACCGGTTCAAATGCCTATTTGTTGTCGGGAGAACTGGCTACACTACTTTCCGGGAGATATGTGACGATAGAGATGCTTCCGCTGTCTTTTGCAGAGTTTGTTGAAGCAAAGGGAAATCCGGATAATACGGAGCAGTTGTATCGCGAGTATATTGAAGATTCATCTTTTCCGTACACCTTGAATTTGGAGAAGAGTCAGATAAAAGAATATCTCAAAAGCATTTACGATACGGTTGTAGTAAAGGATATTATTACGAGAAAAAGAGTAGCTGATGTTATGATGATGGAAAGTGTCATTCGTTTTTTGATGGACAACATCGGAAATCAATTATCAACCAAAAAAGTCAGCGATACGATGGTGTCAAATGGAAGAAATATCAATGTGCGAACGGTGGAAGGATTTATTGTGTCATTTTTAGAGTCGTATATTGTATATCAGGCAAAACGATATGATATCAAGGGGAAACAGTATTTAAAGACCCTGGAAAAATATTATATCGTTGACATCGGATTACGAAATGCCATGCTGGGAAACACCGGAAGAGACATAGGGCATATCTTGGAGAATGTAGTATATTTGGAATTGATTCGCAGAGGTTACGAGGTATATGTTGGTAAATTAGATGATGTTGAAGTGGATTTTGTGGCAAAAAATGAGAATGGGCTTAAATACATTCAAGTAGCAGCAACGGTGCGGGAGGAAGCTACGTTGCAGAGAGAATTGCGACCGCTACAAAAGATACAGGACCATTATCCGAAGTGTATTTTGACATTGGACAATGATCCGATTGCGGATTATGAAGGAATTCGGCGGATGAATGCATTGGATTATTTATTGCATAAAGTAGAGATTTGATTGCATAAAAGTCCGCCATTTTGAATAACAACTATGCCATTATGTGAAAAGAATGAACAAAACTGTTAATTAATTGACAATATCATGGGGATTTGATATAATATTGACATTGATATTATATATTTGCAAAGGAGGATAATGGTGTGGGTAAAAAGAAAACGGCAGTAGAGGTATATTTATCAGCAGTATTTAAGTGAGGACTTATCATTTTGGTATCTGCTTGTATGTGTGCTACGGTAATGTTCAACACGGAAAAGCTGTTGGGATTTTATCCGGAGGTTCCGTGGCTGAGTACGATTTTGTTCGGCTTGATGGATATTACGTTTTTTGTAATAGCAATCGTGATCGTAAAGCCATCCTTTGATGCGGATGGCTATTTGAAAGAAGGCCGTTTGAAGGTCGGTAAATTGTTTTCTGCAATTGTTTTAGTAGTACAGTGGAATTGTATCCTGTATATGCTTCCGTCCAGAACCTTTTGGGGCTTTTTATTTTTCTTCTTAATTCTGATAGCATTCTTCTTGGATATTAAGATGTTATTGGCAAGCGGACTGGCTTGTATGGTTTCGCTGTTTATCGGATGGGCAATTCGTGGCACGGATTTGATGCCGGTTAAGGATGAATTGTTTATCACGGATGTTCTGATGTGTCTGGTGGCGCTTGTTTTGTCGCTGGCAGGTTTAACTATTTTTGTATTTTTCGTATCTCATTTCTTGGTAAATGCGAAGAAGGATGAGTTGGAAAAGAATAACGAGCAGGTGATGAATGTACTGAATTCGGTACAGCAGTTATCTGAGCGGTTGTATACGGCGGGCAATGCGTTATCCGCTGTTTCGGAGAATGAAAGTGCTTCGGCAGAGGAGTTGGCTGCGACGAGCGCGCATCTGGTAGAGAGCAGTTCGATGTTGCAGGAAAAGACCAATGAGAGTATGACGAACCTTGGAGAATTGAGTGAGTGGGAGAAGGTCGTAGCGGATAATGTAGAGAAGGTAGAGGTTACCTCGAAGGATTTGTTGGATAAGTCGCGCGAGAACGAGCGATTGTTGAATGGTTTGCGCACCGTAAATGGAGAGGTATCTGAGTCCATGAAGGCGACCAATGACATTGCGCAGAAGCTCTCCGGAGCGGTGGAGGAAATTGGTGTTACTTTAAAGCTGATTAGCGAAATTTCTTCTTCGACGAATCTGTTGGCGCTGAATGCTTCGATTGAGGCAGCGAGAGCCGGAGAAGCGGGCAGAGGCTTTGCGGTAGTTGCGACAGAGGTTGGTAATTTGGCAAATAATACGCAGGAGACCTTAAAGCAGGTAGAGGAAGTAATTGAACGAGTACAGAATAACGTGCGTGAAATTACTCTGCAGGTAGAGGAAAATTCGACAAAGCTTGGTACGCAGAATGAATATTTTGCAAATGTATTCCAGAGTATGAAGGATATGACAGAGCTTTTGAATGCTTCGGTAAATGCAATTGATACGATGGGCGAGGCACATGGTAAGCAGGCAGAGGTAATCAAAAAGACGGTATCGATTAATCAGGAGATTGCTGAAAATATCCGAAATGCAAATGACCAGTTCATTTCAATCAACGATATGGCTGAAAGCAATGCAAATGATACGCAGGAGGTTGCGACACAGGCAGGTGCCATCAACGAAATGGTGGATGAGATGAGCAAGCTGTTAAAGCGCGAGGAATAGGCGAACGTACCGGGATTTTTGGTAAAAAAGGATATGAGTGACGGAAGTCGGGATATTGGAAAATTTCAGTATCCCGGCTTTTTGTATGAATGGTTAGTTTAAACGAACTTGCACTTGCAATCTTCTTGTTCGAGGGTATATAATGGTTTATATTGCAGAAAGAGAGAGTAATTTATGGAAGATACGATTATAATTATTGTGATAGCAGCGATATTGGTACTGGCAGTTTGGAAAGGTCGCGGTCATTTTAAAGGAGAAGGCGTCTGCTTGAGCGGGTATGAATATTAGAATCCGGGTAGAAAGAAGGAAACTATGGAACAGTATACAGTGACAGGTATGAGCTGTGCGGCGTGCAGTGCGCGCGTAGAAAAAGCAGTGTCGAAGGTGCCGGGAGTGACGGCTTGCTCGGTCAGTCTGCTGACCAATTCAATGGGTGTCGAGGGAAGTGCGTCGGCAGAGGAGATTATTCGGGCAGTGGAAGAAGCCGGTTATGGAGCAGAAAAAAAGCAGACGGGAGGACAGGGCAGGAGCGGAAGCGGCCAAAGCAAGGCAGCAGAAGAGGATATATTAAAGGACAGGGAAACACCGGTGTTGAAGCACCGTTTGTTTGCTTCGCTGGGATTCTTAGCGGTGCTGATGTATTTGTCCATGGGACATATGATGTGGGGCTGGCGGGTGCCGGAGGCACTCGCACGCAACCATGTGGCAATGGGCTTGCTGCAGCTGTTTTTGACCGTTATCATCATGGTAATCAATCAGAAGTTTTTTATCAGTGGCTTTCAAAGTCTGTGGCATCGGGCACCAAACATGGATACATTGGTGGCACTTGGCTCCGGAGCTGCATTTGTGTACAGTACTTATGCGTTGTTTGCCATGACGGATGCGCAGGTGCAGGGCAATGCGGATGCAGTCATGGACTATATGCATGAATTTTATTTTGAATCGGCGGCGATGATTTTGACGCTGATTACGGTCGGTAAAATGCTGGAGGCGCGTTCGAAGGGAAGGACAACGGATGCGCTAAAGAGTCTGATGCGTCTGGCACCAAAGACGGCGGTGGTGCTTCGGGACGGAGAAGAAGTCGAAGTGCCGATTGACGAGGTCGGCAAGGGGGATGTATTTGTCGTGCGTCCGGGAGAGAATATTCCGGTGGATGGTATTGTGCTGGACGGCAGCAGTGCGGTAAATGAATCGGCGCTGACCGGAGAGAGTATTCCGGTGGATAAAGCAGCGGGAGATAAGGTGTCTGCGGCAACGCTCAATCAATCCGGCTTCCTGCGCTGTGAGGCAACCAGAGTCGGAGAAGATACCACGCTGTCCCAGATTATCCGGATGGTAAGTGATGCAGCGGCAACGAAGGCACCGATTGCGAAGGTAGCAGACAAGGTGTCGGGTATTTTTGTGCCGACGGTTATCACGATTGCGGTAATTACGACGCTGGTATGGCTGCTGGTGGGAGAGAGCGTCGGCTTTGCACTGGCGCGAGGTATTTCGGTGCTGGTTATCAGCTGTCCGTGCGCACTTGGTCTGGCGACTCCGGTGGCGATTATGGTCGGCAGCGGTGTCGGTGCGAAAAACGGTATTATGTTTAAGACGGCGGCTTCGTTGGAAACGACGGGAAAGATGCAGATTGTTGCATTGGATAAGACAGGTACGATTACAAGCGGTGAGCCAAAGGTAACGGATATTTTACCGGTCACGGGGCAGTTGGCAGCGAAAGAATTGCTTACCTTGGCATATATGCTGGAAAAACGCAGTGAGCACCCGCTGGCGCGCGCGATTGTAGAATACGGAAAGGCACATCCGGAGCAGCTGTTATTTACACCGGCTGCAGAGGATAGTTGTTCGGTAGAGAAAAAGTCGGAGAAAAGCAATCCAGCAGAATGTGTAGCGGAAGCGGAAATGAGCGATTTTCAGGCATTACCGGGCAACGGTTTGCGGGCAGTCTGGCAGGGAAAGGCTGTTTGCGGCGGTAATGCGAAATTTATCGGTGCACAGGCAGAGATTTCGGCAGAATGGCAGCAGCGTGCAGAAGGCTTGGCAGAGCAGGGAAAGACCCCATTGTTTTTTGCAAAGGCAGGTAAGCTTGCGGGCATTATTGCAGTAGCGGATGTAATCAAGGAGGATAGCCCGCAGGCAGTCAAGGAGCTGCAGCATATGGGCATCCGTGTGGTTATGCTGACCGGAGATAACGAGCGGACAGCGCGCGCGATTGGTGCGCAGGCAGGCGTGGATGAGGTAATTGCAGGAGTATTGCCGGAAGGCAAGGAAGCCGTTATTCGCGAATTGCAGAAGCAGGGTAAGGTGGCGATGGTCGGTGACGGTATCAACGATGCTCCGGCGCTGACGAGGGCAGACATGGGCATTGCCATCGGAGCAGGTACGGATATTGCGATTGATGCGGCAGATGTTGTGCTGATGAAAAGCCGGTTGTCGGATGTACCGGCGGCAATTCGATTGAGCCGGGCGACCTTGCGGAACATCCATCAGAATCTGTTTTGGGCATTTATTTATAATATTATCGGGATTCCGCTGGCAGCAGGTGTATGGATTCATCTGTTTGGCTGGCAGTTGAATCCGATGTTTGGTGCGGCGGCAATGAGTCTGTCGAGCTTCTGTGTGGTAACGAACGCATTGCGGTTGAACCTGTTCCGGCTGTATGAGGAAAGGGGACGCAGGAAAGGAACAAAATGCTCTGGAATACAGCAGGAGCAAGATGCCAAAGCAAGGGCAGAGTTGGAGAGAAAAGTAAATCAGGAAGTAGGGCAGATAGCGTCAAGTGATGCAGAAAATAATAGTTTAAAGAAAACGGAGGAATCAACTATGGAAAAGACAATGAAAATCGATGGTATGATGTGCGGACATTGCGAGGCAAGGGTGAAGAAGTGCTTGGAAGCATTGCCGGAGGTAAGCGAAGCGGTAGTAAGCCATACTGCAGGTACGGCAGTCGTAAAGCTGAATGCGGAGATTTCGGATGAGGTGTTAAAGAGCACGGTAGAAGCACAGGATTATGAGGTATTGTCGATACAGTAGATGGGCGGAAGATTTGTCCGGCAAGGCAACAGACTTTGCCGGACAAGCTTGTGTTTGCATGGAGACATATGCAGGAGGAGAAATATGTCAGAGCAATTTTCAAGAACGGAGCTGCTGCTTGGCGATGCGGTAATGCAACGGTTGGCGGCGGCCAGAGTGGCGGTATTTGGTATCGGCGGAGTCGGTGGACATACGGTGGAAGCGCTGGTGCGCAGCGGAGTCGGTGCGATTGACATTATTGATGATGATAAGGTGTGTCTCTCGAACCTGAATCGGCAGCTTATTGCGACGCATCGGACGATTGGTATGGACAAGGTGGACGCGATGCAGGAGCGGATTCGGGAAATCAATCCGGAATGTAAGGTGACGGCGCATAAATGCTTTTATCTGCCGGAAACCAAGCACCAGTTTGACTTTACCCAATATGATTATGTGGTGGATGCGGTGGATACGGTAACGGCGAAAATCGAGCTGGTGCTGCAGGCGCAGGAGGCAGGCGTGCCGATTATCAGCAGTATGGGTGCCGGAAACAAGCTGGACCCAACGGCGTTTGAGGTCACAGATATCTATAAGACCTCAGTCTGTCCGCTGGCAAAGGTAATGCGCAGAGAGTTAAAGAAAAGAGATGTAAAGAAGCTGAAGGTGGTGTATTCGAAGGAGCTACCGATAGAACCACAGAGCAGCGAGCGGTCGGTATCGGACGGACAAGCAGAAGAGAGCTTGGTATCCTGTGAGGAAGCTAAGAATATGCAGAGCAGGACGGTAGAGGAAGCCGGACATGCAAAACGGCGCACGCCGGGCTCGACGGCATTTGTACCATCGGTCGTAGGTTTGATTATCGCCGCAGAGGTCATAAAGGATTTGGCAAGATTGGAAAAATAGTATTGTGAGGATGCGGGATGGAGAAAAAGCAGATGCAGCAGGAAAAACAACAGGATATGATTGCAAGAGTGCGTCAGATGGAGCAATATCTGGATGAGGTTTTGGAAGCAATGCATAGCTGTCCGGAAGCGATAGGGGAAAATATCGTAATCCAAGGAAGGATACAGGAACTGATGCAGTATTATGATGGCGGGCAGTGGCTGCAGGATTATCAAGCGGATGAAAACAGAGAATTGCCGACTGATTTAAAACGCGGAGTGTTGGCGCAGGATACGTTGTATAATCTGTTTTGTGAGATAAAAGAGCAGAGCATGAGCCAAGACGATGAGGAATAAGAAATGTTTTTGAGGCAGCTGTGAGATGGATTATCATTTCGCAGCTGCCTCTTTTGCAATGATTTTATTTAGCTGATTGCAATTTTAAAACAAACCGGCAAATCGGTGATTGTATCGGTATCCGGGCGGATGATGAGAGCTTCCTCGGTTCGTTCAAAGGAAACCGGCCGGTTGCTGCCAAGCTGTGTGATTTGCGGAATCAGAATATCGTGGTGATTTTTCTTTGCAAGAGTTTTGATTCGCACTTCATTACCGTCCGGACGCATCTGGAAAGCATACAGATAGCCATTCTTGTAAGTAAAACGGAAGTCCTGGCTGGTAAAGGCTTTTTCGTCATAATCCTTGAAGAAGCCCTCCTCGGCATTGACCTCGCCCTCTCCGAAGGTTTTCCAGAAGGTGGTGCCGTAGATGCCTTCGCCATGGACGGAAAGCCATGCGCCGATATCCTTCAACACCTGCGTTTCCTCTGCGGTAATGGTGCCGTCCGGCTTTGGACCGACGTTGAGTAACAGATTTCCGTTCTTGCTGACAATATCAATCAGGTCACAAATCAGCTGACGTGAGGTCTTGAAGTAATTTTCGTTCACATATCCCCAAGAGCATTTGCCGATGGCGGTATCGGTCTGCCAAGGTACCGGAGAGATGCCGGTCAGCGCACCACGCTCGACATCAAAGGTGGCAACGGTTGGTGGGAAGGCTTCGTGCTTGTAGTTGATGGTGACCTCTTTGCCCCATTCCTCCGCGCGGTTATAATAATATGCGGTAAGCTTTTGGAGATATGGTTTGAAGGAATGATTGTGAATCCACCAGTCAAAGTAAAGGACCTGTGGCTGATATTTGTCGATGAGCTCGCAGGTGCGTACCAGCCAGTCCTCTAGATATTCTTTGCTGGCACCGAGTGAATGGGTGTCGGCAGTTGTTTGATGAAGTGTATCGGAGTCTAACCCAGCGCAATGGTAAGCCGGTCCATAAAAATCAGCATATGCCTCGTCGTTAACATCACTGTCAAAGGTTCTGCCCATGTTCATGAAAAAGTAATGCTCGGCCCGGTGGGTAGAAGCGCAGAAAACGATATCTTTTTGTTCGCAGGCGTTTTTCAGCTCGCCTACAATATCCCGGCAAGGTCCCATAGCAGTAGCATTCCAGCGATTAAACCCGGTATCATACATTGCAAAGCCATCGTGATGCTCTGCCACCGGCATGACATATTTGGCACCGGCTTCCTTGAATAACGAAACCCATTCTTCAGCATTGAAATTTTCCGCTTTGAACATCGAAATAAAATCCTTATAACCAAAATCCTTTTGATTACCGTATGTGTGGACATGATGTTCAAATTCTCTGCAATTCGGGTCATACATTGCTCTGGAATACCATTCGTTTCCAAAAGCAGGTACACTGTAAATTCCGAAATGAATGAAAATACCGAATTTGCCCTCAGTAAACCAGTCCGGCGTCTTATGATGTGCCAGAGACTGCCAGTTGGCTTTGTATTTGCCGTGTTCGATTACTTCGTCGATTTGTTTCAAATAATCTGCTGTTGTCATAAAAACCTCCATTCCGAGAACCTCTGTTGCTTGTAAGTAAAGTGTTACATAGGGTAATATTTCTGCTTTTATTATAAAGCATTGTTGCACGGAATGGCACGACTTATTTCTTTGCAAAATGTCGTGTTAATGTTAAAATAGGAGTAGAGAGCGAAAGAGATTTCCGACACATGCTTTTGAAAAACCAAAGGCTTGTGAAGAAGGGAGAAGGTTATGATAAATTTCAAGTGGAATGAGTATGATTTTTCTCTGATTCGGTTTGATAAAGGGATATTTTATCATGATATGGTGGGACACAGTCATTCGAAAAACAGCTATGAGCTTCATTACATTGTAAGCGGGGAGGGAACGCTTGTGACAGGAGACACCTCGTATCCTCTGGCAAAGGGGAATTTTTTTGTGACGGGTCCGAATGTATATCACAAACAGCTGACTAATCCGAACAATCCGATGATTGAGATATTTATCTATTTGCAGGCGTCCGGTGAAAAGACGAAGGATGCGCTGGTATCAGCATTTTTATCCACCCATTTCTTTTTTTGCAGGGAAAAGGAACTGGGGAGATACTTTGAAGAAATTCTGGTCGAAGGAAGCAGTAAGCGGTTTGGTTATAAAAGTGCGATTGGTGCAATGCTGCAGCTGTTGCTGATTCGAATTACAAGACTTTATGTACCGCATTTAAATAATATTGTAGAGGATAATGACAATCTGAATGACCGTCGGTTTCTGATTATTGAAGAGGCATTTATTAATCACCCGGAGGGCTTGACACTGGGAGAATTGTCCGGTTTGATTGGTTTGTGTGAAAGACAGACCCAGCGGCTGTTGCAAAAATATTATGGAAAGTCGTTCACCGAAAAAAAGGAAGAGGCATTGCGCAGAGAATAAATATACGCAAATCCGATTACCGAATATATTTAAATATTGCCGAATGTGTGGTATTGTGATGTTGTCGAATTCGATAAATGATAATCGGAATGGAGGATAGTATTATGTTTATGGAAGAGCGTCAACAGGAAATTTTAAAAACAATTCAGCAGAATGGTAAGATAACGGTTGCGGAGATTACGCAAAAGTATGGGATTTCGGATGAGTCGGCAAGGCGCGATTTGCGGATGTTAGAGCAGAAGGGTGTCTGCAAGCGGACACACGGTGGAGCAATCCTTTTGGCACAGGTAAGCGTGCGACCGCCGCTAGACCGTGATTTTGGGAAAATGCCGGTTTGGGACAATTATCGGGAGATTGCGAAAAGAGCAGCAGCACAGATTCGTGAGAACGATGTGGTCTATCTGACGGGAGGCTCGCTCGGTTATCTTATGGTTCCGTTTTTGCCGAGAGAGTTTCGGTATACTTTGGTCGTAAATTCGATTGATATTGCGAAGGATCTGCGTGCCTTTGAAAAGCATGAGGTGTATGTAGTAGGCGGCAAGATGCGTCAGAGCGGTTCGGTGGTGGATAGTCTGGCAAGCGAGTTTGTAAGCCGCATTCATTTTGACCTCTGTTTTATTACCGGTGGCGGACTGACTGCAGAATTTGGCTTATCGAACGGAACCGACGAGACGGCAGCATTCCAGCGTATGGTAATCAAAAATAGTCGCAAGCGTTGTCTGTTGCTTTCCGGTGCAAAGATAGGAGTGGATTCGTTTATCAAGGTTTGTGATGCGGAGCAATTTGATACGCTTATTACGGACTGGGAGTGCGTGGAGGACCAGATTGCATTGCTTGAGGAAAAAGGCATTGAAATCGTGGTTGTAGAGGAGCCGAAATGAATCGGGAGGAGCGGCTGCGTAATTTGATTTTGGACCGATATGTGAGTCTGAGACAATTTGCGCAGAAGGCAGGTATTCCTTACAGCTCTCTGATGACACTGCTTACCCGCGGGATTGGCGGGGCATCCTTTGATACGATAATGAGTATTTGCAGAGCATTGGAAGTGAGTCCGTTTGAGGTGTGAAAATAGAAAAAATAGTTGGAAAGTTTGTAAAGACGGAGTATAATAAGACTAAATAAAGTCGAAGGGGGCTATGTTATGGGAAATAAAAGAAATAGAAAACATTGGTCATTGACAATGGTATTTCTACTTATGCTTACGTTATTTGCGAGCTGTGGAAAAGAAGCAGAGACAGATGTGCCGGTTACACCGACGGTATCTGTAGAAGGTGAGAAGTCAACGCCGACTCCGGTAGCGACTTCGACGGAAGCACCGACACCAACGGAAGCAGTGGAAGTAATACCGACGGAGGAGCCGACACCGACGGAAGCGGCAGCAACTCCGACGGAGGAGCCGACACCGACGGAAGCACCAGCAACCCCAACGGAGGAGCCGACACCGACGGAAGCGGCAGCAACTCCAACGGAGGAGCCGACACCGACGGAAGCACCAGCTCCAACCGAAGAGCCGGTAGTGACACCTACAGAATCGGTAACTGCAACTCCGGAACCGACCAAGGAGCCGAAAGCAACCGCGACCCCGAAGCCAACCAAGGAGCCGAAGGCAACTGCAACACCAAAGCCAACTGCAACCCCGAAGCCGACCAAAGCACCGAAAGCAACTCCGACTCCGGAGCTGAAGGAGGTTAACTTCAGTAGTGATAAGAATCATATGGGTTCTGTAAAGGCAGATAAGGATGGTATGGTTTATTGGGAGGCAGTAAATGAGCAAGGCGAAACCATCAAGCTTGGAGCGTATAATGCCTACCATGAAAAGGGTTCCTTTATTACGCTGAAACCGGGCGGCTATGTATTTAATATGTCTCCGCTTTACGGAACGATAAATGCACTTTCCACATTGGAAAAGGAAGAGGATGCAGATAAGCTGTGGTTTGACTGGGGCTATTATCTTCCGGGTGGAGAAATAAAATCGGTAGATCAGGTCGAATTTACCACTTGGATTGCAGTGGAAAACTCGAGATGGGATAATAATTATGCCGATCCGTATCTGGATACCTTGTGTGAACGTGGCGATTATTTCAAAATCACGAATCGTGAGGATTATGATATTGCAATTGATTTGCTGACCCTGCGATATTTAGATGAACGGGTTGATGTTGTAGATTTTGTGTATGATGAATATTTTTCGAGCAGCCTGTTAGAAGGTGACCCGTTGGATATTCTGACAAAGGACAGCTTCTATTTTGCATTTCGCCTGATAACACCTTGGCGTGAGGCATTTGGAATGGAGCCTTTGGAGTGGGGAAATACACAGTATTTTACGCTGGAAGAGTATAAGGATAAGAACGGAAAGGTGCTGGATTTGTCTACTGCGCTTGCCAAAATCGGAGATAAGGTAGTCGCTACGGTAGATGATGTAACAAAGGAGATTGAGCTGTTGATTTTGCCGCAGTTAAAGGGCGCGGCGAATTATCATGAGGCAATTTCGGCGGCACATCCGGAGGCAACCGGTGACATGAAGGTACTTGTTATTCCGGTTTATTGGAAGGATCAGAAGGAGTTTGCTACGAAGGAGAATCGTCAGCGGATTATCGAAGCATATAATGGTGATAAGGGTACTATGGAATGGTATTCCATGAAGTCCTATTTTGAGGAGGCTTCGTACGGAAAGCTGAGACTGGATGCCAATGTAACGGATTGGTACGGACTTTCCTATACTGCTAAGGAAGCAAACAGCCTGTATAGTGCAGAAATGGCAGAAATAGCAAATGAAGCGGTTGCGTGGGTAAAGAAAAAATATCCGGATATTAACTGGAAGGAATATGACCGTGACGGCAACGGTTATATTGATGCCATTCAGCTGGTCAATACCATGCAGGAATATGGCTATATGGGAACTGCCGGTTGGGGCATGAATGTATTCTCATACTACACGCATGAGGCTGCCGGAACGCAGAAGAATCCGACGGTTAATGATTTTGGATGGTTCAGTCTTGCGCTCCTTACAGATTATAAGGGTGAAACCGATGCGCGCGTTATGGTGCATGAATTTGGCCATGCGCTGGGTCTGGTGGATTATTATGATGTAACGTATTCCGGTATTGATGCGATTGGTGGCTACGATATGCAGTCGGGCAATATGGGTGACTGGAATCCGTTCTCGAAGTTTGCCGTAGGCTGGGTAGAACCGGAAATTGTGAAGAATGTAAAGGATAGCATTGATATCAAAATCGAGTCCTTTGCAAAGACAGGTGATTGTATTGTAATTCCGGCATATGGCAAAGATTATGATGGCAAACCGTTTGAGGAGTACATTATGATTGACTTGTTTACACCGGATGGTGTGAATGAAGCGGATTCTGCAATGTATGGACTGCAGAATACGACCGGAGTCAGAATCTACCATGTGGATGCCAGAGCAGAGAAGCGTACTCTCCCATCCAAGAACGGCAAGACCGAAACAATTGGAACGATTCATTACACAAACAGTTGGGGAAGAAATGCTGAGGAAGAGTTTGGATACTATTATCTGGAGCTGATTCAGGCAGGAGCGGAAAATACCTTTACCTCCGGTGAGGGCAGAACTACAGTTGAGGACAGTGACTTCTTTAAAGAAGGAGATAAGTTCGATATTGATACCTATTCCGAATTTTTCTACAATGGCTTGATGAATGACAGAACGGAGTTCGGTTATGACATCACCATCAAGGAAATTAACGAGGAAGCGGAAATTCCTTACGCTGTTATCACAATAACGAAGCAGAAATAATGAATTAGTGGACAAGGGCGTCCTTTTCGTCATAGGTTGGCGAAAGGACGCCCTTTTTGGAGACTGGATGTTTTGTTGCATTGCAAAATGAAATTTCTGCAAACTGAATCTTGTGAAATAGCTGAAAAAGGCATATAATAAAACTATATTTGCAGATAATAAAGAAAAGGCCACAAAGGGTGGCAGAAAGAGGAAAGAATATGGCGCTTATTTTACCGGAGGGCTATGACCCACGACTTACTGTGCGGGAAACGCAGGAAGCAATTAAATACATACGAGATACCTTTCAGAAGGAATTTGGCAAGGAGATGAATCTGGAGAGAATTTCAGCACCGCTTTTTGTAGAAAAAAGCTCCGGTCTGAATGATGACTTAAATGGTGTGGAGCGAAAGGTTTCCTTTGATTTGGCTGCAATTCCGGGAGATGAGGTAGAGGTAGTGCAGTCTCTGGCAAAATGGAAGCGTATTGCATTAAAGAAATATGGCTTTATGCCGGGCGAGGGTCTGTACACCAATATGAACGCGATTCGCCGGGATGAAGAGCTGGATAATCTGCATTCCTGCTATGTAGACCAGTGGGATTGGGATAAGGTAATTACCAAGGAGGAGCGTACGATTGAGACACTGCAGGAGGTGGTACGCAGAATTTTCAAGGTAATCAAGCATATGGAGCATGAGGTATGGTATAAGTACCCACAGGCGGTAAAGCGGTTGCCGGAGGATATTTTCTTTATTACCTCGGAGGAGTTGTGTAAGCTGTATCCGGATAAGACTCCGAAGGAGCGGGAAAATATTATCACAAAGGAGCATGGCTGTGTATTTGTTATGCAGATTGGTGATAAGCTGAGCGATGGAGAACCGCATGACGGCAGAGCACCGGACTACGATGACTGGAGCCTGAACGGAGATATTTTGTTCTGGTATGAGACGTTAGATTGTGCTTTGGAGATTTCCAGTATGGGTATTCGTGTATCGGAGCAGTCGTTAGCAGAGCAGTTAAAGAAAGCCGGATGCGAGGAGCGAAAGGATTTACCGTATCACAAGATGCTACTGGCAGGCGAACTGCCGTATACCATTGGTGGCGGTATCGGACAGTCGAGACTTTGTATGCTGCTGTTAGACCGCGCTCATGTCGGAGAGGTACAGGCAAGCATCTGGCCGGAGGAAATGCGCAAGGTATGTGAGGAGCACAAAATCATCCTGCTGTAGAAAAGGAGTGGTGATAAATGAAAAAAGAATGTTATTCCAACCGAGAGTTATCGTGGCTGAAATTCAATGAAAGAGTGCTGGAGGAAGCGGCAGATGTGACCGTTCCGTTGTGTGAGCGTTTGACCTTTGCGTCGATTTTTCAGAGCAATCTGGATGAGTTCTTTATGGTTCGGGTAGGCTCGCTGCATGATCAGACACTTTTTTCTCCGAATTTGAGGGAAAATAAGACGCAGATGACGGCAAAGGAGCAGATTGAAGCGATTTTGAAGGAGAGCCGGGAGCTTTGTGCCAAGAAGGATGTCATCTACGCACAGCTGATGGATGAAATACAGGCGCAGGGTGTTGAGCTGATTAATTTTGCCAAGCTGTCGGAGGAGGATGCGGTATATTTGGAGGAATACTTCAATACCGAGATTCGTCCGCTGATTTCCCCGCAGGTCGTTGGAAAGCGTCAGCCGTTTCCATTTTTGAAGAACAAAGAAATTTACGCGATTGTAGAGCTGGAAAGTAAGAATAGCAGTAAAATCGGTGTGATTCCATGCAACAATGGTTTATTTAATCGTCTGATTCAGTTAAAGACCGAGCCAAATCGTTTTATGCTGGTCGAGGAGCTGATTCTGCATTTTGTACCGCAGGTATTTGATCATTACAAGATACGCAGCAAATCCCTGCTTAGGCTGGTGCGCAATGCTGACCTCGAGGCGGAGGAGGAGAGCGTATTTGACGAGATTTCCCGCGAGGATGAGGGCGATTACCGCGAGGCCATGGCAGAGCTGATTAAGCGTCGGAAGAAGCTATGTGCCATTCGTGCAGAGCTGAGCCGCACCTTGAGCGCCGAGATTATCGAGAAGCTGTGTGAGCATTTGGATTTGCCGGAGGAGCAATTCTTCTATTCGGAAGCACCGCTGGATTTATCCTTTGTATTCCAGCTGCAGGATTATCTGAAGACGAAGCCGGAGCTGTTTTATGAAAAGAGAGTGCCGCAGAAGAGTCCGTTGATTAAGGACGATGTGTCGATGATTGAGCAGATTGTCAAGAAGGATATTTTGCTCAGCTATCCTTACGAGAGTATTCAGCCGTTTCTTCGATTGCTGAACGAGGCAGGAGAGGACCCGGAGGTTGTTTCGATAAAGATGACGCTGTATCGTGTGGCAAAGTACAGTAAGGTTATTGATGCATTGATTAAGGCGGCAGAGAACGGCAAAGAGGTTGTTGTATTGGTCGAGCTGCGTGCCCGGTTTGATGAAGAGAACAATATTGAGTGGTCGAGACGCTTAGAGGAGGCTGGCTGCCGGATTATCTATGGTCTGGACGGACTCAAGGTACATTCCAAGCTGTGTCTGATTACAAGAAAGACCAAGAAAAAGATTCAGTACATTACACAGATTGGTACCGGAAATTACAATGAAAAAACCTCTCTGTTGTACACGGATTATTCGCTGATGACGGCATCCACGGATATCGGTCTCGAAGCATTGATGGTATTTAATGCGCTTTCGCTTGGCCAGATTTGTGAGCTGACGGAGTATCTGATGGTAGCACCGAATGGTTTGCAGCAGGGCGTGATTCGCATGATTGATGAGGAGATTAAGCTTGCAAAGAAGGGCGAAAAGGCATATGTCGGTGTGAAGCTGAATTCCCTCACAGATAAGAAAATCATTGAGAAGCTGATTGAAGCGTCACAGGCGGGTGTCAAGATTGAGATGGTAATCCGCGGTATCTGCTGTTTAAATCCGGGCATAAAAGGATATACTGACAACATTACGGTTTTAAGTATTGTCGGCAGATTCTTAGAGCATGCTAGAATTTATATTTTTGGTGCAGGAAAGCGCCAGAAGCTGTATATTTCATCTGCGGATTTCATGACGAGAAATACAACCAGACGAATCGAGGTAGCAGTACCGATATTGTCGGAGCCGTTAAAGCGAAAAATCAGCCAGATGTTTAAGGATATGCTGAGTGATAACGTCAAGGGCAGGCTGATGAAGTCCGACGGCACCTATGTGCGTCGTCAGATTCGCAAAAAGAAGATGAATGCACAGGAATATTTCTATGAGCAGGCGTATGCAGCAGCGAAGCCGCCGGAAAAAAAGTCGGCGGGCAAACAGACGGCAAAAAAGGCAGTAAAGCCAAAAACGGAGAAGGGAAAGGGCGAAAAGCCAACCAAATAATACACACAGAAAGAGGTCGATGAGGATGAAGAAAATCGGTATTTTGACAAGCGGTGGCGACTGTCAGGCACTGAACGCTACCATGCGCGGCGTTGCAAAATCTCTGTTTCATCAGTTAGACAAGGTGGAGATTTATGGTTTCCTCGAGGGTTACAAGGGGTTAATGCACGGAAATTATAAGAAGATGACGGAAAAGGATTTTTCCGGTATTCTGACTCGTGGCGGTACGATTTTAGGTACCTCAAGACAGCCGTTTAAGAAGATGCGGGACATTGAGGATGGGTTTGATAAGGTAAAGGCAATGAAGGATACCTATAAAAAGCTGGGATTGGATTGCCTGGTAGTGCTGGGTGGCAACGGCTCGTTAAAGACGGCGAATCTGCTCAGTGAAGAAGGCTTGAATGTGATTGGTCTGCCAAAGACGATTGACAACGATATTTGGGGTACGGACTTTACCTTTGGCTTCCAGAGTGCAGTAGATATTGCAACCACTGCGATTGACTGTATCCATACCACTGCAGAATCACATGGACGTGTATTCATTATTGAGCTGATGGGTCACAAGGTAGGCTGGGTTACATTGCACGCGGGTATCGCCGGTGGTGCGGATGTGGTGCTGATTCCTGAGATTCCGTATGACATCGACAAAATCTGCAAGGCATTGAAGGCGCGTGAAAAGGCAGGCAAGGGCTTCTCCATCATTGCGGTGGCAGAGGGTGCGAGTTCCAAGGAGGATGCAGCGCTGCCGAAGAAGGAGCGCAAGGCAAAGCTGGCAGAATCCCCATATCCGTCGGCAGCCTATGAGGTGGCAGCCAAGATTACCGAGCAGACCGGAGCCGAGGTGCGTGTGACGGTGCCGGGACATACGCAGCGTGGCGGCAGTCCTTGTCCATACGACCGCGTACTGTCAAGCCGCTTAGGTGCGATGGGTGCCAAGCTGGTTATCGAAGAGGATTACGGCAAGCTGGTCGTAATTCGCAATGATGATGTTGTTGCAATTCCGCTCGCAGAATCGGCAGGCAAGCTGAAATATGTGGACCCGGAGGATGATATCATCGCGAGTGCAAAGCTTTTGGGTATTTCGTTTGGTGATTGATGCGAGAATGAAACAGTTTTCGTATGAAGCAGGACTTTGCAGCATAAAATAAAATAAGTGCTGATGACAAAGCGTTTGTGTCAGAGGATACCGCAAGGCATCCTGCGGCACAGACGCTTTTTGTTTGTGGAGGGTTTGCTTGAATTTCTTAGTGTATTTATCAAATTACATTCTTCCGATTCTTTTTTTCTACCTGATTGGATTTGGTCTGCTGATGAAAATTCCGGTGTATGACGAGTTTGTAAAGGGAGCCAAGGAGGGACTTACTACCGTAGCTTCGATTTTGCCGACCTTAGTCGGTTTGATGATGGGTGTGGGAGTGCTGCGTGCGTCCGGTGCACTGGAGGCGTTGGGAAATCTGCTGTCGCCACTGGCAGAGCTGCTGCATTTTCCGAAGGAGCTGATTCCGGTATCAATTGTGCGGATGTTTTCTTCCTCTGCTGCGACCGGACTGGTGTTGGACATTTTTGAACAATATGGACCGGATTCTTATCTTGGTATTATAACATCCATTATGATGAGCTGTACGGAAACAGTATTTTACACTCTTTCGGTCTATTTTCTGGCTGCGAAGGTAACCAAAACAAGGTGGACCTTGTCCGGTGCATTGATTGCCACCTTAGCTGGTATCGTAATCAGTGTAATATTGGCAGGTTTTGCTTTATTCTAAAACTTATTTATGGTATAATATCGACAGATATTATACCAGTGCCGATTCGTATCCGACCGAAGGGAGGATAATTTCTTTAGCGAATCGTGCACATCCCACGGAGTGTGCATGTCCAAAGGACATGATATACTGAAGGTGATGAAGCGGAGCAGAGACTTGTGCTTTGTGGCAGGAGATGATATTATAGGCTTCGCAAATGGAGGAAAACGATGAAAAAACAGATGCAGGGATTTTTTGACTATATGAAAAAATCGGTGTCACCGTATCATGCAGTGGCGCAGGGAATTGAACTATTGGAGAAGGAAGGCTTTGAGGAGCTTTTGATGACACAGCCGTTTTCGCTGAAGAAGGGCGGCAAATACTATGTGAGACCGTATCATACCACGTTGTTTGCGTTTACGGTAGGTAAGGAGTGGAGTGCCGGACAGGATTTTCATGTGGCAGCAGCGCACACGGATTTTCCTTGTCTGCATGTAAAGCCTGTGGCGGAGCTACCGCAGAGAGGGTATCTTAGGGTAAATACCGAGGTATATGGCGGACCGATTTTGAATACTTGGCTGGACCGTCCGTTGTCGTTGGCGGGACGGGTGGCGCTGCGCAGTGAGAATGTATATCAGCCGAAGCTGGTGCTTTATGATGCGAAGAAGCCGATTTTGACGATTCCGAATCTGGCGATTCATATGAATCGCGAGGTAAATAAGGGAATCGAGTTGAAAAAGCAGGGCGATATGCTGCCGCTGCTTGGACTGGTGGATGAGAAGCTGAATGACAAGCAGTATTTTCTGAGCTTTCTTGCAAAGCAGTTAAAGGTAAAGAAAGAGGATATTCTCGATTTCGATTTGTATATCTACAATGCAGAAGAGGGTGCGCTGGTCGGCATGAAGGAGGAGTTTTACTCCTGTCCGAGACTGGACAACCTGACCTCCTGTTATGCGTTGTTAAAGGGCTTGGTTTCCGGTGACAGAGCAGAGGGCATCAATCTGATTGCATTATATGACAATGAGGAAATTGGCAGCGGTACAAAGCAGGGTGCGGATTCTGCGTTAATGACGATGCTGCTGGAAAAGATATTTGCCGCGTTGGGACAGGACAAGGCTGCATTGGATGAGGCGATTTTACGAAGCTTTTTGTTCTCTGTCGATGTGGCACACGCGCTGCATCCGAATCATCCGGAGAAATACGACCCGGAGAATTTTGCAAAGATGAATGACGGGATTGTATTCAAAATCAATGCAAATCAGCGTTATACCTTTGATACGGAAGCGATTGCGATTGCACAGATGCTTTGTGAAAAATCCGGTGCAAAATTCAAGAAATTCGTAAATCATGCCGATATGGCAGGTGGAGGTACATTGGGACCGATTATTTCCTCTTGGCTGCCGATGAAGACGGTGGACATTGGAGTGCCGCTTTTGGCAATGCATTCTGCGCGCGAGCTGATGGGCATTGAGGATGAGCAGCATTTGATTGCGCTGATGACAGAGTTTTTCAGTGCATAGCAGCCAAAGCCCTCATGAGCGAGGGAGCTGGGACTTAATCGTTTTTTATGATACAAAGGGAAGGAGAATCAGGAGATGTTTGAGAAGCTTCATTTGGAGGAATTGGAAGGGAACTCAGTAGTAGAGGTGCTTGGAAAGCTTTTTGAGAAAATTCCGGGTGGCAGTGATATTCTGGAGGTACTGAAAGAGTATGCGATTGTGCTGGTGATTTTGGGTACCTTGCTTGCGTTGGGACAGTGCTTTGCCGGATATAAGCTGCGCCGCTTGTGGACGACAGAGGTAGGGCTGGTCGTGTGCGGATTTATCGGTGCGATTGTGGCAATGCAGTTTGATTTGCCGATAGGAGCAGTGATAGGAATTGCAGTGGCAGCTACGATATTGGGAGCAGTGCTGGCGTGGTTTTTGTGGAAGGTCGGTTTGTTCCTGCGTGTGCTTGTGACCATGGGAATCACAGTATTTGCAATATGTGCGATGAATGAGATTCCGGAGATTGGCTTGATTGCCGGAGCAGCAGTTGGTTTGATTGTAGCGATTTTAGTCGTTGCATTTGAAAAGCCGATGACCATTGTGTACACCTCGCTGGCAGGTGGTTTTACGGCAGCGGCATTGTTATCGACGGTAGAGCAGTTTGGCTTTGAATGGTGGATAACATTAATTTTGGGAGTAGTACTGATGCTTGCAGGTATTTTGGTTCAGGCGTTGACGAATCGCAAGAGCGCAGAGCCGAAGGCACAGGAAAATACGACAGAAATGCTGGGAGAATTTATGGAGGGTTTGGCAGCGGATGAGGCGGCAGCAGGTGCAGAGGCACCGGCAGAGTCTGCAGCAACCGGCGAAGCAGTACCGGAAGCTACGGAGTTTGTGACAGCGGACGAAGCAGCGTCAGAGGTAATTGAGTTTAGGATTCCGGAAGAAGTGATGACGGAAGCCGCAGCAGAACCGATGGCAGAGATAAAGACGGAATTATTGATAACTGAGCCGATAGCAGAAGCTGTTGAGGAAGTGCAGAGTGCTGCTAATGAGGAACCGGTCAAGGAAGCAACGGTTGCCGAGCCGGAGAAGAATGTGTGTCCGGGCTGTGGAAAAGAGTATAAGCCGGGAGCAAAATTCTGTATGATTTGCGGACAGAAGCTGATTTAAACGGTATGGAGGAATAGGCACTGTAAGTTTTGAAAATGCCTGAATATTGACGAAAAGAGTGAGGGCTGAGTCCGGGAAATGCTGAATTAATCAGTGCTTCCCAGGATTCAGCCCTCGCAGTGGTTTTAAAGATTAAAGCTTCCAGCCGTAGGAAATCATAATACCGCCGAATTTGGTCATTGCAACAGCTCCGGCGTGCTCCTTGAGATAGCGCACAATGCCGTTTTGCTGGTTACAGTAGTCTTCGGCTTCTCCACGACTCATGCCGTGGTTCATAAAGTAACTGATATCCTGTTCAAATTCTTCTTTGGTTTTCTCTGCGGTCCAATGATCTGCCTGAATGGTATTCAGCAGATTTTCTGCATAATCCTCCTGTTCCGGTTCCATAAAATTAACCCGGTCATTCATGCGGCAGGCAATGTTTTGCAAACCATATTTTTTCATGTAATGCGGTATTTTCATTGCAACCGAATAATCACGATTTTGTTTGGAAAGCTCCGTTTGCCACAGCTTAGACAGTCCCGGATGCTCGCAGAGAGAGGCATAATCCATACCGGAGAGATACAAGCCGTCAGCTTCAAATTCACGGTTACATTCCATGCTTACAATCAAGCCGTCGGGCTTTGCGAGAGCAATCATTTTTTGTAAATAGTCTTCGGCATTGTTTACATGACGCAACACCGCCTGACTGATGACGAGGTCGTATTGTACGGAGGACGAAAAGGCAAGAATGTCTTCCAAGATAAATTCGACAGGGTAGTCTTCGGTGGCGTATATTTGGCGGGCTTCAGCGAGCATTTCTTCGGAAAAATCCACACCGGTATAGCGGCTGCCCTTCGGTAAAAACGGAAGGAGCATCAGTCCGAGTGCGCCATAGCCACAGCCGAGGTCCAGTATATTTACCGGCTGTTCGATTTGCCAGACCCGCTGGATTAAGAATTCCAAATAGTCATAATTCCACATGGATGCTCGGGTTCGCTTTAGGTAGGCTACCCGGTCTGCCCAGTATTCCTTTGTGCCGGAATTGGAAGGCTTGTATTCCTCCTCCAACGGAACCAGTCCGAGCAGAGCATCGGTGGACACTCCAAAGTAGCGGCTGAGCTTTGGCAGCATCGTAATATCCGGCAATACAATGCCGTTTTCCCACTTACTAATGGTTTGATAGGATACGGAGAGTATGTCTCCTAACTCCTGTTGTGTCAGGTTATGTTTCTTTCGCAATTCACCAATTTTTAAATTCAGCATAGTTTCCTCGCTTTCGTTTGACAGAACATCCACAGGGATTGCAGAGGACTATCCTCTATCCACAGGGATGAATGGTTTCTCCGGAGTGTCTTTATCATATCACAGAAGGCAGGAGTTGTCTTGCGCCGGTTTGGCGAATCGATTCGCTGTTTGGGAGAGAGGGAAAGTTTTAGGCGTATCGCCAACATTTTCACAGTTATGGCAATTAAATGTTGGGTCGGAGCAGGAGTTTATTCAGCTTTTACAGGCACAGCAGTAAAAGTTTTTATTTGACAAAACGAATAACCGATGTTATACTACATACACTATAAAATGGTAAAAGCAAGGAAGAGAAGAGTAGGAAATGGAGCCTTTTACAGAGAATTCTGCATGGATATCGGCAGACATTGAGTTGATATCGGGCTGAGAGCAGGAGCTGGTGAGATTTCTGAACATGGTCTTGGAGCTGCATGGTTGAACACCGAAAACGGTCTGAAATCATGACGGATGCGCCCGTTAGCGCGATGCACTGTGTTGGCAGTGGCAGAGGCATATTCTGTGAGGAATATGCGAAATAAAGTGGTACCACGGGTTTTAGCCTGTCTTTATCTTAGGATAAAGGCAGGCTTTTTTGTGAAAAGGAGGAAAACAATGAAGGAACCTTATTACATTACGACGGCGATTGCCTATACTTCGGGCAAGCCACACATTGGTAATACCTATGAAATCGTATTGGCAGACAGCATTGCCAGATTCAAGCGGATGGAGGGATACGATGTATTTTTCCAGACCGGAACCGATGAGCATGGTCAAAAGATTGAGCAGAAGGCAGCAGAAAAGGGTGTAACTCCGAAGGAGTTCGTCGATGATATTGCCGGACAGATTCGCAAGATTTGGGATTTGATGAATACCTCGTATGATAAGTTCATTCGTACAACGGATACTGACCATGAGAAGCAGGTACAGAAGATTTTCAAGAAGCTGTACGACAAGGGCGATATTTACAAGGGCTCTTACGAGGGAATGTACTGTACTCCATGTGAGTCCTTCTGGACCGAGTCCCAGTTAGTGGATGGTAAGTGTCCGGACTGCGGCAGAGAGGTAAAGCCTGCGAAGGAAGAGGCATATTTCTTCAAGA
The DNA here is from genome assembly GCA_017462755.1 of Lachnospiraceae bacterium. Lineage (GTDB taxonomy): Bacteria > Bacillota > Clostridia > Lachnospirales > Lachnospiraceae > RGIG4057. The sequence goes on along the minus strand of JAFTQM010000025.1, from coordinate 39,480 downwards.
TGAGCAAGTATGCGGATCGTTTGATTGAGCATATCAATACACATCCGGAATTTATTCAGCCGGTATCCAGAAAGAATGAGATGATGAACAATTTCTTGCTGCCAGGTCTGCAGGATTTGTGTGTGTCCAGAACCTCCTTCAAGTGGGGCATTCCGGTGGATTTTGACGACAAGCATGTCATCTATGTGTGGATTGATGCGTTAAGCAACTACATTACCGGTATTGGCTATGACTGCGACGGCAATTCGACCGAGCAGTTTAATAAGCTCTGGCCGGCAGATTTGCACCTGATTGGTAAGGATATTCTGCGTTTCCACACGATTTACTGGCCAATCATGCTGATGGCGCTGGATGTTCCGTTGCCAAAGCAGATTTTCGGACATCCGTGGCTGTTGCAGACAGATTCCTCGGCAACAAACGGCGAGGGTGTCAAGATGAGTAAGTCCAGAGGAAATGTACTGTATGCGGATGATTTGGTAGATTTCTTTGGTGTGGATGCAGTACGTTATTTTGTATTGCATGAGATGCCGTTTGACAATGACGGTGTAATCAGCTGGGAGCTGATGGTAGAGCGTATGAACTCTGATTTGGCAAATACGCTGGGTAATCTGGTAAATCGTACGATTTCGATGTCCAACAAGTACTTTGGCGGCGTGGTAAACAATACCGGAGCCAAGGAAGAGGTAGATGACGATTTAGTACAGGTAGCAGTATCGACTGCAGAGCGTGTAGCAGCGAAGATGAAGAATCTGCGTGTGGCAGATGCCATCAGCGAGATTTTCGTATTGTTCAAGCGCTGCAACAAGTACATTGACGAGACGATGCCATGGGCGCTGGCAAAGGATGAGAGTAAGCAGGATCGTCTGGCTACCGTACTCTACAATCTGGTAGAGGGGATTTCAATTGGTGCGACCTTACTTGAGCCGTTTATGCCGGAAACCTCCGCAAAGATTCTTGCGCAGCTTAACGCAGCAAAGAGAAGCTACGAGGAGTGCAAGGAATTCGGTAAGTATGTATCCGGTACAAAGGTAACCGAGACTCCGGAAATCCTGTTTGCACGTCTGGATGTAAAGGAAGTTATGGAAAAGGTAGCAGTATTGCAGGAGGCACAGAAGGCAGAGGCTGCGAAGGAAGCAGGCGAGCCGGAGGCTGCAAAGGAAGAAGAAACTGTGATTGATATTGAAGCAAAGCCGGAGATTTCGTATGATGACTTTGCGAAGCTGCAGTTTCAGGTAGGTGAAATCATTGCCTGTGAGGAAGTGAAGAAGTCGAAGAAGCTGCTTTGCTCTCAGGTAAAGATTGGCAGTCAGGTAAAGCAGATTGTGTCCGGTATCAAGGCACATTATACCGCAGAGGAAATGGTAGGCAAGAAGGTTATGGTACTTGTAAACTTGAAGCCTGCGACGCTTGCGGGAGTGGTATCTGAGGGTATGCTTTTATGTGCAGAGAATGAGAACGGAGAGCTGGCGCTGATGACACCGGAGAAGCCAATGCCGGCCGGTGCAGAGATTGGCTAATTGATATTGTTTTTAAGAAAGGGACTCCTTGAAAAAGGAGTCTCTTTTTTACAAAATCCCGGATTTTGAATAAATACTTATATGTAAGTAAATATTGTTGCGCAATTTCACAAAAAATGATATAATAGATACGTTATTAGAAAATAATGGCGAAAATATATATCTAAGGAGGAACGCATGGAAAAAGCGAATGTTAAGATTAACAAAGGTATTATGCTGGGATGGACCGTGATTGGTGTAACACTGTTTGTAGCATATATATTAGAGCTTGTAAAAAAAGCGCGTACGGTACCGTATTTTTTGGTATTTGCAGCAATGGATTTGATACCTCTTATTATCGGTTGGATGATGTATCGTAAAAATAAAGACAGCAAAATGATTCGCTATATAAGCGCGGGATTTTACGGAATTCTTTATGTGTTTGTATTGTTGACGGCTGCGACACCGATGGCATTTTGTTATATTTTTCCGATGCTCTATGTCCTGATGCTGACCAATGATAAAAAGCTGATTGGAGTTACCGGTATCGGTATTGTTGTTTCGAATGTGGCAAGCATTGTGATACAGGCAATGAAAGCAGGAGCTGCGGTTTCGGAAAAGCTGGCGGAATTTGAGATTCAGGCAGCAGCAGCGATTTTTTGTTCCGTATTCGGATATTGTGCAGTAAAAATATCGCATGGTATTCATGAGACACAGCTTCAGGCAGTGAAGGAAAGTGAGGAGCGTCTGGCGGGTATCTTCGGACAGGTAACGGAGGTGTCCGGAGTAGTAGAGCAGGGCACTCATTCGATGACGGAAGAGTTAGTAGCTCTGAATATCGCATCGGAAAAGACCGCGGCAGCGATGACGGAGATTGTATCCGGCACGGCGCAGACCTCCGAGATGGTAGAGAAGCAGCTGCAGATGACGGCAAACATTCAGGAGATTATCGACCAGACCAATACCGTATCGGAGGAAATTCTGGATTGTGTAGGTGAAACACAGAAGAAGGTAGAAGCCGGTATCGGCAATATGAAGAAGCTGTCCGAGAGTGCTGTGGATGTCGAGAAAAACAGCAAGCAGGTTATTGAACATATGGGTCATCTGAGCGAGACCACCGATGAAGTGCAGAATATCATCACTCTGATTGACGGCATTGCAGAGCAGACAAACCTGTTGGCATTGAATGCTTCCATTGAGGCGGCGAGAGCAGGAGAAGCAGGACGCGGATTTGCGGTAGTAGCCGGTGAAATCAATGGCTTGGCAACGCAGACTCAGAGTGCAACAGCCAATATTACGCAGATGGTAAATACACTTCGCGAAAAGGCAGAGCAGGCAGCGGAAGCAGTGCAGAAGATGGCAGAGCTGAACCGTGAGCAGAACGATATTATTTTTGATACGGATGCGGCATTTGGCGGAATTCGTGATGGTGTAGAGAAGGTAAAGAATAACGCAGAGCTGGAGAGCAGACATATGTCAAAGCTGCTGGAGGCAAATGGTCAGATTGTAGAGAGCGTACATACGATTTCGGCAGTGAGCGAAGAGGTTATGGCAAATACGAACGAGACGCAGGAGATTGCGCAGAACAACCGCGAAGCGGTAGAGCGTGTAACGACATACTCCAAGGAGCTGAACGAGCGTGTAGAAGAGCTGCGCAGCTATGTAGGATAAGATTGAATAAAGGAAGAGAAGATTATGAAGCTTGTATTTGTAAGACATGGTGACCCGGATTATGTACATGATTCCCTGACAGAAAAGGGAAAGCGGGAAGCGGAGATTTTGTCCGAAAGAATTGCAAAGCTGGATGTAAGAGATTTCTATTGCTCGCCGCTTGGCAGGGCGCAGGAGACGGCAGCAGCGTGTCTTAGCAAAATCGGTCGTACCGCAGTGACACATGATTGGTTGAGGGAGTTTCCGGGCTATGTGATAGATGAACAGACCGGACACCGCCGGATTCCGTGGGATTTTATGCCGGGAGATTGGACCAAGAAGCCGAAGCTTTATGACAAGTATTTGTGGCTGACGGAGCCGATTATGCAGACCGGTGACGTAGAGGAAGTGTATACAAGAGTCTGTGACGGTATTGATACACTGCTGGAAAGCTATGGTTATGTGCGCGACGGCGGGATGTACCGGACGAAGCAGGGCAATGAGGATACTTTGGTGTTCTTCTGTCATTTGGGAATTACCTTTGCGATTATGTCTCATTTGATTGGATTGTCGCCGCTGATGCTTTGGCAGGGATTTTTCGTAGCACCGACTTCGGTTACAACAGTAGTTACGGAGGAGCGTGTTCCGGGAGAGGTATTCTTCCGCTGTACCGGTCTGGGTGATATTTCGCATCTGTATGAGGCGGGAGAGCCGGCTTCAAAATCAGGATTTTTTGAAGAGAGCCGATTGATAGAAAAATAGTAATTATAATGTAAAAAAGAAAAAGAGCCGCTGGAAAGGAGATGAATCAAATTCCTTTGCAGCGGCCTTTGTTTGTATTAGTGGTTGATGTTCGCAAATGCGATGTTGTTTGTAGCGCGAAAGGCTATCGTGCTTTGTGCTTAACAGGTCGGTTTGGGTGGTGCAGTAGAAGCACGCTCAATAAATTTTGCGCGCAGCAGCATCTTGCTGACGGTAACATCATGCACCAGACCATCCAGCAGCAGAAATGCACTTTTGCCGAGGTCGATGCGATCCTGACGGATGGTGGTCAAAGGCGGTGTCAGATTGGAAGCCAGTGGCAAATCATCGTAGCCGATGACGCTAATGTCCTCAGGTACGCGCAGACCGTGTCGAAGCACCTCCGCAATAACACCAGAAGCAATCAAGTCACTTGCGCAAAGAATTGCGGTAGCGCCATGCTCCAAAAAAGCAGGAACGTGATATTTTGCGCAATCCGGCACATAATAACCATATTCCACGAGTGCTTCGTCCGGTGTCAGACCATTCTCAGACATACTCTGGACAAATGCCTGATAACGCTCCTCGGATACCATGGAGTTTTTGGAGCCGTTCAAAAAGGCGATTTTGGTATGACCGAGCGCCACCAGATGATTGACTGCCAGAGCAATACCTTCCATAGAATCAGTACCCACATAGCCGACATGATTGTTCATCGGAATATAATTGTCCAAAAGCACGGTCGGAACCGTGGTCTTGGATAATTGGCGAATCCAATCATCGTGCAGGGTAAAGCCGAGCAAAAATGCACCGGAGAAACCGTTTTTCAACATGTATGTATCGTATTTTTCGGAGGTCTGCATATTTAAATCGGTAGGAATGACAGAAACATCCCAGTGTCGTCTGGCGGCAGAGCGTTTGAAGCCCATAATAATCTCGTAGCCAAACTGGTCGATGTTTTCGTAATCCATATTTTCGATGAGAATACAAACCTTTCTGGAGGCCTTGGATTTCATTTTTTTGGAAGCGTAGCCCATTTCGACAGCGGTATCCAATACCAACTGCCGCATATCTGCACTAATATCGCTGGCTCCGTTTAAGCCCTTTGATACCGTGCTGACAGCGATTCCAATGCGATCAGCGATGTCTTTAATAGTAGCCATATATACCCCTCTTTTGTTATTTCTATGAAAGCACTGACAGCGTTTCCCTAGATTTAGTATAAACCTAAGTTACAGGTTTTTCAATGAAAATCGATAAATAGTTTTCGAAAATATTGGGATAATAGGAGTGATTCGATGGATTTGGAAAAGGGAAAATAGTGTTGACAAAGGAGTTTAAAAATGCTATTCTTGAGTAGAGATTTCGAAAAATTGCGAAAATACAGGAGGAATCCACGATGAAACAGTCTATCTCTAAATTAGGAAGAGGCGCAGGTGTGCTGATGCCGATTAGTGCGCTGCCGGGACCGTACGGAATCGGTACCTTGGGAAAGAATGCTTATGAATTTGCAGATTTTGCAGCAGAGAGCGGTTACAGCTATTGGCAGGTACTGCCGGTAGGTCCGACCAGCTTTGGCGATAGTCCATATCAGTCGTTTTCCGCATTTGCCGGAAATCCATATTTCATTGATTTAGAGCAGCTGGCAGAGGAAGGGCTGTTAGAGAAGGAAGAGCTAAATAGTAACTGCTTTGGTGAGACATTGGACGATATTGACTACGCAGCAGTATTTCATAATCGTTTTGAGGTGTTGAAAAAGGCGTATCAGCGCAGCGGACACAAAGACACGGCAGAGTATCATGCGTTTTTACAGAAGACTGCTTACTGGATTGAGGATTACAGCTTTTACATGGCATTGAAGTTCCATTTTGAAAACCGTTCCTGGCAGGAGTGGGAAGAGAATATCAAGCTGCGCAGACCGGAAACAGTAGAGCAGTACCGCAATCAGCTCGCAGAGGAGATTGATTTCTGGAAATTCTGTCAGTTCAAATTCCGCGAGCAGTGGGATGCCTTGAAGGTATATGTAAATCAGCTTGGTATGAAATTTATCGGAGATATCCCGTTATATGTGGCGATGGATAGCTCGGATGTATGGGTACACAAGGATTTGTTTGAGCTTGATGAGGATTGCGAGCCAATCCATATCGCAGGAGTTCCGCCGGATATTTTCTCGGCAGACGGACAGCGTTGGGGCAATCCGCTTTATCGCTGGGATGTAATGGAGCAGCAGGATTTTGCATGGTGGCGTGAGCGTATGAAGGCAAATGCCGCACTGTATGATGTGATTCGCATCGACCATTTCATCGGTACGGTAAATTACTGGTCCATCGAGGTCAGCTGTCCGACCGCCGTAGATGGTGAGTGGAAGCAGGGACCGGGCGAGAAGCTGATGAATGCGATTATGGAATCGATCGGAGATGCGGCAATCATCGCGGAGGACTTGGGTGTATTGACCCAGCCGGTCAAGGATTTGATTGCGAAGATGGGCTATCCGGGCATGAAGATTATCGAATTTGGTATGGATTGCAATCCGGACAATGAGTATCTGCCGCACAACTATGAGTCAAATAATATCGTAGCTTATATCGGTACACATGATAACGAAACGCTGGTTGGTTTTTTGAAAAATTGCAGTCCGGAGCAAATCGAGAAGAATTTGGAATATTTCCAGTCTGATTCGTTGGAAAAATTGCCGGATCAGATTATCCGCAGCTTGTTTGCCTGCGTGGCAAATGTGGTAATCGTACAGATGCAGGATTTGTTAAAGCTGGATAACCGGGCGAGAACCAATCTGCCGTCGAGCGTAGGCAAGAACTGGCGTTGGAGAATGACGAAGGAGCAGTATCAGGAGATTGACACTGCATATTATAAGAAGCTTTGTAACATGTATAACAGAGCACGGAAGGAAAACTCGAATCAGGATTGATAGGAAGAAGTGTTTCGGAATGGAGGACTAAAATGGCAACAAAGACATTTAAACAGAATGTAACGGAAATATTAAAGCTGGATTATGGAAAAGAAATCAAGGACGCTTCGACGGTTGAGCTTTATAATGCAGTGTCCAAGGCAGCAATGACGCATATCGGAAGAGATTTCAATGAGCAGGCAATGCATGCGGAAGGGAAGAAGGCTTGCTATCTGTCGGCAGAATTCCTGATTGGTCGTATGGTTTACAATAACCTGCTGAATTTGGGACTCTTTAATCAGTTTTCGGAGCTGATGACAGAGAATGGCAGAGACATCCGCGTGTTTGAGGAAATCGAGGATGCAGCGCTCGGAAACGGCGGTTTGGGGAGACTTGCAGCTTGTTTTCTGGATTCCGGTGCGACCAATGGTATCACCTTAAATGGCTATGGTATTCGTTACAAGTACGGTCTGTTTAAACAGTATTTTGAAGATGGCTTCCAGAAGGAAACCGCGGACGATTGGATGAAGGCAGGCGACCCGTGGTCGGTGCGTAAGGAAGAGGATATCGTAGTCGTAGAGTTTAAGGGACAGTCGGTAAAAGCAGTGCCTTACGATTCTCCGGTCATCGGTTACGGCGGCAAGAAGATTAATCTGCTTCGTCTGTGGCAGGCAGAGCCGATGGAGGAATTTAATTTTGATTTGTTCAATGAGCAGCAGTATGACAAGGCGGCAAAGGACAAGGTGGCAGCCGAGGCAATCTGCAGCTTATTGTATCCGAACGATTCGACCGATGCCGGCAAGAAGCTGCGCTTAAAGCAGCAGTATTTCTTCTCCAGTGCGACGATTCAGGATATTATCCGCACCTATAAGGAAAAGTATGGCAGTGATTTCAGTCATTTTGCTGCAGAATATGCAGTACAGCTGAACGATACCCATCCGACCGTAGCGATTCCGGAATTTTTGCGTCTGATGATGGAGAAGGAGAAGCTGACCTTTGCCAAGGCATTCAAGCTGGCAAAGGAGGTATTTGCCTACACCAATCATACGATTATGGCGGAGGCTTTGGAGAAGTGGAGCGTACCTTTATTCAAGGCAGTGATTCCGCATGTCTATAAATATGTGACAATGCTGCAGAAGGCACTGGTAAAAGAATTGAAGAGTCTGGGTATTCCGGAAGAAGAGCAGAAACGATACGATATCGTGGACGATGGTCTGATTCACATGGCGAGAATGGCAATCTTTGCGACTCATTCGACCAATGGTGTAGCACAGCTGCATACGGAGATTTTAAAGAACGATGCGCTGAATGAATGGTATAAGCTGTATCCGGAGCGTTTCAATAACAAGACCAACGGCATTACTCAGAGAAGATGGCTGGCACTGGCGAATATGGAGCTGTCCGGTTTCATTACCGATAAGATTGGAAACGGCTGGATTACCGATTTGGATAACCTGAAAAAGCTGGAGAAGTTCAAGGATGATGCAGCAGTGATTAAGCAGTTTGGCGAAATCAAGAAGATTAAAAAGAGACAGCTTGCGGATTTCATCTATGAAAGAGAAGGCGTAAAAATCAATCCAGACTTTATCTTTGATATTCAGGTAAAGCGTCTGCATGAATATAAGCGTCAGCTGCTCAATGCATTTTCGATTCTGGATATTTACTTTGGTCTGAAGGATGGCAGAATCAAGGAGTTCCAGCCGACTGCGTTTATTTTTGGAGCAAAGGCAGCGCCGGGATACTTTAGAGCAAAGGGTATTATCAAGTATATCAACGAAATCGGCAAAATGATTGCGGCGGACCCGGAGGTAAAGGATAAGCTGCAGGTGGTATTTGTACAGAATTATAATGTATCCTATGCGGAGAAGATTACACCGGCAGCCGATGTTTCTGAGCAGATTTCGACCGCAGGTACGGAGGCGAGCGGTACCGGTAACATGAAGTTCATGTTAAACGGTGCAGTAACACTCGGAACCTACGATGGCGCCAATGTGGAGATTGTAGCGGAGGCAGGCGAGGAGAACAACTATATTTTCGGAGCCAGAGTCGAGGATATTGCGAAAATCAGTGATTCCTATGACCCGAAGAAGCTGTATCAGAAGAATCCTCGCATCAAGAAGGTAGTGGATACTCTGATTGACGGTACCTTTGATGATGGCGGCACCGGTATGTTCAAGGAGCTTTATGATGCGCTCTTAGAGGGTGCAAGCTGGCACAAGCCGGATCATTATTATCTGTTAGAGGATTTGATTCCTTATGTGGAAGCAAAGCTGCGTGTCAATGCAGATTATGCGGACACCTATGAATTCAGAAGAAAGTGCTTTATCAATACGGCAAACGCTGGTAAGTTTTCCAGTGATAGAACCATCCGCGACTATGCGCTGGATGTATGGCATATTTAGTTTGTGCATATACTAACAGCGCTCATAAGCTGCAGGGGGGATGTAGCATAAGAGCATAGATATCATCTGCCGGGAGGCGGAAAGGAGGATATTTATGAGAAGCAAAAAAATGCTTGCCCTGCTGTTAGTGGGAACGATGGCGTTAGGCTTGACCGCGTGTGGCTCTAAAAACAAAGACAATGCGGAGAATAACCAGTCACAGGGCGCGGATAATGCACAAAATGGCGGAAGCACCGAAGCGCAGAAGGTGCATCTGAAGGTATGGGTGCCGGAAAATCAGATTCAGACCGGCACCATAACAACGATGTGTCAGGCATTCAATGAGCTTCATCCGGAATGGGATTTGATTTTTACGGTGGAAGCGCAAGGCGAGGATACCTGCAAGGAAAATGTGCTGAAGGATGTAGCCGCCGCTGCGGATGTTTACTTTTTTGCAAGTGACCAGCTGCAGGAATTAGTAAATGCCGGGGCGATTGCCCGTTTGGGCGGTGACGCAGAGCGAATGGTCAAGGAAGAGATTTCGGAAGCGGTAACGGCGACGGTAACAGCGGAGGACGGAAATATCTACGGTATTCCGTTTACCCACAATACCTTCTTTATGTACTACGACAAGAGTATTCTGGACGAGGATGACATCGAGTCAATGGAGCGTATTATGGCGAAGGAAACCGCGGATAATGTTTACAACTTCTGCTTTGATACCTCGGGTGGCTGGAAGCTGGGCGCATGGTATTATGGTGCAGGACTCCATATTTATGGAGAAAGCCAGCGGGATTATGCAGCCGGTACCAACTGGAACAATGAGACCGGTCTGGCAGTCACGAATTATCTGATTGACCTGATTAACAGTCCGAAATGTGCCTATGCGGACGATGTCAATGTAACTGAGCTGGCGACGGAGCGTCGGTTGGGCGCATGGTTTGACGGTGCATGGAATTACAATGCATATAAAAAAGCCTTGGGGGATGACCTTGGGGTAGCCAAGCTTCCGACCTTCAATCCGGACGGAAACGATTATCAGCTGCTGAGCTTTTACAGCTCTAAGGCAATCGGAGTAAATCCGCAGTCTGCACATCTGCAGGCAGCAGTAGCACTTGCGGCATACCTTGGCAACGAGGAAAATCAGAGAAAGAGATACGAGGAAACGGCGCAGATTCCTGCCAATACAAAGGCATCGGCATCGGAGCAGGTGCAGCAGGATGTTTTGGCGCAGGTTATTGTGGAAACGGTCAATGAGGCATCGGTAATGCAGCCTGCCAATGCAGAGTTTAGTACGAGATACTGGACCAATGCAGGTGCGATTGCAACCGAAATCCGAAATGGTACGCTGACCAAGCAAAATGCGCAGGAGCGACTGGATTTGTTCCGGGATGCAATGCAGGTAGAATAATTACGAAATGAATAAAAGGGGGCTGACGAGAAATCGTCAGGCCTCTTTTTGTTACGAGGAGGTAACAAAAATGTTTGGGAAAAAGAAGAAAAGGGAATTGCGGGCACCGGAGGAAGCAGGCTTTTGCTCGGCATTTCGCAACGGAAATGCGGTGACCAAGGGCTCAGCGGTGCTTTGGGGATTAGGGAATATCGTCAATCGCCAGTATATGCGCGGACTGCTGCTGTTTACGTTTGAGGCGGCGATTGTATTATATATGGTGTTCTTTGGAATTGGAGCATTGCAGGATATGATAACTCTTGGTACCAGAGAACAGTATGAGGTCTACAACGAAGCGCTGGGCATTTTTGAATATGTGCTTGGTGACAATTCGATGCTCTGTCTGTTGTATGGTGTCATCACGATTTTCGTGTTGTTTGTAGCCGCGTTGTTGGTCTCGGTTTCCGTCAAAAGTGCTTATTACACACAGGTAAAAAAGGAGCTCGGGAAACCGCTTCCGAACTTTTTAGCAGATTTGAGAAGCCTGCGGCACGAAAAGCTGCATAATCTATTACTGTTTGCGCCGATTATGGGAATTGTCTGTTTTACCATTGTGCCGCTGGTGTTTATGATTTTGATTGCATTTACCAGCTATGACCGCAATCATCAGCCGCCGGGAAATCTCTTTGACTGGATAGGTCTGGACAATTTCCGGGCAATGTTTGCAACGGGAAGCACGCTTTCCGGTACGTTTTGGCCGGTGCTTGGCTGGACCTTGATTTGGGCAGTGGTAGCAACCTTTAGCACATATATCTTGGGAATCATTCTGGCGTTGATTATCAATCGGCAGGGAACACGGTTTAAGGGCTTTTGGCGGTTTCTCTTCGTACTTTCAATTGCCGTACCGCAGTTTGTATCCCTGCTCACGATGCGAACGATTTTTAGCGCCAATGGACCGATGAACATTATTCTGCGGGATTTGGGGCTAATCGGAGCGACGGAATCCATTCCGTTTTTGTCCGACCCGACGTTAGCGAAGCTCACAATTATCGGCGTAAACATTTGGATTGGTGTACCGTATACTTTGCTTACGATGACGGGTATCCTGCAAAATATTCCGGCAGATTTGTATGAGGCAGCGAAGGTAGACGGTGCGAATACCTTTGTGACCTTCTTTAAGATAACTCTGCCGTATATGCTCTTTGTGACAACTCCGAGTCTGATAACCTCGTTTACCGGAAATATCAACAACTTTAACGTGATTTATCTGCTCTCGGGCGGCGGACCGGACAGCCTGAATTATTACTATGCAGGAGAGACCGACCTGCTGGTAACTTGGCTGTACAAGCTGACGATTACGAACAAGGACTACAATCTCGGTGCAGTCATCGGTATTTTGGTATTTATTATTTTGGCGGTATTCTCGCTTCTGACCTACCGTCATACCAGCTCTTATAAGGATGAGGAGGCGTTTCAGTGATGATAAAAATGAATTCGATGCGAACCCGAAGAAGGCTTACCAATACGCTGGTACACCTACTGCTTACTGTCCTTGGCTTTGTGTGGGTACTGCCGATTTTCTTCGTCATTCTGACCTCGTTTCGTGCGGAGGGCGGTTCATCCAAAAGCTATATCTGGCCAAAGGGCTTTACGTTAGATAATTATAAAAATGTGCTTTCGGGCGGCGGAAGTCTGGATTTTAGCAGGTGGTTTATCAATACCCTGATTGTAGCGGTTTTTAGTTGTCTGCTTTCTGCAATTTTTGTACTTTGTGTATCGTATGTCATGTCGAGACTGCGTTTCCGAATGCGAAAGAAGTATTTGAACATTGCGCTGATTCTGGGTATGTTTCCGGGCTTTATGTCCATGATTGCAGTATACTATATCATCAAAGGTCTGGGAATGCTGGAGGCAGGACCGACGAAGCTGCTGGCACTGGTAATCGTGTATGCCGGAGGTGCGGGACTGGGCTTTTATATTGCCAAGGGCTTCTTCGATACGATTCCGCGAACGATTGATGAAGCGGCATATATCGACGGAGCTACAAAGTTAGATGTGTTTCGGAAAATCACGATACCGCTTTCGAAGCCGATTATTGTGTATACGCTCCTGACCTCCTTTATGGGGCCGTGGGTGGACTATATTTTCGCAAAAGTAATACTGGGCAATGACCGTGCTTATTATACGGTTGCCATCGGACTCTGGACGATGCTGGAGAAGGAGTTCATAGAGTATTACTACACGCAATTCTTTGCGGGGTGTATCCTGATTTCGATTCCGATTGCGGCATTGTTCCTGTTCACGCAGAAGTTTTATGTAGAAAGTGTGTCGGGAGCGGTGAAGGGATGATTAAGAACAATGCAGCCTGAGCGGTGGTGGCTTCAGGCTGCATTTTGTACAATAATATGCTATACTCCCAAAGGAGTACAGCTGTCAACATCTAATACGGTTTGCGAGCAAGCAATTATGTTTGAAAAAATGTTGCCAGTACGCTATAATGTAGGTAATTAGATATGCACAGTGTATGATAAAACAAAAGAAAAAGGTCTTGAAAGGAAGGATTTGATTTATGAGGAAAAAATACTTTTTATTATTAATTCTTGTTCTTGTACTTTCTTTGTTAGCATGGATTGGTTTCAGTAAGAAATCGGACGAAAGTGAGACAACTTCTCTGACACCTTCCGAATCCGTCGAGGCACCGACAGAAGCACTGCGCTCGGATGATGCAGTTACACCTATGCCTACCGTTCCGGCAGAGCCAAGTGAAACACCTACGAATGCACCGACACCTAGTCCGACGTTAACACCTACACCAACGCTTAGCCCTACACCGACGTTAACGCCTACACCAACACCTAGCCCAACGCCGACGCTAACACCTACACCAACACCTGTTCCGCATGAGCATGAATATGAGGAAACGGTAGTTGATCCTACCTGTACGGAAAAAGGATACACTCTCTTTACTTGTACTGTGTGCGCAGATAGTTATACGGATAATGAAGTGGAAGCTACCGGACACAATATAGATGAACTTCATCGTAATAGATTAAGATGCTTGGAAGAACAAGAAATTCTAGGTAGTTGTACAGAATGTTCTTACAAGTATGTGCGTACTGAGCCTGCACCGGGACACCAATATGGTGAGTATAAGTATAATAAAGATGCAACATACTATGAAGATGGTACAGAATCAGCAAAATGTGCTGTTTGTGGCATTATAGACCGCAGAACAGTAGAAGGCACAAGGCTTACGGAAAAACCAACGCCAACACCTACCGAAGGTTCAAAAGAATATGACGGCTATGATGAATTTGGTAATGGATATGTATCATATACTCATAAAAATGGGCTTGAAACAAGAACTTTTGATGTAGACTGTCCATCATATCCAATTGGTGAGATTATTGAAGTAAATGAAAAAGAAATGATGATATATTTCAATCCAAAAGCAGAAGGCTCCCCTATAACAGAAGTCAATGGTATGATGATTACAAGATATGGGCATCATTCTGACTGGTACACCAAAACGATAAAACTTGTATATAATAATTTAACCATTGTACACTATACTATACGTTATCTATGTGGAGCTCAGCCAGGTACGGAAGAATGGCACGCATATTGGGATGGGAAAACGGCTGGTGAATATCGTGCAATAACAGAACGAGACTTGTCTTGGGGTGTAATACATGATGATTTAACGTTTGAACTTATTACTTTGCCTGATGATTATGTGATTGGAAGTAAAGCGGTTATAACAACAAGTGACGGCGTAACTGTTCAATGCGATTATTAAATTTTTTGTTGTACGGAACCATATCACAACTTGAAAACAACTCCCTCATGAACCGCCCCCCAATCGTTAGATTTTTGGTCTAACTTTTGGGGGCGGTTCACTTTCTGTTTGCAAGTACGAATCCCTTAATCTCCAACTGTAAAAACACTGCCCAAACCACATAGAATGTTTGAAAAAAGGCTGACAGTACGCTATAATGTAGGTAATTAGATATGCGCAGTGTATGATAAAACAAAAGAAAAAGGTCTTGAAAGGAAGGATTTGATTTATGAAGAAAAAATTATTAATGGCGATTGCAATTACAACTCTGGTATTATTTACCGCTTGCGGTAGCAAATTAACAGAAAACAATGCATCGAAAGAACAGCCAACTGCAGCCGAAGCTACGACTCCAACTCCGGAACCAACTGCAGCTCCGACCCCGGAATCAACCGCGACGCCGATCCCGGAACCGACCGCGACGCCGACTCCGGAACCAACTGCAACTCCGACCCCGGAATCAACCGCGACGCCGATCCCGGAACCGACCGCGACGCCGACCCCGGAACCAACCAACACACCTACTCCTACACCGCACATTCATTCGTATAATGAAGAAGTGACTAAACAAGCTACTTGTGAAGAAGATGGTGTAAAAACATTTACTTGCGATTGCGGTGACCAAATAACTGGCGAAGTAATTCCTGCTACTGGACACCAGTATGGTGACTATGTCTACAATAATGATGCAACCTATACAGCAGATGGCACCGAAAGTGCAATTTGTGTGCTTTGCAACAATAAGAAAACTGTAACTGCTGAAGGTACTAAGTTAACTTACACTTTTACAGAAATTTCAGATGCGAAATTTGCGAAAAGCAATGTAAATGTGCGTGCACTTCCTAGTACGGATGGCGAGAAGATTGGCAGTTTGTCTACTGGTGATAAGATTACTGTGACCGGTAAGTGTAACGAAACCGGATGGTATCGAATTAAATTTGAAAATTCCACTGGCTATGTAAGCGACAATTATTTGGTTGATGAAAATCCAGTGAAGCCTACGACAACGCCAGAAGAAGAAAATTCAGAAAAAGGTCCGAGTTTCCGCGGAGGAAAAGAATACTTTTTTAGAGAAAAAGACACAAGATATGCCACGGAAAATATTGTTATTTGGGATATTGATGGCAATCCAATCGGATATCTTATGAAAGATGAAGAAGTTATAATGCTTGGTGTAATAAATATTGAAAATCCAAATCGTGCATATAATATGATTGAATATAATGGACAACAAGCATATTCGGATGGACATCTTACTAGTGAAAAACCTGGTGGTGACCCAAGCGGGTATGAAGCAGGTACCGAAGGCTGGCACGCTTATTGGGATGGAAAAACCGCAAAAGAATATCGTGAAACAACAGGACGAATATTATCTTGTGCCATACCAAATAAAGATGGTATTTATGGTATGGGCCCATTACCTGATAATTATATTATTGGCAGTAAAGCATATTTAACTTCAAGTGATGGTGTAGTATTTCAATGTGGCTGGTAATAAACTAAAAAACAACTCCTTCGGGGGTTGTTTTTGTGTTATGTAGCCATATTCCTTCGAGAGTATGGCTGCCAATGAAAATAGAAAATTTCCAGTCTGAAGTTACATAGATATTGTAATCCGGCAAGGGAACATGATAAAATAGAAGTATGCTTGAAACAGGAGGTTTACTATGAAAGGATTTAAGATAAAGAGCAGGAAACGACTGCTTGCGATAGTTTTGCTGTGTGCGATGGCGATTGGCTGTTTTGGAGCGTGCGGCAAGGAGGATGCGGGCTGGCGCGCAAAGAAGGTGCAGGTGATTGATGACAATTACCGTACTTGGTAT
This sequence comes from Lachnospiraceae bacterium, assembly GCA_017462755.1. Lineage (GTDB taxonomy): Bacteria > Bacillota > Clostridia > Lachnospirales > Lachnospiraceae > RGIG4057. The sequence continues at coordinate 23,256 of JAFTQM010000025.1, read as the reverse complement.
GAGATTTTTGTTTATTCCTTTTACGACAGTGACGGAAATGGAATCGGGGATTTGCAGGGTGTGATTTCCAAGCTGGACTACATAGAGGAAATGGGCTTTAACGGGATCTGGTTGATGCCGGTGATGCCTTCGCCGACCTACCACAAGTACGATGTAAAGGATTATTATGCGATTGACCCGGAATACGGTACGATGGAGGATATGGATGAGCTGATTGCGGAGTGTGAAAAGCGCGGAATTAAGCTGATTTTGGATTTGGTGCTGAATCACACCTCGTCGAAGCATCCGTGGTTTATACAGGCGTGTGATTATCTGAAGGGCTTGAAGGAGGGCGGAGAGCCTTCGGTAGAGGATTGTCCGTACTACGGATATTATCATTTCAAGGCAGGCACGCCGAATTCCGGCAGCTGGTATCGTGTGGGTACGACCGAGTACTATTACGAGGGAAGTTTTGTGAGTGATATGCCGGACATGAACCTCGAAAACAAAGCATTGCGGGCAGAAATAGAAGCGATTATGAAATTCTGGCTGGAGAAGGGAATTGGCGGGTTTCGTCTGGATGCAGCCAAGGAGTTTTACAGCGGAACACCGGATAAAAATATCGAAGTGCTGCGCTGGGTCAATGATTATGCAAAATCAATCACACCGGATGCTTATTTGGTCGCTGAGGTATGGGATTTGCTCAATGTCTATTCGCAGTATTATGCCAGCGGTATCGACAGTGTTTTCAATTTCGCATTTGCGGATGCCAAAGGACGCATTACTAAGACTCTGACCTATCAGGGAGACGCGAACAATGCGCAGGCGTATGTAAAGGCATTGTTAAATTCTCAGGAAGCAATCCGTTCGTATCGTGAGGATGCGATAGATGCACCGTTCTTTGCCAATCATGACCTTGGCAGAGCTGCGGGGTATATGCGCTACGATGAACGTAAGGTCAAGATGGCGGCGACCTTGAACGTCTTGATGAGCGGAAGCGCATTTGTATATTATGGTGAGGAAATCGGTATGACCGGCAGCGGCAGGGATGAAAATAAGCGTGCGCCGATGTTTTGGTCTGCGGAGAGCAAAGCAGAAGGCATGACCAATGGTCCGAAGGATCGAGAGGTGCAGGAGAATCGCTTTGCAAGCTTTGCGGAGCAGCAAAAAGACCCAAATTCCATTTTGAATTTTTATAAAGATACGATATTGTTGCGCAATCAGAACCCGGAAATTGCCCGCGGTACGGTGGCGCAGCTGGAGGAAATCACGGACGGAGATATTGCGGCAATTTCGAAAACCTGGAATGACAGTACCATTTATCTGCTTTACAATTTGTCGGAAACCGAGCAAAAGCAGGTGGTGCTGCCGATGGAGCAGTATGGATATAAGGAAATTGCAGGCTATCTGTCGGTGGATGGCGGTGAGGTTACGTTGGAGAACGGCACGATTACCATGCCGGCCTATAGTGTGGTAGTGCTCAGATAACCCTCCTCGGTATGCTTCAGCTGACGGAGCAGATATTTGTAGCGTTGCTGAATGGCATTGACCTCGTAAATGGAGCAATCAATCAAATCGGGGTCAATGACATTTTCAAAATTAGAATAAGCGGTTTCCAGTGCAAGCTTTGTTCTTGCGATTTCTGCAAGCAGTGCAGTGTTGGTTTCTTTGTTTTTGCGATGAGAAAATAACATAATGAACCTCCATAGGGTGTCGTATGGCACCCTTTTTCTTTTTCTATATTATTCATAGTATGGGAAAAAATTCTCAGGTTATACAAAAAGATACGTTTTAGATAATTGTGAAACGCAGAAACAATTCTCAGAGCCCTTGCAAGATGAACTAAAACATAAGCAGGTACGCTCCCGCTACTTCATCCTCGCAGCGGTACATAAGACGCTAAAATACAGCGTCTAAGTATCGGCGGGATTCAAGTACCTGCTTATGTTTTGTTCACTTGCTGGGCTCTGCCAGTGGATTTGATGCGTTTCGCAATTATCTAAAAAAGAGGATTGTAATAAGGGAAGGTTATCTTGTATAATGAAGTGGTTATAGAATGAACTTGGAAAGGACAAAAGTAATGAAGAAGAAAAACGTATTGTGGGCAATGATGGCGGCGCTGTTGCTGACCGGCTGCGGCGGCAAGGGTGAGCAGGCTTCGAGTGAGCAGCCGACACCGACCGTGGCAGAGGAGCAGGGTGATAATGCGACTGAAGATGAGACGAACGGTGCAGAGAATACCGGAGCTGAGCAGCCGACACCAACCGAAGCAGAGCCGGAAGCTGCGTTGACGGAAAAATCCTATATTGCAGAGGAGCAATATGTAAAATATTTTGGCAGAAACGAAATGTATCAGAACATTCTTTGGCTGGCGCAATCAGCGAGTGGTGTGGAGTTTACCTTTACCGGAACCTCGGCATCCATTACGATGGCAGCAGACAGTACACTGACGACCGGACCGACGAACCGCGCGCGCTTTGCCATCTATGTAAATGGTGAGCGGGTAGTGGACGAGCAGGTAAAGAAGATGTTAAATACCTACGAGGTATTTACCTCGGAGGAGTCTGTGGAAACGACGATTAAGATTATAAAGCTGTCGGAGGCGGGCAATTCCACAGTAGGCATCAAGAGCATTGATGTGGTTTGTGAGGGAGACATCATGCCGACACCAGAGAAGGAGTTGAAAATCGAATTTATCGGAGATTCGATTACCTGTGGTTATGGTGTGGACGATGAGAACCGCGACCATCATTTCTCTACGGCAACCGAGGATGCGACCAAGACCTATGCGTACAAGACGGCAGCAGCATTGGATGCGGATTACAGCTTTGTATCCTACAGCGGACACGGCATCATTTCCGGCTACAGCGGGGATGGCAATCGTGTGACGACACAGCTGGTACCGGAGTTGTATACCTTGTCTGCAAAATCCGGTGGTGCGTTCGGTGATTTCAGCATCAGTGAGGTGGAATGGGATTTTAGCCGTTTTGTGCCGGATTTTGTCGTAATCAATCTGGGTACCAATGACGATTCGTATGTAAAATCCGACAAGGAGAAGCGTCAGCTCTACATTGATGAATATGTGAATTTCTTAAAGCAGGTGCGCGAAAAGAATTCGGATGCACATATCATCTGTACATTGGGAATCATGGGAGATAACCTGTACTCGGCGATAGAGGAGGCAGTCGCAGCATATCAGGCGGAGACCGGAGATGAAAAGGTATCTGCGTTCCATTTGAAGCCGCAGGATGGCTCGACCGGTTTTGCAGCGGATTGGCATCCGACCGAGGCGACCAATGAGATTGCGGCAGCAGCAATGACAGAGGAGATTCAGAGGCTGCTGGCGGAGTAGGAAGTGGCGGAATGAGTTGACTTCTTGAGAACAGGAAAACAATGAAAATAGCATAATGTAAGAAAAATCAGGAACATTCCTGTGAAATATGCCGATACATTTTGGATGCTTGACACCAAAAATGTATCGGTATTTTTTATGAAAGACATCGGGAGGTTTCATGCAAGCTTCCGAAAATCAGAAAAAGCGCTCAAAGGCGATTGACACCGGAGAAAAAATCGCCTATGATGTCGCTACCGGAACCAAACCGGGAAAACAAAGATACGAGTCGAGAAGGGAGTGAGTGTATGGAGCAGGTGCTTGCCATATTGGATGGCGAGGAAAGATATGTCAGCAGGCTGCTGCAATATCTGAGCAGTCAGCGGGAGCTGGTATTTTCTACGGCGGCTTTTACGAGCGAAGAGAAGCTGTCAGACTACATGGAACGACACCGGATAGCAATGCTGCTTTGCGAGGAAAGCATATACGGACGATTGGAGCGAATACCGGAATGTCCGATTATGCTGTTATCTGACCGAAGCTATGTGAGGGAGCCGGGTGGACCGCCGGTGGTATTTAAGTTTCAATCGGCATCTGAAATTTTAAGAGAAATTTTGTTGTATTATGAAGAAGTATATCCGGGGCAGCAGGCGATACCAAAGACCGGACACACGCAAATTGCCACGGTGCTGTCATCGTCAGGCGGAGCCGGAGTGACGACGCTTGCCGAGTCATTGGCACAAGAGTTATCGAAGCAAAATAAAGTTCTGTTTTTATCTTTTGATCCATTTTATTTCTGTGAATTGCAGGGAGATGCAAGAGAAGATGCATTGTCCGAGGCAATCTATTATGTAAAACAAAAATCCGAAAAAGGAATGCAAAAACTAAATTCGTTGCTTGGGAGAAAAGAAAATTTGTCGTATTTGTGCGGGGTTGCACACTGGGCAGATATCTCAGAATGCAACAGCGAGGAAATGATTTTATTGCTGCAGGAGCTGGCGAAGCAGGGAAGCTATGATTATGTAATCATTGATGCCGGAGAATTTACGGATGCGCTGGCGGGGGCGATGTTTCTCTCAGAGTATTTGTTTTTGCTGACGAAGGAGAAAAAAGAGCATCGCAAAAAAGAGGAATTGTTCTTGCGACAGGCATCCTTTCGAATGCCGGAATCGGAAAAGAGAATGATAAGAATACCGCATACCGACCGGGAGAGCATGCTGGGACAGATGCATTTAGCGCTTCGCGCGGAAAGGAGGGAATAAGCTGAAGGAGGAAGAACGGCTTGGCAAGGTAAAGCAGTCCTTGCAGCAAAAGGTGTTGGAAACCATTGATTTGTCCAAAGAGCTGGGGGACGAGGAGCTGCTGGAGCTGATTGACGAAACGCTGTGTCTGAAGGGGCAGGAGTATTATATGGGAATCCGAGAGCGATTGAGAATGAAAAAAGAGATTTTTAATTCCATTCGTCGGCTGGATATTTTGCAGGAGTTGGTAGAGGATGCTTCGATTTCGGAAATCATGATCAATGGGGAGCAGCATATTTTTATCGAACAGAATGGACAGATTCGGGAGTGGAGCAGACATTTTGAATCAAAGCAGAAGCTGGAGGATGTGGTGCAGCAGATTGTAGCAGGGGCAAATCGAATGATAAATGAGGCGAGTCCGATTGTGGATGCCCGCCTAAAGGATGGCTCCAGAGTCAATATTGTGCTGCCGCCGGTGGCGTTGGAGGGACCGGTCGTGACCATCCGGAAGTTTCCGGAGGAGGCAATGACGATAGAAACATTGCTTGGTCTAGGAGCATTGTCGGAGGAGGCAGCAGAGTTTTTGGGAAAACTGGTACAGGCGGGATACAACATATTTATTTCCGGAGGAACCGGATGTGGCAAGACGACATTTTTGAATGCATTATCCAATTACATACCGCAGGACGAGCGAATTATTACGATTGAGGATTCGGCAGAGCTGCAAATCAAGAATGCGCCCAATCTGGTAAGGCTGGAAATGCGCAATGCGAATCTGGAGGGAAAGAATGAGATTACGATTCGGGATTTGATAAAGTCGGCATTGCGGATGAGACCGGACCGGATTATCGTCGGTGAAGTGCGGGATGCGGCTGCCATTGATATGCTGCAGGCATTGAATACCGGACACAGCGGCTTGTCCACCGGTCATGCAAATTCGCCGGCAGATATGCTTTCCAGACTAGAGACAATGGTGCTTTTGGGAACCAATATACCCTTGTTAGCAGTACGAAAGCAGATTGCATCTGCGATTGATATTATTGTGCATTTGGGAAGATTGCGGGATAAGTCGCGAAAGGTGTTGGAGATTGCGGAGGTATTGGAGTGTGTTGATGGAGAAATTGAATTGAACCGACTGTATACTTACGAAGAAGCGGGTGTGGATGAGACCGGCAGAGTAATCGGAGAATTAAAGAAATGCAGCAACGGTCTGATTCAAAGACAGAAGCTACGACATGCGGGAGTTTGTTTGGAGGGGTAGATGAAAAAATACAGACTGAGAGGGCTGGCAGAATATTTGGCAATCTGCGTGCTGATTGGCGGACTGGTATACAACGATGTAGTGATAGGAGTATTTTTTCTGCCGCTGTTGCCGGTATATTTGAGTATTCGGGCAAAAAGCGTTCGCGAGGAGGAGAGCTATCAGAGAAATCTACAGTTAAAGGATGCGCTGAATAGTTTGCAGGCGGCGTTGGAAGCGGGATATTCGCTGGAAAACGCATTCGCAGAGGCCAAAAAAGAGCTGGCAGCAATTTATCCGCAGGATGCGTACATCTGCATTGGCTTTGACCGGATTTTGCGAAGGCTTGCAAACGGAATTGTCGTAGAAGAGGCATTTGGGGAGTTTGCAAGGCAAAGTGGTCTGGAGGATGCGGAGGGCTTTGCGGAAACCTTGTCTACGACAAAGCGCATGGGCGGAGATGTGCTACAGATGCTTCGTTCGACAGTGTCAGTGATTGCGACGAGATTGGAAGTAAAGAGAGAGATTCGGACCATTACTGCACAGAAGCGGATGGAGGGAAATGTGATGAAGCTAGTGCCACCCGGAATCATGCTGTATTTTCGGATTTTCTCACCAAGTTTTCTGGAACCGTTGTATCAGGGGATGGGCGGGAATCTATTGATGAGCTTGTTGTTGGTTGGTTATGTTTTTCTGATTTGGCTAATGGAGCATTTGATCAGAATTGAACTGTAAGGAAAGGTGGTGAGAGAGCTGAAGCAGGAGCAGGAGGGCTTGTTGGCATTGTTGTATCCGTTGGAGCCGCCGGAACGAAGCAGAAAACGGTTTCAGCAGAAGCGAAAAAAACAGGCATTGCTGGCAGTGGCGCTGGTGTTGGTTTTTGGTGCCGGGATGGTGCTAAAAAACAAGCAAGGCGTATTGTTACAGGAGGGAAACCGGTTGGAGCGGCCGCAGTCCGGGACGCAGGAATATGAGCTGGTGGCGGGAGCTGACACGCAGGCAAAGGAAGTATTGGTAGAAGTAACTGCAAGGCGCTTGACGGGAGAGGAATTGGAAGCGCTATATCGACTGGCATTCGATGAATTGAGGCAAAGAATATGCGGAAAAAACAAATCGTTGGCGGAAGTGCAGTATTCTTTGGACTTGGTTTCGAGTCTGCCGGAATACGGTATGGAAATTGAGTGGGATACGTCGGCAACACCGTACATAAGAGCGGACGGAATGGTAAAAAACACTGTACTTACCGAACCGAAGGAGGCGAGCATTACTGCGACACTGTATTATGGGGAGGAAACGAGGGAGCAAAGCTTTATATTAAATATTCTTCCGTATCCGTATAGTGAGGCGGAGGTCTTTGCGTCCGAGCTTGCGAAGGCAGTAGAGCAGGCAAATGAGGAAAGTGCGCTGTTACAGTATCAGCAGCTGCCGGAGGAGATAAACGGTCGGAAGCTGCAATGGTCGGAGACGAAAGAAAACCATTATGGTCTGCTTTTGATACTGGGGATTGTGATTGTTCTGCTGGTGTATTATCAGGCGGGAGCAGCATTAAAACAAAAATCAAAGAAGCGGGAAGAGCAGCTGCTCATGGATTATCCGGTGCTGTTGGGAAGGATGATGCTACTATTGGAGGCCGGACTGACTGTAAAAAGGGCATGGGAGCGAATCGCAGAGGATTACCGCAAGAGCAGAAAAAGAAGATATGTGTATGAGGAGATGCTTCGGACATTATCGCAGATGGAGCTTGGTGTGCCGGAGTGGAAGGCTTATGAGGAATTTGGCGTTCGCTGCGGATTGCTGCCATATTTGCGGTTTACGACGCTGTTGGTACAGAATTTGAAAAAAGGTTCCAAACGGTTGCTTGAGCTGCTTCAGATGGAGTCGCAGGAAGCGTTTTCGGAAAGAAAGGAACAGGCAAGACGAAAGGGAGAGGAAGCCGGGACAAAATTGCTTCTGCCAATGGGCGGGATGCTGTTGATTGTATTGGTCATTGTACTTGTACCGGCATTTGCAAGCTTTCAGATTTAGTATGAGGAGGGAAAGAATGAAGCGAGAGAAAGAAAAGAATCAGAGAATGGGAGCATCGAAGAAGTGGAAGAAGGACAATCGAGGGGTTGGTGTGGTAGAAATCATATTGATTCTGGTGATATTGATTGGTTTGGTGCTGCTATTCCAGACAGAAATCAAGGGAGTCGTATCGGACGCGTTGAGTGCCATCAGCGGAGGTGCAGATAAAATCATTGATTAAGCAGGACAGAGGGCAAAGTAAAAATGGTGTGATTACGGTGTTTTTCAGTCTGGTTCTGCTATTAATCCTGACGCTTGTAACCACGATGGTAGAAGCGGCGAGGGTGTCTGCCAGCAGGGCAATTGCGCAGAGTGTGATGGAGCTTAGCACAAAATCAGTATTAGGCTCGTACTATTTGCCGCTCTATGAAAACTATCATGTATTCGGATATTGGAACGAGGGAGAAGAGCCGGGGAGCTATGAACAGCTGTCAGCGGAGTGGAGCTGGTATTTGCAACAGAATACCGAGCCGGGCGGTTGGGTGGATATCGAACTGAATAACGGCTTAGTGGAAGGGGTCACAACGCTGACAGATGAAAACGGCGCATTCTTTTATGAGCAGGTGCTGCAATATGCCAAGTATCAAAGCGTAGAGCTGGCGGCGGAAGAACTGCTGGAGGCGTTGGGGATTTTGAGTCAGACGGAGCATACGGCACAGGTAATGCAGCGAAAATACGAAGCAGAAGCTACGGCAGCAAGGGTGGAAGGTAAGGTACTGGAGTTGGCGGGCTGTATTGATGGCTTTGTGGTGGAGGATGGCTTTTTTACAAGGAATTGGCTGGGACGCATCAAGACTGCGGATTCCTTTGTAAAAATGTTGGTACCGGGCTTCGATGGCTTGGAAAGTGTATATCTGGACAGCAGTGAATTGTATGAGGTGCAGAAAGGAAATTATCGAAATCCGCTGGAGATGTTAAGCTCCATTCATCGTATCAGAGAGGTGGTGGTGACAGCCAAAGAAAATCTTCCTCAGTTGTATGAAGAGGAAGAACGTCTTGCAAAGGAATATGAAGAGTTGAAGAAATTATTGATGGAAGAGGAGGAGCTTGGAGCAAGACTGGAACGCCTGACGACGCTGCGGGAAATGATTGCAGAGCAGGAAATGCTTGTACAGGAGGGAAGTGCAGAATGTCTGGCAAGATGGAATACCTTGCAGAAGCTTGTAGGTGAAGCACAAAGTAAAACAAGCCGGGCAGCGGAGCTGTTGGAACAAATAATGCAGGAAAAGGAAGAGGCGGAAAAAGAGTTGAAAAGCTATATGCAGGAGCTACAGGCAAAGAAGGAGCAGCTGGAGCCGACTTTGTATGAGGAATTGTTGACGGAAGCGGAGGAGCTTTTGACGGAGTATGGGGAAAAGGATGGTCTGGGGATGCTGTCGGATAGCTCCGGCATGAAAGAAGCATTGTATCACAATGAGAAATGTCTTGCAGCAGCAAAGGCTTGCTTTGAGGGGATTTCTCTCTTGGAAAGTACGGCAACGGAATGGTCGGAGGGCAGAGCAAGAATCGAAGAAGAGCTGGGGACACTGCGCTTGGAGACGCTAAGGTTTCAATACGATGGACTTTTTGCGGCGGAAGAGGAGAATGCATTTTCTGATTTTGCAAAAGAGCTGATGGAATATGGCATCCTGGCACTGGTGTTGGAGGAGCCGGAGAAGATATCGGAAGCGTGTATATCAGAGAATGAGCTACCGTCGGCAGGCTATGGAGGAAATCGTTTTGCCGGACTGGTGGGACTTAAAGCGTTGCTGTCCGGTGAGATAGGTGCGGGACTGAGTGGTTATAGTGAACAAGCCTCTGGTTGGCTGGGTGCAGGAGCGGAAGCATTGTTGGAACAGATTTTGTATCTGGTTTATGTCGAACAGCATTTTCCGTGTTATAGCAATTTTTTGGAAAGTGAGGCAACGGAGCAGGACGAAGAAGTAGAAGGGCTGTTGTACCAGCGAGAGTATATCATTGGCGGAGAATTGAAGGATGATAGTAATTTGGCTGCAATAATCAGCAAGATTTTAAGTCTGCGGTTTGCAATGAATCTTACCGCGATATTATGCAGCAGTGAGTGCAGGAATCAAGCGAAAGCAACGGCAACCGCCATTGTGGGTTTTACGGGAATATCTGCATTGGTATATGCGCTTCAGTTTATCATAGAGCTGATTTGGGCGGCAGAATGTGCCTTGGTGGAATGCGCTGCGCTTTTGATGGGTGGAGAATGCAGCTTTCTGGTGTCCGGCAGTCGGTTGGCAGTTGGTTTTTCGGAGCTGCTTGGTTTCAATAAGACAGTGATGTTGACGAAGGCAAGGACGTATCAGAATGCCGGAGGAATTTTAAAAAGTTATGAGGAATACCTGCGCTTGTTTCTGTTCTTAGAGGACAAGGAGCTACGGACATTGCGCACGATGGATGTTGTGCAGCAGGTATTGCAGCTGAACGCTTCGGAGAACTTTCGACTTGCAGAGTGTATCGGAAGGCTACAGGTACAGGCGGAGCTAAAGATTCCGTATCGATTTTTAATTTATAACAGGGACGAAGCCGGAGGAACGGGGATTTCAGAAAATCTTTCGTTTGGAACGTCTTATTAGCTGTGGTCAGTGGTCTGTTCTTTTTTCAGTTCTGCACTTTAATCTCAAATTCATTCTCTCCAGAAAGCGTGATGGTATATGAAAAAAGAACGGATCACTGACCACAGAGGAAGGAGAAGTATGAGGGAGAAGCGGAGGGAGAAGGGAGCCCTAACAGCAGAAGCAGCGTTGCTGCTGACTGTGCTTTTGTCTGTATTTATTGTGTTTCTGCATCTGTTTCAAATTGTATATACCGAAACGGAGCTTACCATAGCAGCAAGTAAAGCGGTAAACCAAACGGCAGATGTAGGATATTTGTTAAAAAACTTAGATGAATATCTGGATGCTGTGATGGAGGCAGAGCCGGAGGATGCGGAAAGAGAGCAGATTGCCGGCTGGTCGGCGATTTTGCAGGGAAAACAGCAGCTGATGTCGGCAGCGGAAGAGCTGATTTCGGGTGTAAGCTCCGAAGTTTGGTTTCGGGAAACGGTAAGAAGAAATCTCTCTTCGACCGAAATTGTGAATAAAGTAATAGTCGGAGGCTATGAGGGGATTTCGTTTGTCGGTTCAGATGCCTATGCTGAGGATGAGATGACAGTGATATGCATGCAGTATCGGGTCGAATTTCCGGTGTTGCAGACGGTTTTACCGGAGCTTCATTTTCAAAAGAAGGTTTTGATGCGCAGCTTTGCGGGGGAAGGAACGCTGGAGGCTGCAAGACCGGAGCAGGAGAATACGGCTACAACAGAGGCGACAGTGGAAGAGGGGTATGTATATGTGACCGAAACCGGAACCGTATATCATCGGGATAGTGCGTGCAGCTATATACGCATTCAGGTAGAAGAAACATCGTATGCACAAATTGAAACGGAGCGGAATCGGTATGGCAGTAAGTACTATCCGTGTGAAAGCTGCAAAGCTGCAACGGGCAATGAAGGAAGTGTATGGATAACGGAAAGCGGAACCAGATATCATAGCAGTGCGAGTTGCAGCCGGTTGAAGCGAACGGTAACAAAGCTGGCAGAACGTGAGGCAGGAGCATATCGTCCGTGCAGCCGGTGCGGACAGGAGCATTAAATGTGAGAGAAAGGGAATAGAGGGTAAAAGTGTGGGAAGTATGCTTGTGACATTAGGGATTCTTGGGTGGTTTTCAATACAGGATTTAAAGAGAAAAAGCTTATCGGTGCTTGAATTGTCGATAGCTTTGGTGGCAGGAACAATAGTAGCTGTGTGTAGCAGAATCAGCGGTGTAAGTATGCTGTCAGGGATTCTTTTTGGAGCAGTGATTTATGTGATTAGCTGTTGCAGTAGAGAGCAAATAGGCAAGGGAGATGCGATTTTATTTATTATTACAGGGATATTGCTGGGAGGCAGAGGAAATCTGGAGCTGTTCTTTATTGCGTTAGTATTGGCGGCGGTATATGCTGCGTGGTTATTGCTGGTTCGGCATGTCGGGCGAAAAAAGACCTTTGCCTTTGTGCCGTTTTTGGCAGCAGCACAGCTGATAAGAATTTGTTTACAGCAGATGGGAGGGAAGCTATGAAGCACCAAGAACGTCGGAAAGGGAGTATAACGGTGGAGGCGGTATTTTTGATTCCGATACTGCTTGGTGTGCTTTTCTTCTTGCTGTGGCTGGTATTTTTTATGCACGACCGTCTGGTGATACGCGGAGTCATTCATCAGACGTTGGAATGCGCGGACGACTACTTGATTTATGGAACCGGTCCTAAGAGCGGTGACTTGCCGGAGGAGGAGATTACGAATCGGGGATTGTTCTATGCATTTGCGGCATTGGGAGCGGGAGAAAAGAAAGAATTGGAGGAGTATGCGTACAGCTTATTGCAGGATAAGCTGTATTTGTATCGGTTAAGAGAAATCCGGCTGGAGCAGTCCGGTTTTATGGTTCAGCTTTCTGTGGAGTCGGATTATCCGATACTGTGGATGGCAGAATGTCAGAAGGAAATAACACTGCGGGACGAAAAAACATATCTGGTGCGAGAAGAATTGACCAGAATAAGCAGTAACCTGATGGGATTAAAGAATGGAGAGTGGGCATGGGAATAAATGCAGAATATAAAACGGAATTAAGGAAAAAATACCTTGTACTGGAGGGACAGGAGGAGAGTTATCAATCAAGAATGCTTTTGAATAATCGGATTTCCGGTTTTTTGAGGGTAGAATTGCGAGAATGGAATAACGGCTGCTTTTATTATTATGATGCAACAGACTGCGTTAGTTTGGGGGAGCAGTTTCGAAAGCAGATTCCGGGAATTCATGAGATTCGTGCGCTTTTTCAGAAAATTGTGGACTGTTGTACGGAAGCAGAGAAATACCTGTTGGATGAAAAAGATTTCTTGTTGGATGTAGCGTATATTTATGTAAGAGAAAATAGGGAAATCATGCTGGTGTGCTATCCGGGCTATCAAAGGGAGCAGGGCGAGCAGCTAAGCAGTCTGTTGGAGAGTTTGATGGAATGTGTGGATTATAAAAATCGCCGTGTGGTTTCACTGATATATCTGTTGTATTCGCGAAGCAGACAGGGAGAATGTACAGTGTTTCAGTTGTTGGATTTGTGTGACGAGATTATCGCGGAGGAATATGGGGAAGGTGCGGAAAAAGAGAAAGGAGAGCGGCTGACATCATCACAGTATCGGAGTGAGCAGAGGGCGGACGAGCGGGAGGGTTGCGTCGAAGGTGCGAAGCTGTCCGAAAAAAAAGAGAAAAATTCCGTGGTAATGGCAGTAAAAAATTTTGGAACGGCAATTTTGGAGCGGTTGCAAAGTATTTACGGAAAAAAGAAAGCATCGTATGAGCAAAAGGATGAGGAGAGGGAAATACAGGAGATGGTTGTGAGCGATGAAGTGTTGGAAACGGAGACGGTATTGCTATCGGAGGTGGTACTGCAGGAAGAATATCATTTAGAGGCATTGGAAAACAAGCAGGAAACGATAGTAATGCATAGCTTTCCCTTTTACTTTGGGAAAGACAGGACGGAAAACGGATATTGTTTTCAGAGTAATGTGATAAGCAGGAAGCATGCGTGTATTCGAAAAGAGGACGAAAGCTTTTATTTGGTGGATTTGGATTCTAAGAACGGAACCTTCTTAAATGGAGAGCAGTTGCTGGCGCAGGAATGTCGGCGGCTGGAGCTTGGTGATGTGGTAGGATTTGCAGATATTTATTATATCTTTACTTGCTCGAAGCCTTCAAATATACTATAATAAATTATGATTGTTCGTGATGCCGGAAAGTATGGGAAATGGCAGTAAAAAGCGAACCGACAGAAAAGAGAAGGTGGTCGGGAGATGGGCTATACATATGTAATGAGTGACCTGCATGGTTTATATAAAGAATATTTGCAGATGTTGGAGCAGATTCAGTTTTCGGAACAGGATAAGCTGTATGTGCTGGGAGATGTGATTGACCGGGGACCGGATGGAATTCGTCTGCTGCAGGATTTTATGCAGAGGGACAATGTTGTTCTATTGTTGGGAAATCATGAGGATATGATGCTTGCGGTGGTTACGCTGGAAGAATTCTCCGGAGAAGAGTATGAGCGAAGAATGTTTCATTGGAGCCAAAACGGCGGAGATGTAACAGCGCATGATTTTTTCTGTAATCTGAATTATAAAGAACAGGCGCGTCTGATTACTTATTTGGAAAGCTGTCCGCTCTTTTTGCCGGATGTAAGGGTCAATGGCAAGCAGTTTTATTTGGTACACGCGCATCCGTATACAGGAAAAGCTTGGACGGATAAGACGATTACAACAGAATCTTTGGCGGATATTCCGGAGGAAGCAGAGACGCTAAAAAAACAGGTTTTGTGGGAAAGAATTGACGGTACGGAATGCTTTGACGAGGGTAGTACGGTTGTGTTTGGACATACACCGACGATACACTATCAGGAGCAGCTGCCGATGGCATTTTGGCACGGAAGTGGCTGTATCAATATTGATTGTGGCTGTGCATATCTGGCAAGAGGGCGCAATGAGGGACGCTTGGGTTGCCTTAGACTGGAGGACGGAGCGGAGTTTTATCAGGTTTGAGATTTGAAGGAGGGCGAAGCACGATGGGTAAAAAGTATGTAATGGCATTGGATCAGGGTACCACCAGTTCCCGGTGTATTTTGTTTCGGAAGGATGGAAGCATTGCAAGTGTGGCGCAGAAGGAGTTTCCGCAGATTTATCCGAAAGCAGGCTATGTAGAGCATAATCCGATGGATATCTGGTCCTCTCAGATTAGTGTAGCGGTGGAAGCGTTAGCGCAAATAGGAGCATCGGCAGAGGAAATCAGCGCAATCGGAATTACAAACCAAAGAGAGACCACGCTTGTTTGGGACAAGAAGACCGGACAGCCGATTTATAATGCGATTGTCTGGCAGTGCAGACGAACAGCGGATATGATAGAGCAGCTCAAGAAGGATGGCATGGAAGAAAAGATTCGTCAGAAGACGGGTCTGATTCCGGATGCTTATTTTTCGGCAACCAAATTGAAATGGATGTTGGAGCAGGTACCGGGCGCGATGGAAGCAGCACAGCGCGGGGAATTGTTGTTTGGAACGGTAGATACTTGGTTGATTTGGAATTTGACGCGGGGCAGAGTGCATGTGACGGATTATACCAATGCTTCGCGGACGATGCTTTTTGACATTCATAAGCTGTGCTGGGACAAAGAAATACTGGATTATTTCGGAATACCGGAGAGCCTTTTACCGCAGGTAAAGCCGTCCAGCTGTGTGTACGGAATGACGGATGCAGCATTGTTCGGCGGAGAGATTCCGATTGCGGGAGTAGCAGGAGACCAGCAGGCGGCGTTGTTTGGACAGTGCTGCTTTGAGGCAGGAGAAGTGAAAAACACCTATGGAACCGGCTGTTTCTTGCTTATGAATACCGGAGAAAAGTTAATCGAATCAAAGAATAGATTGTTGACGACGATTGCGGCAAGCACCGGAGAGAAGCCGAATTACGCATTGGAGGGCAGTATTTTTGTGGCCGGAGCGGCAATTCAGTGGCTGCGGGATGAGCAGGGGCTGATTCCGTCAGCAGCGGAGTCCGAGGCGGCCGCCATGGCAGTAGAGGATACGGCGGATGTGTATGTGGTGCCGGCATTTACCGGAATCGGTGCGCCTTACTGGAATTCGTATGCAAGGGGTACTATTGTAGGTATTACCCGTGGTTTCAATCGAAATCATATGATTCGTGCAACATTGGAATCTTTGGCATATCAGACCAATGATGTGTTGCGGGCAATGGAACAGGATTCCGGCATCTCCATAAAGAGTCTTAGGGTGGATGGCGGTGCCAGTGCGAATAATTTTCTGATGCAGTTCCAATCGGATATTTTAGATACGATTGTACACAGACCGAAGTGTATAGAAACAACGGCGTTGGGAGCGGCATATCTGGCAGGAATTGCGACCGGTTATTGGAACGGCATTGAGGAAATTCGTGAGAACTGGGTATTAGATCGAACCTTCTTGCCGCAGCTTGCACAGGATAAGCGGACGGAAAAGCTGAAGGGCTGGCAAAGAGCAGTGCGTTGTGCGTTAGCGTGGGCGGAGGACAGAGATGATAGAGGAGCAGTTAGATAAGCTGATAGCCTCCTGGCATTTTAATCGGATTGAAGTGAATGTAGGCGGGATAAAAATATACTTTCGGGAGCAGGAGGGCTGTTGTAATATTCTGACGGTTTATTATTTCCCGGAGCGTCAGGAAGTGACGGAGGCGCAGCAGGAGCATATTCGACAGCAGATTCGAGAACACTTTTTTCTTGCAGGGATGCCGCAACAGGAGATGCTGAGTTTGGTAGTGACCGAGGACCCGCAAAGCGGCAGACATTTGTTTCGGGAAGGTGAAAAGTACTGGATATGGAATGCTCTTTCGGGGCAGCTCATGCTATTTGAGGATCAGAGCGGTGATTTTTGCGGGATTCGTAAGCCGTTGGAGCAGCAGATGCATTGCTGGTATTTGCAGGTATCGGGCATCGGAGAGACAAGGAAACGGCAAAACAGGAAATGGTCTTATGGGAATCTTGCGCTGGTTGTCTGCAATGTGCTGATATTTTTGATATGCGAATGGATGATTTACAGTCAGGGAAATACATCCCTGCTGGTGCGGGGAGCATTGCGGGCAAGGCTGGTATTGGAGGAAAAGGAATATTATCGCCTGTTGTCCTACATGTTTTTGCATGGTGGTGCGGAGCATCTGTTTAACAATATGCTGATCTTGTTTTTTATCGGCAATAAATTAGAGCAGCTGCTTGGAAGCCGTAAATATCTTTTTGTTTATTTTGCCACGGGAATTCTTGCGGGGATTACCTCGATGGGTTATAATACTTTTATTGAGCGGGAAATCAGCTGCGTTGGTGCTTCCGGAGCGATTTTTGGTGCGGTAGGCGCGATGGCGGCGGTGATTCTGCTGAACCGCGGTAAGGTAGCAGATTTGACGGGCAGACAGATGCTATTGTTTATTTTGCTTAGTCTTTACGGCGGCTTTACCAGTCAGGGTGTGGACAACGCGGCACACATCGGAGGACTGGTAGCAGGCTTTGTTTTGGCATTACTAATTTACCGCAGACCAGCGGTCGGAAAGAAGAGGGATTGCGATGAAGGTTAATATATATTATGGCGGCAGAGGATTGATTGAAGACCCTACGATTTATGCGATGAATACGATTACCGGTGTATTGGAGGAGCTTCGTGTTCAGGTAACCAGATACAATCTTTATGAGCAAAAGAACAGTATTACGGTATTGTCAAACACATTAAAGGAAGCGGACGGTATTGTGCTGGCGGTTAATGTAGAATGGTTCGGCATTGGCGGCTATATGCAGCAGTTTCTGGATGCCTGCTGGCTTTATGCGGACAAAGAAAAGCTTAAGAGCATTTACATGATGCCGGTCGTTATTGCAAATACTTATGGAGAGAGAGAAGCAGAAGGACATTTGCTCCGCGCATGGGAAACACTGGGCGGTCTGACGGCAGAGGGTATTACGGCTTTTGTAGAAAATCAGGCAGAATTTGAAACAGCGCCGGTTTATCGGAAGATTATTGAGAAAAAGACGGAGGATTTTTACCGGATTATCCACCAAAAGGGTAAGCTGATGCCGAGCAGCAATTACATGGTACGCTGCAGCATTCCGGTGAGTCAGCCGATTGACCTGACACCACAGGAAAGTGAGCAGCTGTCGCGTTATGTATCAGATGATGCAAGAGTACAGAAGCAGAAGAAGGATATCGAGGAGCTGACCGAGCTGTTTAAGGGCATGATGGGAAGCGGTGCGTCGGAAGAGCGCTATGAATTTGAAAAGAATTTCCGGGACAATTTCTGTCCGCAGGGCAGAGATTTTAAGGCAGTATATACGATTTACTTTACTGACGTGGATAAAAAGCTGGTAATTGATATTAAGGGTGATGTTCTGCGCTGTTATTATGGTGAAAGAGACAAATCAGAGGTGGATGTAGCAGCAAAGACCACGCGTGAGGTTATGAACAGGATTGTGAACGGCAGACTGACCTTTCAGGGAGCGTTTATGTCGGGAGATTTGATTTGTGGTGGAGATTTGAAGAATCTGCGTACCTTTGACCGTCTGTTTACCTTTAATATTCTTGCGTGATTTGGAGGAAAAAATGTTTCGATTGTGGGCAAAGGTATGGAAGGACAATCATATGCTACGGGATATGGTTGTTTGCAATGATAACGATATGACCAGAACACATAAGATATTTGCAGCGGTGGAAGAAATCTGCATGGAATTTGATTTATCGAAGCCGATATGGCTGGATGCAACCGTGGAAGATTTTAAGAAACATGATAAGACAAGGTTTACACAGGACAATTTTATTGATACAATAGATTTTGATTTTTTAGAAATTCAGGTAATAGAAGAGGATTAGGAGTAAATCCCTCTTGATGGAGGTTAGTATGTCATATGTGGCATTGTATCGAAAGTTTCGGCCGAATACCTTTGATGAGGTAAAGGGGCAGGAAGCAATCGTGACAACACTGCGCAACCAGATTAAAACGGAACGAACCGGTCATGCGTATCTTTTTTGCGGGACACGGGGAACCGGTAAGACGACGATTGCCAAGATTCTGGCGCGGGCAGTGAATTGTGAAAATCCGCAGAATGGTAGTCCGTGCAATGAATGTATGACATGCCGTGCAATCAATGAAGGTGTTTCAATGAATGTGATTGAGATTGATGCAGCTTCAAACAATGGTGTGGACAACATCAGAGAAATTGTGGATGAGGTCAAATATTCGCCGACTGCAGGAAAATACAAAGTATACATTATTGATGAGGTTCATATGCTTTCCGGCGGGGCATTCAATGCACTGCTGAAAACCTTAGAGGAGCCGCCGGCATATGCAATGTTTATTCTGGCGACGACGGAGGTGCATAAGATACCTATTACGATTCTTTCCCGTTGTCAGCGGTATGATTTTAAACGTATTACGGTAGAGTGTATTACGGAGCGTCTGCAGGAACTGATGACGGCGGAGCAGCTGCAGGCAGAGGATAAGGCGCTGCGCTATATCGCCAGAATGGCAGATGGTGCGTTGCGAGATGCGCTTAGCCTCTTGGATCAATGTATTGCATTTTATCCGGAAAAAACCTTACAATACGAGGATGTGTTGGAGGTTTTGGGAAATGTGGATATCGAGGTATTTGCGAGATTGTTGCGTTACATCCGCAAAAATTCCGTTTCGGATTGCATAAAGCTGCTGGATGAGGTAGTATATGCAGGAAGAGATTTGGGGCAGTTTACCGTCGATTTTACATGGTATTTGCGCAATTTGCTTTTGCTCAGAGTGTCCGGAGAAATGGAAGATTTGTTGGAGGTCTCGGCAGACCAGCTGAAGCTGCTGCGGCATGAAGCAGAGGCAATGGAAGGAGAGGCGCTGATACGATATATTCGTATTTTCTCGGAATTATCCAATCAGATTAAGTATGCAACACAAAAGCGTGTGATAATAGAGGTGGCGCTGGTCAAGCTGTGCTGTCCGGAGATGGAAACCGATTATACGTCTTTGGCAGAGCGGTTAAGAAAGATGGAAGAGCGTCTGGAAAACGGCGAGCTTTCCATGTATGCTTCGGAAGCGGCAGTAAAGGCAGCGGAAAAGAAGAAGGAGCCGGAACAGGTTTCGGAGGAAGCCAGAGTGGTGCTGGAAAAGGCATTGACTGAGGATATGAAGGCGATTGCAGGAAAGTGGGGGCTGATTTTACAGAAGCTGCCACAGCTGGTTCGGACGGTGCTGATTTCTGCAAAGCCCTCACCGGGAGCGGACAACCAGCTCATCTTGGTGTTCGACCATGCAGTAGACCGGCAATTAATCGAGTCCGGTACGCACTTGAGCGATATTAAGCATGCGGTAGAGCAGGTAATCGGAAAAGAGATTGAGGTTCGAACAGTGCTGACCGGCGAGGACGGACCGGAGACCGGAGCTTTTCCGGATTTAACAAAAATCATAAAAAATATCCCGATTGAATATGAGGATGAATAAAGAAAGAGAGGATTTTAATTATGGCAAAAAGAGGAGGATTCCCTGGCGGAGCAATGCCGGGCAATATGAACAATCTGATGAAGCAGGCACAGAGAATGCAGAAGCAGATGGAAGAAAAGACCAAGGAGATGGAAGAGAAGGTCTGGGAAGCAAGTGCCGGTGGCGGTGCGGTAACCATTAAGGTATCCGGAAAGAAGGAGATTACAGAGGTAACTCTGGCACCGGAGGTAGTAGATCCGGATGATATCGAGATGCTGCAGGATTTGATTATGGCGGCAACAAACGAAGCACTGAGAAAGATGGAAGAGGAATCCGCTGCAATGATGAATTCGATTGCCGGCGGATTGGGCAATTTGGGCGGCCTGTTCTAGGAAAGCAATGCTTTATTTGGGCTTTTTGGAAGCTGAAAAGAGAAGCAAGAATTTTGTTTGATAACTGACAGGAAACGGAGAAAGAAACGTGGACTATTACAGTAGTCAGATTAGTAATTTAATAGAAGAGCTGGCAAGATTGCCGGGAATTGGTTCTAAAACCGCGCAGCGGCTGGCATTTCATATTATCAATATGCCGGAGGAGCAGGTAAATAAGCTTTCATCGGCAATGGTATCTGCGAAAAAGAACATTCGCTATTGCAAGAGCTGTTGTACGTTGACGGATGGCGACATCTGTCCGATTTGTGCAAGTCCGAAGAGAAATCATAAGACAATAATGGTGGTGGAAAATACCAGAGATTTGGCGGCATATGAGAAAACCGGAAAGTATGAGGGTGTGTATCATGTGTTGCATGGAGCGATTTCTCCGATGCTTGGAATCGGTCCGGCGGACATCCGCTTAAAGGAATTGCTTTTGCGTTTGCAGGGCGAGGTGGATGAGGTTATTATAGCGACGAACTCCAGTCTGGAGGGCGAAGCTACGGCAATGTATATCAGTAAGCTGGTAAAGCCTGCGGGAATTAGGGTGACGCGGATTGCCAGCGGAGTGCCGGTGGGCGGCGACTTGGAATATATTGACGAAGTAACCTTGCTTCGAGCACTTGATGGAAGAACTGAGCTGTAAGATTTCTCTTACAGCTCATATTGTTTTAAAGGGAAAGCAACGGAGCTTCCGATTTGAGCACGATGGCTGCGTAATTGCCGACGGATACAGTAGTTGATACCGGCATAGATCTGGTCCGTTAGGGACATGACGATTTGCAGCCGGGTGGTTTGTAAAAGCATATGATCCAACAGACCGGACATATTGACAATACCGGTAATACAGAGGTCTCCGACGCAGGGAAGCTCTTTGTCAACGCCGGCTCCCGGTTTGAGTGCGCCTTCTCCTACGGTATAATAGCCGATGTGATTCGATTTTCCCAGAGAAGCATCCACAGCGATGATAAATGGGTTGTGATGGGAGTGATGAATCATGTCTAAGGTTTCTGACAGATTTCTGGCGTGAACTGGTTCCTGCAGAGTGCCGTATACATGAAAGGCAGAGTCGTAGAGACTGCTGTGCAGCTTGTGTCCGAGCAATGGACCGAGGCAATCACCGGTGGCGCGGTCAGAGCCGATGCACAAAAAAATCAGTGGTCGTGCCGAGTTATAATGTTTTTGCAACAGGCGGTAAAGAGTATCACCAAATTCAAAGGAAGCATATTTATCCTTTGTATTAAAATAAAAAATCTTTTTTTCTTTTTGCATATTCTGCATGAAATCCCTTTCTACATCGTTTATTCTAAGTATTGCCTGGATTGTAAGAAATAGACATTGAAAATAATCATATGCGAAGGAAAGACTTGGAGGAATGTAAAAATATGAAATAAAGTGACGCAGCAGGGACGGATTTGGAAAGGTCTTCGCGACAAGCCGCCTAGAAATGGGGATTGGTGTGAGAATACATCAGATTTTGCGGTCACTTGCAGGAATAACGAAGTGTTTTTGACAAAATCTTTAAATTCGCTATGCTATGATACCTTCAAAAAAGGACAGGAGCATAAGCGGATGGTTGAAAATATTTATAATAGTACGGAAGCGCAGGTAACGGAGTATCAGACAGAGGGCAGAAAAATACCGAAGAATTTGCGGCAGATAGGATATTTTACGAGTAATCTGCGAGTTTACATAGAGGACTATGTCTATACCTTTAGCAGGTGGCTGGCGGAGCAGGATTATTCCGGACGCTGTGCGGCTGTTCTGGTGGGGGAATTTGCAAAATCGGAGCATACAAGGGATGTATATGCATACGGATGTGTGGTAATGAAGAATGTCTGCCAAAATGGAAAAATCGAAATTACCGGGGATACCTGGGGAAATATTTACGAGAACATCAAGGAATATTTTCCGGACGGAGAGATTGTGGGCTGGTTTTATGGCGGCACCAGCTTTATGGAGGAAGAAAAGGAAATGCTGACGCAAATACA
The DNA here is from genome assembly GCA_017462755.1 of Lachnospiraceae bacterium. Lineage (GTDB taxonomy): Bacteria > Bacillota > Clostridia > Lachnospirales > Lachnospiraceae > RGIG4057. The sequence goes on along the minus strand of JAFTQM010000025.1, from coordinate 936 downwards.
TTTGGATCATTTTGCGGGAAGCGACCGAATTTTGATGCTGTATGACTTTTTGGAAAAGGAAGAAGAAATTTACCGGTATGAGGAGGGGAGTCTGACAAGGCAGAATGGTTATTACATATATTATGAAAAGAACGAAGAGATGCAGAGCTATATGATTTTTCAAAAACAGGGCGGTGCCACGGAAGAGGTGGATGACCGGGTAGTGCGCCAGATGCGGGCAAAGTTTGGAGTACAGAGAAAGGATGCGAATGAAGAGGCTGAAACGGTTGATGCGGTAGCGAAACGCAGTGGGAAAAGCGGACAGACAGGCGAACGTTTTTTTTATACCACCGGGATTGCCGTCGCGGCGGTTGCGGTAATGATGGGAGCGGCAGTCGTATACAATCAGGAGCGGTTAGCGGGATTTGAACAAACCTTAAATCAGATGTTGGATTTTTCGGATGGAAAGGATGAAACGGAGAAAGGAAGTAAAGATGCGCAGCCGGGACAGGAGCAGGTTGCGGAAGGAAACTCAAATATTTTTGAAGAGCCGTTAGCACAGGAAACCTTCGGAAATCAAAGCAATGCCGAAAAAGACGGAAAACAGAAGGAATCACAGGAAGAGGTTGGCGCAGAAAATGGTGAAGGAAATAGCGGAGTCAAAGAACAGGACGAGACAACGCCTCCGCAGGATATGGAACAGCAGCCGCAGATTACGGAGGATGAAGTATTACCGACTATGATACCGGAGCAAACGGAAGGGGAAACGAGTCAGGAAAACGATGAGGCTTTGGGAAGCGATGTGACACCGACTGCCGGTGCAGCCGGAGAGGAGCAGAGCGAATCAGATACGGCGGGAGAAACACCATATACCTTAGTAGCAAGAATAGCACACATTATATTTTCATAGTTATGCTCACCCTTTAATACAATATTATCAACATCAATAAACTTCTT